>JBKPCR010000337.1:0-8174 GCA_046727435.1 bacterium | reverse complement strand
CTGGGACGAATATCGCCCATGTCGAGCAGCCGAGCTGAGACGCTGACCACGTCGTTAGCCGTGCAGAGCCGACGCTCGCCGCCACTGGTCAGACACTCCCAGCGCGGCTCCACATCAATCGCCGGCGGCAGCTGCCGGAGGAGCACCGCCAGATGGCCATCAGCCAGTGTCACCACGCGCCCTGGACGGAGCTGGTGCGCTGCCGGCCGCTGTGGTTCGGTCAGCGACAGTTCCGACAGGCGGCGCTGCAATGCATGAAACCGATGGCGTGTGACGAGCCGGTCATCGCAGGGACGCCCCTCCAGCGGATCATCAGGAAGCGTCTCCAGCTGGCGCTGCAAGCCCAGGATAGTTGCCCGCTGTTCATAGGCGGCGAAGGTCTGTGACCAGAATTCGCGCGCTTCACGCGGCTCGAAGCGACCAAGGAGCGCGAGGATCTGGCCATAGGTGACCTGAAAGGCCGAATGCAGCGGTTCCGCAGCCGAGGTCATGAGGGTTTGGGCGGTATTCAGCGCTTCCTGATCCTCAGGCAAGAGCAACACAAACCCGACGCGATCTTTGCCCCGTCGTCCGGCACGTCCGACCATCTGATGAAATTCGAGCGCGCTCATGGCCCGCGGGCCAGCGGTGTCCCACACGTTGAAATTGGGCACCACCACCGTGCGGACCGGGACATCAAGGCCAGCTGCGAGGGTGGTCGTGGCGAAGACGAGTGACAGGAGCCCGGCGCGCAGTAGCTCCTCTACCACAATGCGCCATGCCATCAGGTGCCCGGCGTGATGCGGGGCGACGCCTGCGCCAATCAGCGTATGCCGCAGAGGATGACTGTCCAGGAGCGGATATTCACGGGCCAACTCATGATAGGCGTCGGCACGCTCTCCGGCGCCCGGCAGGTGCACCTCGTGGAAGGCAGCCGCCGCTTCGTCGCATGCCCGCCGCGTCGGCCAGAAGATGATGGCCGGGAGCAGATATGAGCCGCGCAGGGTTTGCAAGAGGCCGGGCAAATGGTGCGCCTGCAGGGCGCGAAACGCCACCGGGGTCAGCAGATATGGCGCCAGGCCCATGGGGAGCACCGAGCGCTGCTCGCCGAGCCATCCATAGCGCAATGGCACCGGGCGTATCTCGGTGGTAATGAGCTCGGGCCGCCGCGGCCTGATACTGGCCATCCAGTCGGCCAGCACCTCGGCATTGGAGATCGTGGCCGAAAGTAGCAACAGGAGACTCGTCGGTGGCGTCAGCACCATGACCTCTTCCCAGGCGGAGCCGCGGTCGGGATCGGCCAGATAGTGCGCTTCGTCGAGAATGATCAGCTCCGGGAAGGGACCGTGTCCGTAGAGTTGATTGCGCAAGATCTCGGTGGTCGCCACCACGATGGGCGCGCCAGTGTTTTCACGCCGCTCGCCGGTCAGGAGACCGACGCTATGATAGCCAAAGAGCGTGCGAAAACGCCGGAATTTTTGATTCGAGAGCGCCTTCAGCGGTGTGGTGTAACATACTGTCTGGCCATTGGCCAGGGCACGCGAGATGGCTCGCTCCGCAATCCAGGTCTTGCCTGAGCCCGATGGCGCCACGACCACCACGTCGGAGTCCAGGCTGGCCGTAACCGCCGCCTGTTGAAATGGATCGGGAATGAGCGGCACACGCGCCGCCTCACCAAGCCCCGACAAGAATGCCTGGGTAATCGGCGCATAGCGCATCCGGGTGGAGGGCTCGGCGACCTCTGCTGTGGTAGCCTCAGACAACACTGCCAGATGCTGTCGGATGTGGGACCGACGTTTGAGAAGTTCGGCAGCGATGATGACCTGGCGCTGCGGAGCAGCGTTCCCGGAGGAAGAAACCGGTATAATCTCGGTCTGCACCAAGTGTTTCAGGGTCGAAGGCGTGATACGCAGCATGGCAGCCGCTTGATCAAGTGTCACATGCACCTGATCGAGGAGACGCGTCCGCAGCGCTGGCACGGCTTGAACGATACTGACTAAGGCGTCTTCCAGTAGGCGATTGTGTGGGACGGAGCCGAGCCCCAGTTCATCCAGCGTCGCCTGGAGGGTCACCGCAGGCACCAGAGGCACGAGCGCGTGCAGCAGGTCAGCATTAGTGGGGTATAGGGTTGTGTCCATGGCAAGCTACCCTCAGCCAGTGGACAGCCATTCCCCCTGCTAGCCAGGGGAGAAATGCCTCAACGTCGCTCCTACTCTAATCGGTTTGCCTGGGTTTCGTCAATAACACATCAGTGATCGTGCCCTCTGTAGTATGATCACCGGTTGATGAGACGCCCCGGTGGCTCTGCTGCTGTCGATGGCACCTCACACGGTCAGGAACCCGGAAGTTCCGGCTTTCGGCACAAGCAAGGCCTCTAATCGATCCTATGCGGTGAGGGGGCAACGGTTTTACCCCATGACTAGCACCAAAGACTCTGCCGAGTATGGCACTGCGTCTTGGTATGGGTGGACATTAGCATCCAACCCCGCCGTCGCCGCTGACCAAGACCTCGGCGTCTCGCGCCGGTACGGTGACGCTGTGCAATCGCTGTCCCTTAACTGCATAACGCCCGCCATTCCAGACGCCTTCAAAAACCATCCCTGTGGACACGACTCCGGTCACGTCGATGTCCATGGTGGCCGTCCTCGTGTGCGTGTTGACGATCACCACCATGCACTGCTGCGGCAGCGTCCGTGCAAAGGCATACACACCGCCGCTGGCGTGCAGGCGCTGGAAGGATCCCGTTTGCAAGGCTGGGTGACGATGTCGCAAGGCGGTTACCCGGCAGTAGAAGGCCAGGAGGTCGTGGTCCCATTGGCTCTGGTCATGCCAGGGGAAGGCGGCACGGCAGAAAGGGTCTTTGGCGGCGCTCATACCGATCTCATCGCCATAGTAGATACAGGGTGCGCCAGGCATAGTCATTTGGCAGAGCACGCACAGGCGGAGGGCACTCTTCGCATCCCCCACGATCCAAAGGGCCCGGGCGGTATCATGGCTGTCGAGCAGATTCAACTGAGCGTAGTTTACCTGCCAATCGTACCGCGTATAAAGCTCGTCGATCTGGCGAGCGAAACGCGCTGCCGTCAACGGCGTTAATAGGTAGTTGCCCTGTCGGTAGCCCTGGACCAATGTCCGGGCCCCGCAGAAACCCAACACGGCGCGACTGAACGGATAGTTCATCACCGCATCGAACTGATCCCCTTGCAACCAAGTCTCGGCGGGATGCCAGATTTCCCCGCACAAGTAGGCGTCCGGATTGACGGTCTTCACCACTTGGCGAAACTCCTGCCAGAAGCTGACATCGTCGATCTCGGTGGGGACGTCTAACCGCCACCCATCGATGCCGAACGCGACCCAGTAGCGGGCGACCTCCAACAGATACTCCCGCACCCCTGGGTTGCGGGTGTTGAACTTGGGCAGCGCCGGCAACCCCCACCAGCAGTCGTAGTTGGGCGGATGCCTGACGTCACCGGGATAGGCATGCAGGGGCCAGCCACGGATGATGAACCAGTCGAGGTAAGGTGAGTTTGCGCCACTTTCGAGAAGATGATGAAAGGCCCAGAAGCCACGACTGGCATGATTGAAGACCCCATCGAGGACGACCCGCATATTGCGGTCGTGTGCCTCATCCAAGAGCTTCCGCAGGGCGGCATTGCCCCCGAGCAGGGGGTCGACCTGATAGTAATCATAGGTGTGGTAACGGTGGTTGGAGGCCGAGGCAAAAATGGGGGTCAAGTACAGTGCGGTGACGCCGAGTGCCCGCAAGTAATCCAACTTGTCGATGATCCCCAGGAGGTCGCCGCCCTGAAAGCCCTGCTGCTCCGGGGGACTGCCCCAAGGCTTGAACTGAATCCCGCACGGGGGGGTGCTGCGCGGACTGCGGGCGAAGCGATCGGGAAAGATTTGATAAAAGATGGCGTGCTTCACCCAGTCAGGTGTGAGAATAGCCATAGGGCTCTGGCTCCAAGAACAAGAGATGCAAGCTCCCCCTATTCTCAGCCAATTCGTTAGTTCTCCGAAGGCTGGGTGAGGGAAGTCGCTGGCGCGAGTATCATGATTGACCCGCACCTAATCTAGCAGAAGGCTCGGGTGGGAGAAAGCAGGTGATCACCTATGCGCTTGAGAAAGGGCGGCGTGGCGCCCCTTAACCCTAGACTTCACGGCACCCCCATGTT
This sequence comes from bacterium, assembly GCA_046727435.1. Lineage (GTDB taxonomy): Bacteria > Tectomicrobia > Entotheonellia > J063 > CAVPRW01 > CAVPRW01. The sequence goes on along the minus strand of JBKPCR010000337.1, from coordinate 4,020 downwards.
ACAGTGGCTGCGGCGAGGCAATGGAGTTGATATCACAACCAGCAGGCTGCAGGCGGATCTGGGAGGGGATGGACATGGCACAACGGGTTGTGGTGGCGGGAGGGGGCATCGTGGGCGCAGCGATCACATACTATCTGGCGCGCGCCGGAGCGCAAGTCACGTTACTCGAGCGCGAACAACCCGGCCGCAAGACCTCGAATAACTCCTTTGCCTGGGTGAATGCGTTTTCTCGGACGACGCGCAGCTACTACGACTTCGCGCGTCGCAGCGTCGAGCTGTATCGCCAACTTCCTGACGAGCTGGGCATCGACATGGAGTTGCATTGGCACGGTGGCATCCACTGGGTGGACCAGCCAGATGCGGCCCAAGCGTTGCAGGCCCGGGTGCAGGAGTTGCAGAGCTGGGGACATGCGGTGGAGATGATCGGCCGCGACGAGATCATGGCGCGTGAGCCTCATGTGCGCCCGACGCTCACAGCTGCCTGCTATGCCGCCTCTGATGGGGCGACACATCCGCCGTCAGTCATCAGGGCGCTGCTCCAGCGTGCCCAGGCGCTTGGGGTTGAAGTCCGCACCGACACCAGTCTCGTCGGGGTGGAAATCCGTAATGGCCATGTAACCGGCGCCCGTCTCCCCTCTGGCGTTCTCGCTGCCGATATCGTGGTCGATGCCGCAGGGTCTGACGCGGCTGCCATCGGCGTCATGGCTGGGATCCGTATTCCAATGTTTCCCAAGCCGGGTACGCTTGTGCTCACCGTGCCATTGCCACCGCTGGTACGTACCGTTATTCATACCCCGAGTCTTCACCTCCGTCAGCAAGCCGACGGGCGCATCCTCTTGGGCGAATCTTGGAGCATGGACACAGAGGATACAGACCTGTCACTGACGCGCGGTCAGCAACTGCTGGCCAGAGCCGCGGCCTTCCTGCCCGAGCTGGCCCAGGCGCATGTGGAGACCATGAAGATCGGGGTGCGGCCGATGCCCCAGGATGAACGACCTATCGTCGGTCCGGTGCCTGGCATCAGCGGCTTTTATGTGGCGGTCACACACAGCGGCGTGACCTTGGCACCCTTAGTGGGACAATTGGTGGCGCAAGAGATTACCACCGGTCAAGCGAGCCCAGAACTTGCGGACTATCGCATCGAACGGTTTGGGGTACTGGCCTCGGCCTGAGATCAACCGCTCGATCATCCGCGGCCGCCCTCACCCTAACCCTCTCCCGGAGGGAGAGGGAACGCTCCTGGGTACGCAATCTGACCCCCATGCTCCCAGCGGGAGAGGGAACAGCATTACGCCTCTACCGGCCCACGTAGTGGGAAGCGTTCGGGACGCAGTAAATCCAGATGTGGAGACTGCACATGATCGACCAGCCATTGCTTCACCAGCACGCCGGTCATGGGCCCCAGCAAGATGCCATTGCGGTGATGCCCGACGGCAAGGATGAGCCCTGGTTGCCCTGCCACCGGTCCGACCAGCGGCAGGCCATCGGGAGAGCCTGGCCTCAGGCCAGCCCAGGTCCGTATCACCGGCTGACCCATCATCCCCGGCGCGATGTGGCGTCCAGCCTGAATCAATTCTTCCAAGCCTTCTAACGTCACTTCTTTACGAAACCCTACATCTTCGACGGTGGCGCCGACCAGGGTTTCGCCATCCGGGCGCGGCACCAGGTACATATGGCGGCCGTAGATGATCTGACTCACAACGCGTGGCACCGTGCGCACCGCCAGCATCTGGCCACGCATCGGTTTGACCGGCAGCATCAGGCCTAGCGGTCGGATGAGATCGCTCGACCACGCTCCATTGGCTACGATGACGGCCTCGGCGTACACCGTCTCGGTGGGCGTTTGTACGCCAACGACGCGCTCCCGCTCGCGGATGAGGGCCAGGGCAGGCGCACCGCTGCGGAACTCCGCACCGGTTCGACGCGCGGCTTCGGCCAGGGCGATGGTGAGTCGCCCATTATGCACATGGGCTTCGTCCACATAACGAATGCTTCCCTGGAGGTCTGATGCGAGGGCGGGCTCTAGGGCCAGTGTCTCCTCACGGCTGAGGCACTCGACCCGAAGCCCCGCCTGCGTCTGGATTGCACAGCAACGATCTGCCGCGCGTACTTCACCCGGCGTAAACAATAATTCAAGCAGGCCCCAGCGGCAAAATCCCACATCGATCCCTGTCTGTTCGCGCAGGTCGTCCGCCAACCGTCCGTGCAGCTCACGCGCCTCGACGTGCAATTGATACCGTGCGCCAAGATTGGTCACCCCATGCTGACCCGATAACATACCTGCGGCGGCAGCGGACGACTCCTCGCCGATTCCCCCGCGCTCGAGCACGCAGACCTGCATCCCCGCCTTGGCCAGCTCGAATGCGATGCTACAACCGATGATCCCGGCGCCGACAATGGCGACGTCCCTGGTACTTGCCATGACCGCTCATCCTTCTACATGCGTCCGGCGGCTTTCGCCGCTGGCTGTGTGACGGTATCGTGGCGCTGCTCCTGACGGTCGCGCAGCGCTGACAGGTCACTGCGTGCCCGCCCTAGCGCTGAGGGGTGCTCTACTCTATCGAAACCCAACGGGAGTGTCAACGGCGCCGTATGTCCCCTTGCTGCACCAACCCGCACGCGCCTCAATTGAACGTTTACATTCGCCGTAAACTTGTGTAGATTAACTTGCAGAAAGGTCCATCAGCATGTCTCACGTCTGGCGCGCCACTTGCGTTACCCGGCTGTACTACGAGAGGCGGCAAAGGTCACGGGCGCTAGAGCCTGCAGCTATGGGTAACAATTCAACTCCCTTCTATACGATGGACGATACCGCGACATCGTGGCACAGTAAGGGGAATGGGTATGAATGGACTGGAAGTCACTGTAGGCATCGGTGGGGCCGCCGGTGATGGGAATGCCGCGACCGGTGATACCCTGGCTAAGGTGTGTGCCCGCTTGGGGTTACACGTCTTCGTCTACAATAGTTACCAATCGATCATCCGTGGCGGACATGTATGGCTCCGGATGCGCATCGCCGATGAAAAAGTGGAATGCCACGGCGATCATCTCAGCCTGATGATGGCGCTCAACCAGGATACGCTTAATCAGCACACCTCCGAAGTTAATGCCAACGGTGGGATCCTGTATAACAGCGATAAGCTCCAGGTCGCACAAGACGATCTACAGCCGGGGGTCGTGCTTTATCCCTTCCCAGTTAAGGACCTCAGCGAGAAATTCGGCCGCAATCCGATCATGCAAAACACCGTCTTGCTGGGTGGTTTGCTATGGTTGCTAGACCTCGATTTCGATGTCCTCGAAGGCATGCTGCGTGAGACCTTCCGGCGTAAAGGGGATAAGATCGTCGATGCCAATGTCGGGGTGGCAAGTGCAGGCTACCAATATGCCGTCGAACGCTATGCCAAGCGCGACTATCGCTGGCAGCTGAGCGGCAAGCGGCGTATGGTCGTCTCCGGCAATGAGCTCTTTGGCATGGGCGCCTTGGCGGCCGGGTGCAAATTTTACGCGGCCTACCCGATGACCCCAGCGTCGTCGATTCTCCATTGGCTGGTGCGCTATGGGCCACGACATGGCATGGTGGTGAAGCAGGCCGAAGATGAGATTGCGGTGATGAACATGACGGTGGGTGCTGGGCATGTCGGGGCGCGCGCTATGTGCGGCACATCCGGGGGCGGTTTCGCATTGATGACCGAGGCGGTGGGACTGGCTGGCATGACGGAAACGCCCGCAGTGATTATTTCTGCCCAGCGTGGTGGACCGTCCACCGGTCTCCCAACGAAGACCGAGCAAGCCGACCTGAATCAATTGTTTGGGGCCTCGCAAGGGGAATATCCACGCGCTATCTTTGCCCCGGTCGATGCCGTCGACTGCTATTACAGCGTTATTGAAGCCTTCAACATCGCTGAAAAATACCAATGCCCGGTGTTGATTGCCTCCGACCTGTTACTGTCTGAACACCGCGAAACCGCCGATCCGGAAGCCTTCACGTTCGATGTGCCGATCGATCGCGGCGAGTTGATC
>JBKPCR010000336.1:0-9681 GCA_046727435.1 bacterium | reverse complement strand
GACACCGATCAAAAGCCCACGCGGCTCCCAGCGCAAGCAGTTAAAGAATGAACTTTCTGGCCGTCTGGAATATAACCGTCTGGAGCTCAATAACAGCGACGGGAACGCGGTGGGGACGCTGTTAAGCTATCGTCGGGATATCGCCAGTCGGTTTGAGATAGGACTTTTAGTCCCCTACCGCTATACGAGCCTTAATGACCCTGCTGACACTACAGCCCATTTTTCGCAGTTTGACTTTTACGGGACCTATATTCCTTACGAGGGGGATCTTACCATTCGGATTGGCGCCGATGCCTTTACCTCGATACTGGTATCTCAATCGAATGCAATAGATATCCTCGGCGACCTGACGTATGGTGGTAGCATATTTTCCTCTATAGAAAAAGATTTAAAGTATTTTATTATTTCATTTGGGTTAGGATTCCAAGTATCCAAAACAACGTTGGAATTCCTGCCGAGTACATCTGGCATACTGGGAGACATCATCGATACTCTTAATGATCGACAGGTCGATCAGGATTTGACATATGGGCTAAATATTGGCATCCCCTATCGTGAGAACTTCATAATAAACCTGGGGGCCAATAGGACTAACTCATTTGCTTCAGATATTTCTAGCAGTCGAAATGCGCAAACAAAAGTTCGAGCAGTTGCGCAGTATAAAATTTCCAATACGTTTGAGTTGAATGGGGGCTATAGCACCATCCTTGAGATCAAGGATTATACGACGAATATCTTTTTCATCAGCGCGATTGGTCGCTTTTAGCTCTGTTGGGTCTCGCTGGTCGGGTGTCTGTATATCTCTGTGACCAACAACAGGTTCAAGTGTGTGTCTGCGCCGCGCGGGCCCGTAAGGTCCATCAGCACAGCTGAGGCAAGCCCGCCTGGGCAGGGAATTGGCTGGTGGGGGATGGGTAGGCATCACCGCCCGGCCCTATCCAAGCGCTCCAGGGCATTGAGGAGAGCATATTGCGTGGCCTTCAGAGTGGCTTTGCCGACGGCAGATTGATCGAAGGCCAGGTGGGTATCGCCGAACAGCGACAAATTCACGGTATGCACGTATTTCCCTTCAGCGGAGCCGGGAATATACTCGCCGGTGGCGGTGGTGGCTATTCGCACCTGCACCCCAACGCTGGTCACACAGCTCAGTTGCTTATTCACCAGGCCAATGCGCTCAACCGGTGAGCAGGCGACAAAATCGAAGATCTCCGCATATACCAAAAAATCTGGAGCTTGTAGAGCGGTATCAGGCGCCACGGCATTCTTCACGAGGATGCCGTCTCCGGTCATTTCCCACAGCTCAACCAGGCGCCTGAGAATCTGCTCCTTATCTTCTAAGAATGTGAACCGTCCTGTGTCAAATAACGTCTCAACAAGGATACTGCTCAGGCCAAAGCCGACGCGCTTCTCCCCCAATTCGGGATAGCGTTGGATGTCATCAGCCGGGATCTTGATTTGAAATCCCCATATTCTCTGCTTTGGGCCACGATATGGCGGAAACTGGACAGGCTCGGCTTCCGGGGAAGCCGGTTGCGCCATGCCGTGAGGCCCCTCGCTCGCGGCACACCCCCATCCTAACCAGCCAATGATTATCAAAGAGGCCATCTGTCGCCACATTACCAGGATTCCTCCTACGGAGAGAACCGGATGCTGGCTATGAGCGCCTGTACAGCCGAGGTCACGGCCTGCTTGGTAGCAAGGCCCGCGGCTGTCTTCTCGAAATCAGGGCGATCGTTGCGAAACGTATAGATCACCCCTACTGCCTCCTGCTGGGCCTTCCCTTCACCTGTCCGGCAGAGCGTTTGTTGCGTTGATATCTCGTATAAGCAAACGTCGATGTTGATGCGCAGCGTCTGTTGGTATCTCCCCACCGGACCGACCTGGATGCGCTGGCTGGAGCTCCTGGTATAGTCGACCCTCCCATACGCCAGGAGGTCTGCCTCAAGACGTCTTCCAATGCCCGCCAGCTCTGGCTGTGAGCTTTCGGGATGGGATGTGCTCCAGAAAAGGTCTACCAACTCCTCTATCACCTGGCGTTGGCGCATGTCCCTCTCCTCCACCAGGCGGAATGCCCCGGTTTCGTACAAGGACTCAGCTAGCAAATTGGTGAGCCCAAATGCGACACGGCGGTCCTGCCAGACGGCATCATCGACCCCAGAGCCATTTTTCCCTGGGGGTTTCATCCCAATGGCGGCAAGGACTTTCCCTGCAGACAACGACAATGCCGGCGTCGCAGATCGGGGATCTCCGCGCACCGAGGGACCTCCACATGCTACCAGCAGCGGACAAAGCATGCTGGCAAGCCACGCATTTCTCAGCCCTGTCACCTTCATCTGCCACGGATTCAGCATGGCGATAGGACATCACTTACGCACGAACATAAATTCCCCCTGGCCGAATCCCAGGCGCCCGAACACCGGATTTTGCGAGTTGCGCGATTCCTCCAGTACCTGGGGAGTGATATATTGATACAGCTCACTGGCGGTGATGTAGCCATCTTTATTGAGGTCCGCAGCTCCGGCCAGGCCACTCAGCAAGGACTTCGTGAATAATCCGTGTCCACCGGTTTCGGCGACCTTCTCCCCCTCTGCGCCCGCGGTGAGCACTTGCCGAGCTGGGACCATCGTGAGTTCACCAGGAGGCTCATTGAGGGCTTCGCCGCGTAGTTGCAAGAGCAACCCGGAGAAACAGGCATCCATGGCATAAAACATGTGCTTGGCTCGGATACGGTCGGCCAGACGCTGGAGTTGTTGCATGGAGATCGCCGTGGAGTAGTAATTATTCAAATCGCCGTCCACCGGAATGATATAACCGTCTTTCCCCCCACTGGGTAAATCCTGGGTTTGGCCGTGGCCGGCAAAGAAGATAAACACCCGGTCATCATCTTTGGTCTTGGCATACAGTTCATCCCCCAGGACGCGCAGGATGCGTTGTTGCGTGGCCTCTCTGTCGAGGACCATAATGACTTCATCGAACCCGAGCTTGCGCACGAGGGTTTCGACGGCTTGCGCGTCATTTACGGCATACCTGAGCTTTGGCCATTGCTGATACTCATTGATGCCGATCAGTACAGCCCAGCTCTTCGCATAACCTTTTGTATATATCGTCTTGAATGTAAGGGGTACGTTGGGGGATGCCCCGCTAGGGCCGAGCCCGGGAGAGGGGGGCCGAGATTCTGGGTCTGGCTGTGGAGACGCTTTCCGCAGATACATGGTCTGGCCTTCCCCCGCCACCATTTCGAAGGTGCCGAAGCCGAGGTTGGAGAGCTGTGAAAAAAGGCTTTGCTTGAATGGTAAATCCTGGGCCTTCTCGACGCTGACATTGAGCTCCGAGACATTCTGCATAGAGCTGTGCGCATCGACCTGTCTCACGCCCTTGAGGCGATTCCGCAGGTCCTCTTGAAGGGCTAGGGACTGCGCATCGTTCACGTTCCGGACGACGAGACGATAATCCGTGGTGTCGCGATTCACGAATTGCTCAATTCCTTGAAGTAATTTTGCGGCTGCTGATTCGGCTGCCATCTGGAGGGCGCTCTGACCGGTAGTGTCAAATGGCTTACGTTGTGTGGCGGTTTCTCCCACGATCACCCGGCCACTCTTCACCAGAACCGCCTTGACGGTGACATCTCCTTGGCCAACAATAACTTTTTTTCCCTCGAGCAGGGTATAGGATTTGTCCACGACGCGGACATTTGCCTCACCACTCACGACCATATCCGCTCCCAGACCAGAACCGAGGCGCTTAGCGGCTTCGGTTTCAGCCTGTTTGCTGAGATAAGCATGGCGACGCAGGCTTTGGGTCACCGAGTCAGCATCGATGACCTGGTACCCTTGCCTGAGAAATGCCTGAGCAAGTGTGTTTTCGACGACTTGGCTCCTCTCCTGGCCAGGACCTTGGACCATGAACATCACTTTGAGCCGGCTGCGTGCTATGGGCATCGTGTCAGCCGCAAGCCCTGAGGATGGTGGGTCCACCACGGCTACACAGCACACCACAACTGCACAGGCGAAGCCGACCAGAAGCCACCGGTGCCAGGTGTTCATAACGCTCATGCCGTCCTCCTCGTGCCGGTCCGGAGGAGATCAGAATCCACCGGCATTCAAGACCAACCCACAAGGTTTGCGCAATTATATGCCTTCCTCCTCGTGTTTTACAGCGCAATAATGATTGAGCTACACTGCGGCCTTGCGATCGTTCAACAGATGGTACTTGCGCAGGTAGCACCACGAGGGATCGTTTGTTGCAAACAAGCCTCAAAGAGTGTAATTAGGAGCATTTAGGAAAGGAACCAGCGACCATGGGTCGCTTCTTGCGGCAGCGTCAAACCACCAATCCATCGGGCAACAGGTTATGTACCCGTGCCTCGAAACTGTCCTCGTCACCCTGCTTGTGCTTTATACCTTGATGCTGCTGTTCAGCATAACCCAACCGCTGGCCCAAAACCCGCCCGCCGGGACGGTGAAAAATGCCCTTGGTACCTTAGTGGTGGTAAGACCCGATGGTATCCAGGAACGTGTACATGGTACGACAGCGTTGCAGTTGTTCGAATGGGATGTGGTACGGACCGAGACCGGCAGCCAAGCAGTGATCGCCATCGAATTTGCCGCGTGAAACGTTAGCACCAATTTCCCACTCATTTTGCGCTCGACCGTTAGCGCCGTGGCGGAAAGCGGTCCCGCAAGCGGTCGGGCTGCTCCCAGCCAATCACCAGCTTGAAGGTACGTGGTTCGGGAGGCAGCGTCATCATCGCATACACGCGATCTGCTGACACCACCCCACTGCGACCACGGCCGACAACAATCGACATGCCGTTGAGCACCTTGGCATGCTGAGCCACCCAGCCGGTAAATAATCCCCGATCCACCGTATTGAGGAGAAAATCGTACGAGGCCTCGGGAACCTGCTGCGATCCGCCACCAAAGAGCGAAGGTCCCCCAATCGACAGCCGTTTGAGCACTCCCTCTGGATTGGCAGCTAGAGCGCGGACCTCGGGCCAGGCTTGCATCTCACTCTTCATCACAAAGGCCACCTTATCCCCTGGATTACCTTCCCACACCATCGTGGTCCAGGATTTCCCTTTGCTCATAGGAACCATGGCTATTCGCGACGGCGTGGTACTGCCGTAGCCAGCATCGGTGAGGAGCTGAAGGTCACGGCCTGGGATCACCGCTGCCGAGGGAAACTCCAGTCGGTCGAGACGGCCTTCCAGGCGTGGCATGACTTCCTCCCCGGAAGCTCCGGCTGGGGCTTTGTCGAGGTAATTGACGAAGGTCCCGAAGTCGATGTGCGTGACCAGTAGGTGGTACTGGATCGACGCTGGCTGCGACACCGCCTTGGCAGTCTTCATTTCCTCTTGCCTCGGGCTCGGCTCTTCTCCGGTGCGTGGTCTGACGCGCGGAACCTCAACACGCGGTTCCCCCACGGGGGTTCCCTCCTTGCGTTGCGGCATGAGGAATACGAACTCTCCTTCCCCCTCCAGGGTGCCAAAGACGGGCGTCTGCCGATTCGCTGACTCTGCCGAAACCTTCGAGCGTAGGTAGTTGCCCAATTCAAATGCCGTCAGCACGCCATCGCTATTGAGATCTGCGCCTCGATCGAAGGCCTCAAGCAGGCGCTTGGTGAAGAGGCCATGTCCCTCCTGCTCAAAGACCTGTTCGCCCGCGCCGCCGGCGGTGATGATTTGCCGAGCCCTGGCGCCGGTGATCTTCTCTAAATAGCCAGGCGTTTGTGAGGACAGGGGAGATGAACGAGCGAAGGCGAGGCCCGAATAGCAGGCATCCATCAGGAACAGGATGTGCTTGGCCGGAATACGCTGGGAGATATCAGCGACTACATTCATCGGGATGCTCTTGGCGTAGAGGTTGTCGAGATCCCCATCCACAGGGATGAGAAAGCCGCGTTTGATACCTCCCTGCAGCTCCTCGGTCTGGCCATGGCCGGCGAAGAAAAAGAGCACTCGGTCGTTCGGGCCGGTCTTACGGGGCAACTCGTCGGCGACGATGCGCAGGATATTCTCTTTTGTCGCATCTCTATTGTACAACTCAAAGATCTTCCCCGACTCAAAGCCGAGGTCGAGCAACCTTGACCGCACGCTCCTGGCGTCGTTGACGGCGTAATTCAGTGAGGGCCAGGTCCGGTAGTCGTTGATGCCGACGACGACCGCCCAACTACTCCCGTAAAAGTTCTCGGTTCCGATCGAAGGACCCGAGGCCGCTGCCCGCGGTTGGCCCGCCTCACCGCTTCGGGCCGCACTCACCAGTTTCTCATGAATCCAACCTTCCCGCCCATCCACCAAGCGTATGCGATACCACTCCCCGCGCTTCTCCAGGGCGGCGTACTTCTCCCCCTGCCGCACCTCGCCCATGATCTCGTGCATGGCGCTAGGACCAGAGCGGATATCGCCCCGACTCGCCGCGACTTCAATCATCGGTGTGGCGGCGGAGACGGGGAAGGGGCACATACACATCAACAGAACCACTCCTAGCGCAAGAAAGACCCGCATCACGGTCGCCACCCACTCTGTTTGTCAGAGTCTGAGACTATGAGAGCTACACCTGAAGCATAACGAATGATTACCCGGAATTATAGCAAAATCGGCAAGCGCAGAGAATCTCAGGCAGGCCTCCAGGATGTATCTTGGAGGACGACCAGCGGGAGTTGTCTTGAGCAAGCACGAAGACCCCTCTCAGAAACGACAGCGACAATGCTTGTCAGTCGTCGCGAAGTATTCTAGCATTGGCGCTCAAGAAGCTCATGTTGATCGAGCGGGGTAGGGGCGACCGTTGTCACACATGGCCCCATGCATCGAGGCGAGCAGGAGAAGTCATATGCCACTACAGCGCAATTTTATGGTGTTATTGATGCTCGGGGGCCTCCTCGCCGCCTGCTCGAAAGGCCCACCGCCTTCGGTCATGCCGGCGGTGATGAAGGCAGACAGCAAGAATGTCCAAGCGTCCCTGCGTAAAGGAGCGAACGTCAATGAGAAAGACTCCCGGGGTATGACCGCTTTGATGATCGCCTCGGAGAGCGGCCACACCGATATCGTCCAGGCCCTGCTAGACAAGGGTGCGGGTGTGCACGAGAAGGAGCCAAGGCAGGGCCGCACAGCCCTGTTCCTGGCCGTCGCCAACGGGCACTCGGCGGTTGTTCAGGCGTTGCTTAAGAAGGGGGCTGACGCGAAGGACAAGGATAATGGCGGTTGGACCCCCCTAATGCTCGCCGCAGACCGAGGCGATACGGCGATAGTGCGAGCGCTGCTGGCAAGCGGGGCAGAAGTCGATGAGAAAGAGTCAAAGCAGGGTCGAACAGCTTTATATTTGGCCACCGGCAATGGCCACACATCGCCGGTTCAGGCACTATTGGCGAAGGGCGCCGATGTCATGGAAAAAGACAACAATGGCTGGACGCCCTTATTGGTGGCAGCCGATCGGGGGTATACGCCGATCGTTCGGGTTTTGCTGGACAAGGGGGCCGACATTCACACTAAAGAGCCGAAGCAGGGGAAGACCGCCTTACATCTGGCTGCGGCCGGCGGTCACGCCGCCGCGGTGCAGGCCCTCGTGGATAAAGGGGCACGCCTCGCTGAAAGAGACAGTAACGGCTTGACTCCCCTCGTGGTGGCCGTGGGTACTGGCCACGCGGAGGCCGTGCAAGTCCTGTTAATCGGTGGTGCGGAGGCCGGCGAGCGAACGACGGCAGGCCTGACGCTGTTGATGCTCGCGGCAGAACGTGGCCATGCAGCGGCAGTGCAGGTTTTATTACGTAATGGCGCCGGCGTGCAGGAGGAAGATAAGAGCGGCAACACCGCCTTGATGCTCGCCGCGGAGCGCGGACGCAGCGCCGCTGTAGAAACGCTGCTCGCTGGTGGCGCCGATGCCAATGAGCGCGATGACACAGGTTTTACCGTCTTGATGAACGCGGCCGCGAACGGCCACGCCGACACGGTGGAAACCTTGATTGCCCGAGGGGCGGACGTTAACGCGAGACATCGGAACGGCTGGACGGCATTGATGGTGGCCGCCAATAAAGGCCAAACCGCCACCGTACGTCTCTTACTCGCTAGGGGTGCTGACGCCAGTGTGAAGGATGTGGATGGCCGGACGGCTATGATGATTGCAGCCAAAGAAGGTCACAGCGATGTCGTGCAATTGCTGCGCAGGGCGGGAGCCGAGCAGTAAGCCGGCGGGGCGGTCTCTGGCCGCCAGGGCCCTGGCTCTTGTTGAGCCGGAACGGCTGTCGGCCGTGAATATACAGAAGTGAACAGTCGGTGTTCATCTGTGATCAGCGTGGGCAACATACGGTTCCTCTTAAGGTGCAGGCCATTGCGGACATTTCCTACTGGTCATACGCTGCAGGTGCTCAGATCTGCATGCTAGGTGGTCTTAGTGCTGGTCTGAATACCTGAATTGCACATTGCTTTTTGGATACTTAGCGTTCATAGCCCGGACGGCATGGCTCTTGCCCATTAAAGAGACTGCACCGACGGCTGTACGCACCAGAAGAGCCCAGAACCTCGGCACCGATCGCTATAGTCCAGTTATATGTAACCGGAGATAAAGATTTCACGACCGGCGTGCTTATGCTCGCGGGAGGATGCTCTTGACTTTGATTTCTTAAGATGACATAGTCATGCCGTATTCAACACAAATAAGGGTTTTTTCTGCTTAAAAGGCTGTCAGGTTGTCCTGTTCTTTACCCGGCTAGCTATTTGGGCCGTTTCTCTGTGATGATGGGAATCTAACCCGTGGACGCCAAAGAGCTTCTCGATGCTGGACAACTCTCCGCTGCCATTGAGCAGCTCAATCAGGAGGTACGATCTAGCCCGAGCGATTCCCGCCTGCGCACTTTCCTCTTCGAATTGCTCTGTTTTGCGGGAGACTACGAGCGGGCGCAACGACAGCTTGACGTCATTGGACATCAGAGTGCCGCCTCGGAGGTGGGAGTCCAAGTCTACCGCAACATTCTCACCGCCGAGCATAGCCGCCGTCGTCTGTTCTCGGATGGGCTTCGCCCTGACTTCCTGTTTGACACCCCACCATACACGCACCTGCACCTCGAGGCCATTAACCGTCTCCGCGGGACCCAACAGGCCGAGGCGGAAGACTTGGTCAAGCAATCTGAAGACATCCGTCCCCCCCGGAAGGGCGAGATCGAGGGCCAGCCGTTCACCGACTTCCGTGATGCAGATGATCTGTTGGGTCCTTTCCTCGAAGTGATTGTCCATAGCAACTATGTCTGGGTCCCGTTTGAGCAGATCAGGCACCTGACAGTCTCCCCGCCTAAGAGGCTCCGAGATTTGCTCTGGCTGCCGGGCACACTTGAGTCCCACTTTGGCGCCGTGGGGGATGTATTTCTCCCCGTGCTTTACGCCGGGTCGAGCCAGCATGGCGATGATCGAGTCAAGTTGGGCCGCATGACCGGTTGGAACGCGCTGAGTGAGGGGCTTGTTCTCGGGGTCGGGCAGCGCCTGTTCCTCATCGACGGGACGGAAAGGCCCATACTGGAGGTCAGGGAGGTCGCATTCGAGGCATTGGGAGGTACTGGGCAGGCGTAACAGGGGGAAGCCACTCTATGGCATCGCCGGTGATTCTCGACTTCGACGCACTTCTCGCGGCTATTCCAGGTGACAATCCGGCAGGGGAGTCGTTGCGACTCGCGGCTCCGTACGACGCGATCCAGGAG
>JBKPCR010000335.1:0-19855 GCA_046727435.1 bacterium | reverse complement strand
ATCCGAGATGGTGTGGTGGGGCGCGCGACACGGGCGGGTCGTGACCCATGCCGTGCGGGCGCCGGTGAGGCCGGCGACGCGGTGGATACGCGTGGTCTCCATGGCCTCGGCCAGGGTCATCGCCGGCAGGATGGTGGTGAGCCGCTGTGCCAGCATCGACTTGCCCTCCTGGTAATCACATTCCACTGCCGCCATCGACGTCCCCTGAGAGCATCAGCCCTGCATGGCCCCCTTCAGGGGAGTGAGTTGAAGGGTTCGAGCTGGAGTGACCAAGAGTGGTGCAGGCTGAAACGCCCGAGACCGCAGCGATCAATTCTATCCATATGACGTGATTCCACCATGTGCGTAAAGGGTTCCAAGTTGTGTGTCACGCATGTGTCCTCCTGATCACCTCTGCCTCTCCCCTCATGTCGCCTGCGACTGCTTATGCTGGGATGTTCGTTCGCTACGTGTTAGCTACCGCTCTACGCTTTCGAGGGGCAGGTCGGGCTATCCATCCTTCGACCGTTGCGGTGTGTGTGTCCAAACGTCCCGCGATCTCCTGAATTGAGACTCCCTCGAAGTGCAGCTGCTGCGCGGCGGTTATCCGCTCTCTATAGACCTTATAGCGACAGCCGTCTTTGCAAAAGAATCTCGTAGGTCGGTTCGCCTCCAGAGAGATTTCAAACCATTTTCCACATGCCCGGCATCGACGGTAATCTTTATTGCCATCAATGCCTCTGGCAAACTGAAGCCACATCGCTCCCATGAGGTTCTTCGGGACAATTCTCAGGTATAATCTGTTTTGCGGCAATTCTTCGGCCCGCAGGCCATCGGGCGGTGTCGGTGGCCCGTAAAGTAAGCATGGTCCTGCATGGGTCCATAGTTGTTTGTTCGCTAACGTTTGTACCACAACAAGGGCTAGACGAATGACATTTCGAGGTCTCAGTAAAGCTCTTCCATCCGCCGGAATATCGTGCGCCGTCTCATCAATAACGCCCGTCTCGTAGCCATCACCGACTTCTTCACGAGATCGGTAGATGAACCCACCGGCCTGACCATTCCCCTTTTGGAAAAGAATAAAGCGCCGCAACTGCCCTACGTCGTTGCTTCGGATCGCATCCCAGAGGGTGAGAGCAAACTGCATACGCTGAATGGATTGTTGCCACATCCCGAGACTCTCACCGCCGACGCCTATGTTGGGACCTAATATTCCCGTGCTGAAGTCTTTCATCACCAGCTTCTGGCCTTCCTCCGAAAGTGCAAAGGCAAGTGGTTCTTTGGGGAAAATCCACTTTTTTACGCCCAAACATCCGTATTGATTTGTGAATTGTAGAATTCCCTCTTCCGTGAGTGGAGTCTCAGCAAACGTGCGAAAGAGCGAGGTCTTCTCCTCAAGAGGTTGTACCTCCGGGGTTTACGATTCTGGGCCTCAGGGCGGAGGACGAGCCATCGTTCAGCCGGTGCCCAACCCTTCCCCCATCTTGGTGGCATGTAATCCTCATGCCCATCTATCCACTCATACCCGTCTTGTAGGGCAACCCAGCCAAAAGCAATGAATTCGTTACCTTTCTTGCTCGCCGCCATGTGATCACCATTTCCGCCACGATAATACCATAGTTACCGTGTTGCGCAGTGTTGAACATACATTAGAGTGTTGTCGTGTCCAGAGAAATAGGCAACGGGATCACAATATCATGGAGGGACGTGATGGAGCAGCACAAGGTGACACGAGACACAAAGTACGAAATGCTTCCGGATTACCTTACGCCGGCAGAAGCGCGCGCATACCTCAATCTCGGGAGGAGCACACTCTACGACCTCGTCAGAAGGGGGGCATTATCGGCAGTCCGCTTTGGAAAGGTGCTGAGAATTCCGAGGGAGGCTCTCAGGAAGTGAGCAACAGGATGGAGCCTAAACAACGCCACCCCACGGGACCAGCGCGGGATGGCGTTAATCGAGAACAGCGAAGCCCTGAGAGCGGGCACTCTCGAGTGCCGAAGCCAATCATGGTCATAGCCCAGACGCCGCTTGAGGATCTCCCGGTGCAGCTGTTGGCCTGGCGGCGGCTTTGGACCATCTTGTTGGCTCCGGCGACCACAACAGATCCTGGCATAGGGGAGCAGACCGCTCCAGCACCCAAAAACGCGAACGCCGCCTCGGCTGAGAGGGCCGAGAGCGGCGTCAACGAATGAGCGCAGGTAAGAGGCTCGAGGAGCTACTCGTGATCCATAGTATATCGCATGATGAGGCCCACGTCACGCATAAGACCACCCTCGTCACCCTGGGCATGTGGGCGCTGGCCACCGGCCGCGGCTGGCTGGTCCAAGCCGTCGACGCGACCATCTAGCGGGAGGGCCCGCGCCATGCCTGACGCCACCAATTCCCTTGCCGCCGCCAAAGTCAGCCTATTCCGGAACAGCTTCAATAGTACGCCCGCCAGGACCGTCACACTCGCGCATGCGTTGCAGATGATCCATACAGGCGCTTATCGACGGCAGGTGACGCACGTGCATCAGGTACTCGCTCGTGATGGAAAGCTCGCCTATGATCGCGCCAAAGCACACCTACCGGCCTTTACGTTTTGCGGCGTCTTCGCCCCCAAAAGGGGTCTCGCTCACCTGAAGCAGCACTCCGGGATTATCCATGGCGATCTCGATCATCTCCCTGACGTGAAGGCCGCCAAGCGCACCATCTGCAGCGATCCACGCACGGTGTATGCCTTCGTCAGTCCCAGCGTCGAGGGACTAAAGATTGGTGTCCGCGGCCCCGTAGTTGCGGATGGCGACGAGTACGAGTATGCGTGGCGGGTCGTCTCTGCGGAGTATCTGCGGCTGCGTGGGATCGCCTGGGATCAGACCGGGAAGGATGTCAGTCGGTTGTGCTTTGTGAGCTGGGACCCCGAGGCATACTGGAATCCGGACGCCGCAGGCTTCGAGCTGCCACCCGCGCCGATCCGGGAGTCACCTGCATCGACATCCTTACTGCCATCGACTGCCACGCACACCAATGACCACAGCGATGATCATGCCGTGCGCGCCATCAAGACAGCCGTGCAGATGATCCAGGCCGCGGTGCTGGGGACACGGCATCATACGCGGCTGAAGGCGTCTCGGCTCTTGGGGGGCTTTGTCGCTGGTGGACTGCTCAGCTATGACCAGGCATATACGGTGTTGGAGCGAGCCTTGAACGGCCATACCGACGACATGGCCGCGGCGCTGAGGACCGTGAAGGATGGCCTGGCCTATGGCCACGCGCATCCCATCACCCTCGAGGCCCTGGAAGCTGAACGGCAGGCCTGGCTTGACGCGCATGTATCGACCTCTCACAATGGGCAGCCCCGCCAGCATACCGCTTCGGCGAAAAGCAGCGGTCAACGGCCTCTCTTAGGTGCGCGGTACCTGCCGCGGGAGGGGGGACGATGACTGACCCTCGTGTCCCGCTGGTCATCCGTATGGCCGATGTGCGGCCCGAGGAGGTGTCATGGCTCTGGCACCCGTATATCGCCCGACGCAAGCAGACGCTGCTCGAAGGCGACCCCGGCGCGGGCAAGACCTGGCTCTCGCTAACCATTGCAAGTCTCGTGTCCCACGGTGATCCGTTTCCAGGCGACGCACCAGGCATCCGGCGTGAACCAGCCGATGTCCTGTATCTCTCTGCCGAGGACGGCCTCGGGGACACGCTGCGCCCTCGGCTTGATGCGGCTGGCGCGGATGTGCACCGCGTACACGCGCTCGTGGGGTGGCAGCAGGGTGAGACACAAGGCTGCATCTGGCTCGGGGACTTACCGCCGTTCGAGGACGCCTTGAAAGCCGTGAGGCCTGCCCTGGTCGTGGTCGACCCGTTGCAAGCCTACCTCGGAGCTTCGGTCGACATGCGCCGCGCTAATGAGGTCCGGCCGGTGCTCGCGGGCCTGGCGGCGCTCGCCGAGCAGTATGACTGTGCCATCCTGACGATCCGCCACCTCACAAAGAGTGCACAGGATAGGGCGGTCTATCGGGGCTTAGGATCGATTGACTTCGCCGCCGCCGCCCGGTCGATTCTGCTGGCAGGGCAGGACCCCCAGAACCCACGACGCCGGGTGATGGCGCATGTCAAGTCCAGTCTCGCGCCCCTCGGAAAATCGATCGGATATGAGCTGCGGGAAGGCCGCTTCTGGTGGACGGGGTGCTCCGACGTCAGCGCAGAGGACTTGCTGCGGCCCTACCCCGTCGATGAGGAGCGCAGCGCGGTCGAGGAAGCACAGAACTTTCTGCAGGACATCCTGGCCGCGGGAGAGAAGCCCGCGAAGGAGGTGCGCCGCGAGGCGAAGAAGGCGGGGATCTCTGAGGCGACCCTGAAGCGCGCGCGAGTGGGACTGGTGCGCTCGCATAAAGCCCATGTCGTGGGAGGCAAGCGAGGGGAAGCACCGTGGGTGTGGGCCCTCATTCAAGGGGATCAAGGGGGTGATGACACCTCATTGGCATCTAATGAACTTCTTTATACTCTAGAAAAATCTCCGCAAATTCAATCTTTTGCGCTAGACGATAAAGAAGCGCATATGAGCGCCTTTAACGCTAACGGAAATCACCAGCCAATTCACTTAGTTAAGTCGGACGATAAAGAAACTCATCCCACGCCTGTGGGGGAAGATCGCCATGATGACCGCCTTGAAGCAGGGCCCCCTCGTGATACTCAAGACCGATGGTCCTACCCCTCCCCGGAACGGAGGAGCGCCTCATGAGCATCAACCGAGCCATGTGCAGCGGGGTCATTTCGTCCTACGGCTCCAGAATTTCCTGGGCGGAGAGCGGCAAGCTCGTGGTGACGTGCTTTGCCGTCGAGCGGTTGAGCGCCGCGGCACTGGCGGTCAACGCGGACTAGGAGGTTTCGATGATCGAAGTCACCATGCGAAACGGGCTCTCTATTGTCCCCTTACCCCAGGAGTGAACCTGATGCCGTTGGCGCACCTGTGGTGGAGGTTAAGTGAAGGACGGACGGGCGCCTTAGAAAGTACCTGTAAAGCCTTTGTGACTAGCGCAGTATACCCTGGCTTACGGCAGATGACCGCGCCGAGCGCCGCTGGGACCTTGATCAATCGATGCGGAGCGCGCAAGCGGCCGCGGAGATCATCGGCGCGCGGCTGGGGATCAGTCCGGCGCTGCAGGGGCTCCGGGGGAAGCTGGTCATGCTGGCGACGCTGGCGGAGGGTGATCTCAAGGCGGCCGTTGGCAATAGAAGTGGAGGGGGGTAGCGAGCTATCTCAGTGAGGAATAAGGGGTTGTGCGACGAAAGCGCCGCTTAAAATCGGGTGATTTGTCGGATCTGCGGCGAGTCTTGTGGCGGACCATCGTCGAAGTCGAAGCGCTGCTTGATACCCGACCTCCCTCTAACGATTTGGTGCTGAAGTCGGCCCACGCCTTGGCCCAACTCGCTGGCGCCTATACCAAACTCGTGGAAACGGCTGACCTGGAAACCCGTCTCGCCATGCTGGAGGCTACCCTATCGGCGGAGAATCGCCCATGAAGGACCTGGAGAAGCGCATCAGTCGCATCGAAAGTTATCAGCGGGACCATAACAGCGAAGGGCATTGGATCCCGGTCCTCTTCTACCCCTGGGCTCTGCCCAATGACGTGCAAGATGTCTGGCTGACTGAGCGGCTGGCCTGTGCGTGCACGCCGGGGTGCCCAGGGAAGCGTTATGGGGCCTTGCTCCCCGAGAAAGCCCCATCGGCCGAGGCCTGGACTGAGCGGGTCCAAACCTATTATGCGCAGAGAAGAGATATCCATGCGTGATGCACGTCGGCGGCTGGAGCGGCTGGAGTATGACCACCTGCGGCGCCTGGCCGCCAACGCGGGTCAACCCTTTGGCTTCAGTGCTGACCAGGTGTTGGATGAAGCCCGACACGTGCTGGCGCTACCCGACGACCAGCAACGTCAGATACTGCATCGACTCTATGATGAGCTGACCGAGCAGGAGGCTACGGAGCTCGACGCGATTCGATGCAGGCATGCAGCTATCCTAAGAGGTGAGCGATGAGCGTGGAGAGCAATCACCATGGCACGATCCTTTGAGGCCCGCATTGCACGCTTGGAAGCCCCGCACCGCGACCCAACCCGGCTGACGATGTGCTCCTATACCATTCTGCGGGCCTGCTATGCAGTGCTGAGCCGCTTGGACGGCGTCGAGATGCCCACTGATGCGGAGCTGCGGGCAATGGCCCGTGCGGAAGCCCTCTCGGGACGCCCGCTAGACTTCACCAGGGTCCTTGAGGCCGTCTGGAATGCGGAGGTCCAGCCATGAACCTGAAGCGGCGCGTAGGTAAGCTCGAAGCCCAGCTGCAGGCCAGCCAACCCTCCTTTGACTTGGACGTGGAGTCTGCCAGGACACGAGTCGCGGCACGGGTCCGGCTCAAGATTGGTGAGGCGCTTGACGCCGCGTGGCATCCCGCGGTCAAGTCTGCGTAGGTACTGCTGATCGGGGACACCTCCGTACAGGCGGCTGCCGATCTGGAGGTTTTGCAGCGCTGGGGCCAACAGCACCCCGAGGCGCTGGCCCCCGATGATGGCTGGGGGGCGCGTATCACCGCCAGACTGGAGGAGATGGCGCAACGGATGCAAGCGGGGAAGGGAGTGACATGAAGGCCCGAGAAGAAAGCGTGGTCCAGGAAGGGCTGTTCACGGCACGGCTGGTCTTGCAAATCGCCGGGCTGAAGTTGCAAGTGGCGGCGATGCAGCGCGAGATCGATGAGTTGAAGGCCAAGTTGGCGAGGCTGGAGTCTGATGAACAGGTATGAGACCCGACTGCGCACCGTGGCCACCCGCTTGCGCTGCTGTGCGCGGCATGGGATACCACTGGTCTGCCATGTTTGCACCTATGAGTGGACGGGTACCGAGGACGAATGGCAGGAGCTAGTCCCGTTGGCCGATCGTGTTTCGCCCTATATCGCTCGCATTCGGACGTCAGACCAACGCTGCGAGTGCGGCGAGGGGCTCTTGTGTCCCCAGTGCTATCAGGCCCAGGCACGCACGATTATCCTGCCAGACGACTTGATGACCGCGGATGAGACGAAGCGCTACCTGGAGCTGCTGCAGCACATGCGGCCCCGTGCCCCATGACGGAGAATGACGATCACGCAAGAAGAGACCGTGACCGTGCAGAGGAGATCACGATGAAACTCAAACACACGCCGGCGAACCCGCGGGGACATGGCGTTGTCGCACCTGGCGACGACGCTTCGATCTGCGCCAGTCTCTGTCGCAAGGCGCGCACGTCTCGTTTCAGCGTGACGAGGCTCCAGATCATCCACATGCCCACCCCGCCGGCGATAGGCAACCACAGCCACACCATTTCTTCAAGCCACATCGGCGCTCTCCTTCGCGCAGATCCCCGTGTCATACTGGGACATCCCGGTCTCTATGCGTTCACCAACGTGCGATGTATTCTATGCATAAACGCGTCCGGCGCTGCAAGTGGTTTGAGGGGAGGGCCGTCGAGTCCCATCTGAGCCTGGCACGTCGGTGGCGTGCTTCACCGGAAGTCGGATCTGTCGTGATATACTCTAGCAGCATCTTAAGAGTATAAGACACCACTCGATCAGCTGGCATGCAGCAATACCAGAGATGTCATGGAAAGCCAGACGAGAACCACCGCTATCCTCGTATTCGATAGGGCCGGGCACGTATTGCTCCAGAAGCGCGATAACGTCCCCACGATCCAGGAGCCGGGGAAGTGGGATGAGTGGGGTGGTCACTGCGAGGCGGGAGAGACACCTGAAGCGTGCGCGATCCGCGAGCTCCGTGAGGAACTCGGCATTGAGATCGCCGATCCACGGGCCCTCAAGTTTCTCATGGCGCGAGCAGTGGACGGACGCAAAGAATTCGTGTTCACTTACCTGTTCAAGGCTGATGGCACACCACCGGTATATGAGGGCGAGCGAGCAGAGTGGTTTGCTCCCGAGGTCGCCGCCGGCCTGACCATGGCGTTTGGGGCCGAACGGCTCTTTGCCCCGGAGGTGGTGGCACAAGCCAAGACCGCACTGTCCCTGACGCGAGCGACAAATCAGACATTATAGTAAAAAATGGCCAGCCACTCAGAGCTGGTTTTCTGCATACTTGCACATGAGCGATTTGCCAAAATCAGACAGAACATTTAAAACGTCTACAGGGTCATTGTCATTGTGCGACAACAATTCGCGGACAGTTGGCCTATTGTAGTGCGCGCTGGACACGGGGTATGAACGCCCATAGGTCTCGCATATTCAGTAGACTTGGCCGTTTTGATCGGAAGGTGTATCCTGCCTCTGCATCGTCCCTTAAATGCGTTTGCGTATCAACATTGACCCGCTACACCTAAAAAAAGGTGGACAAGGTTGCCGGACAGATTGCCAATACGTCCGATCTGTCCATCGAAGTGTGGAGGGGCTTAGCCAGGGAGTCCACATGGCCACCATGATTCCGAACCTCACTGTTCATCGAAAAGAAGGCAACGAAGTTGCTATCGTCTTCATTCATGGCTTCACGGGCCATCCGGAGTTGACATGGGGGCATTTTCCCAAATTTCTCAGGCAGGATTCGCGCATCAGCGACTGGGATATTTTCAGCTTGGGGTACGCGACTACGCTCGCCCTGGACATTCGCGGCATTTGGCGAGGGGATCCAGAGTTGGCTTCCGTCGCCGATCTGTTGCGAACGGATGCGGAGGTTCTTTTGCGCTCGTACAAGACCCTGGCCTTGGTCGGCCACAGCATGGGCGGTCTTGCGGTCCAGCGTGCCCTGATCGATGATTCTCGATTCTGCAATCGAATCAGCCATGTATTCCTTTTCGGAACTCCAAGCAAAGGCCTGGTCACGGCATCTTGGCTCCAGTTTTGGAAGCGATCGATCGGCGATATGGGGCAAGGCTCACGGTTCATCACCGATTTGCGGGCGAGATGGTCGCAGACAATCGGGTCCCAACCGCCGTTTCAATTCTACGTCATCGGTGGCGATGAGGATTATTTCGTTCCGCGAAGCTCTTCCCTCGAGCCCTTCTCGTCATTGCAATGCGCTGTAGTCCAGGGTAATCATCTGGAGATTGTCAAGCCGCTGGACGCCAACGACCTGAGCGTACAACTCGTTCTGAATGGTCTGATCGGCACTGCGGCGCCCGCCGGTCCCTGGAATGCCGCCAAGGTGGCGGTGGAGTCCCGCAATTTCCGCGACGCCATCGCCCTGCTTGAACCACAAAAAGATCGCCTGGACCCTGCCGCCCTCGTCGAGTTAGCATTGGCTCTGGAAGGCGTGGGACGTCGAAACGACGCGATTCTAGCGCTGGAGAGAGCCAGGGGCCGGGATCACATCGACGCCTTAGGTGTCCTGGCGGGCCGCCTGAAACGCCGCTGGATCGTGGAACGCGTCGAAGAAGACGCCCGGCAAGCGCGAGCCTTGTACGCCCGCGGTCTTGAACTGGCGGAGGCCAACAACGACCATCCCCAGGCATTTTACCTCGGCATCAATGTTGCCTTCATGGATCTTACCTATGGTGACAATCGCGACACTGCCAAAATCATGGCAAAAAAAGTTCTGGAACATTGCGCCCAGGCCCGAGCGCAAGCCTCGCCTGACAAGTGGCTGCTGGCCACCGAGGGCGAAGCCTGGCTGCATTTGGGCGAGTCCCGCAAGGCGTTCGAGTCTTATCAGCAGGCGGTGCAATTGCAGCCGAAACCCCGCGAACTTGCTTCGATGTATCAACAAGCGGTCGTCGTCGCACGGCATGTAGGCGATGTCGCCGCTCAGGACTGGCTGGAAGGCCTTTTCCGGGGAGCCTTAAACGATGAGGAGATTGGAGCGTTCCCAGCCTAGATGAACGAACATTCAAGCGGCGCTTGAAGACGCACTGTTAGTTGGCGAAAAAACCGGGATTCATCATCGAGGTCCGTGATATGCCTAGCTTCAAGGAAACCATAGATGAGCTTCGCTCACTTTATACGCGCGTTAGCCTTTTGCAAAAAGAGCGTGACCAAGAAACCAGCCCCGGCGATCCTAAAGGTCACAAGGCACTGCTCGATCGGCACATTCAAGATTGGGAAGCGCAAATTGCTGCCGCCTTGGAAATGTTGGTACGTTTCCCGCCCCATCACGACCGTCACTTCGCGATCTTGGACTCGTTTTATGAAAAAGGGGCTACATACGATGACGCCGTGTTCCTCATGACCAAGTTCCCCAAGGAGCAGAATCCCTCGCCGCAAGATGTGCGGCTCAAAGAGATCATCGCGCATGTTGTGAACGGTCTCGAGACAAACGGTTACCATCCGCGGATCGCGTCGGAACAACGAGTGCCGTACCACAATTGGCTGTGGGACAACGTCGAAGCCTACCTTTTTTGTTGCGGCCGCGGCGTCGCCATTGTCGAAGACAAATATCAGGCCGAGTTCAACCCCAACGTGGCAATGGAGTGGGGTTGGATGCGCGGAACGAATAAGAGAGTTCTCTACCTGATTGAAAAGGACTTCAAGCACCTCCGAGCAGATACTCAAGGCATGCTCTTCGAAGAGTTTTCCTGGGACGATCCCAAACCCGGAATTGATGCTGCACTTGACAAATATTTCCCAAAGAAGTGACCGCGCCAAGAATCCATGCCAGTGCAGCTGACGGGACGCGAAGAAAGGAGCAGGTTTTATGGCACTCAAGATTGAGCAGGATTTCGAATACGTGGGCAACGACTATTGGCGATGGTGGGTCTGGATCGTCGGTTCCGACGAGGAACTCGATCAAATCGATCGCGTCATCTATACCCTTCATCCAACCTTCCGCGACCCAGTCCATACGGTGACGGATCGATCGACGAAATTCTTGATGAGAACCGCCGGCTGGGGCATATTTCAGTTGCATGCCCTAGTGGCACACAAGGATGGATCGGAAACCCCTCTCACGCATGATTTGCAGCTCCGCTATCCTGACGGAACGCCGACCACGGTCTGAACTGTGTGCCTCACGCGATCGATGGGAAAAACGCAAACCGGCCTCTGCGCAACAAAGGGAGAGCATGGAAAAGCTGGGGATAGAAACCGCACTCCGGTAGAATACTATGATCACCCCACGAGACCCTACCACCACCAGGAGGACGACAAGCATGCCTACCCAGCACAGCTTCATCGCAAGACCCTCCACCGTTGCCTCGGTGCAACCATATCACAGGATCAGGCCGTCTATGTATACGACATCACGGGCTCATGAATACTTTGCGTGCTTCTTCATCCCGTGAGTGCCTTCTGATAGCCCTCTTTAATGGCCTCCGTACTGGAATCGGCGTAAATCTGCGTAGTCTCCAGGTTCATATGTCCTAGGAACTTCTGGATTTGGTCAATGGGCATGCCGCGGTTGAGGAGCAATCGCGCTACCGAGTGGCGTAGGAGGTGCGGATACATCCGCTTGGTGATCTTGGCGTCGGCCGCGATCTCTTTCACAATCTGCTGGATGCGGCGGGGCGAGTAGCTCTGGTGGTGCGTCGTCTCAAACAGATGCCCGACGCTGGTCGTACCCAGGTTCGTTTTGAACTCCTGGGCCAGCTCGGGGAGGATCGGCACATAGCGGCTCTTGCCGCCTTTCGCCTTGGCAATCAAGATCATCTCCTCGTCAAAGAAAAAATCTTCGACCGCGATATTCACAAACTCGGAGACGCGTGCGCCGGTCTGGAAGAGGGTTTTGAGCAACAGTCCTCTAACGCCGCTCATGCGGTAGGCATGTCGGATGAGCCGCTGCGCTTCGTCGCGCGAGAGGTGGGCTACGACGTGCTTACGAGATTTTGGCCGCGCCAGCAGGAGGGCGCGGCGCACTTCTTTGGCAACATAGCGGGCTTGATCATAGGTGAGGTAGTGTTGACGCCACAGCTTGGTTGTGGCGGTAAGGACGACTTTGAGGCCCTGCGGTGATTTCGCTTTTGCAGATGGAGTACGCATAAATTGGTACTTTTATCATAAGAGAGACCGGGAAAGTTGTCAAAAACAGCCGAAAATTTCGCTCTCCGTATTCGGCGAAACCGGCTTCCGCCTGCCAATCGTACATGCAACTCTTGAGACATGCCACTCATGCCACCCATGACGCCAGGTTATATGCGGCGCAGGCCCTTGGCGCCACATAAGGTATGTCGACCAAGAGGCTGAGGTTGCAGGAAATTGGACAAAATACCTCAAGTGTCTGATTATCGGGCCAGGCGAATCCAGATCAGGCACGAAAAAACCACCCTCCAAAACTGGGTGGTTTTTCACTGTACTGTCCGATCTAGCCCACATTCCGCACAGAGCTTCTGAATTTTACGAATATTTGATTCCATAAAGCCCCATATACGGGTTTCCCAGCAGTCGGAGCCAGCACTGATGCTCACCTGCGAGATTGAGCACCAAGGGCCGCTCCCCAGGGATCAAGAGCACGTGAATCCCCACAAAATACCGGAACACCCACCGCGCCGTTGGGTTCTGCACCGGTTGCCCTTTTTGATTGGGAAAGGTGGCTCCGTGGTCCTTCAGCGCTTTGCGAATGCGATACTCCAACGCTGCATATACCAGCAAGCACACCGTCATCACCATCAAGAGCGTCATGATCCGCTCGGGCTTTTTCAGCTAGAGCGAGGAGGCCAGAAAGCGGGGGGCTTTGAGAAAACGAAAGCCACGTTCCGCCAGAGCCTGGCCTTTATAGCCTGCTAACAGCTCCTGAGGGGGCAACTGGGTGTTGTCAAGTTCATTGGTGGCGAGAATGAAACAACTCTGTTGGTTGACGAGGGGCTGATGGGCAGCGATGGAGGAAGCGAGTGCTCCTTCAATCATATAGGTGACCTGGGCAGGGAAGGCACCTTGACCCGGTCGCCCCCGCTTGGCATAGCGCGGTCTAGGGCGCAGGGCAGCGTGGTGGAGGAACGTTGCTCACAAACTTTGCGCAAAGGTCGCCAGGGCCTGCTGCGCATCGGTTTCACACGCAAAGGTCGTGCGACACAGTTCCTTCAACATGTTGACTTCCTTGTCACCTTTCTTGAGCAACTGCTTGTTCACCGAATGCTGCGCGTGCGAGTGGCGCTGCGCTGAGTAGATGAGCACCCAGCGTTGCTCGACGCCGCCATCGGTTGAGGGCACGACGCGATAGCGATCGCCGTCTGCCAGTGGCGTCATCGTCTGCGGGTCGGCCTGACCAAGCACAGCCTGGGCGTCGCTCAAGGTCGCCGGGACCCGGGTCATCCACTTGATTTGGGTGTGAGCGAAGCGTTGGAGGTTGGCCTCACGATAGAGGACGCTATCAGCGACGAGCTCGGTGGGGCCATAGGGGGTTTGCCATTGGGCGATGTGCTCACTGACGACCTGGCCGAACTCTTTCACACCACTACTATTTCCACTCAGGGGTTTCATCAGGACAGGAATGCCAGCCTGGTGCTCGATGATCCACTCGAGCATCACTTGGCTGAGGTCGGGCCGATGATCCCGGCTATCCCCTCGCGTGATGTGCACGACCTGTTCTTCCGGCTCCTCGCCGCTGTTATAGTGGCCATCGACATGGCAGCTGGTGCTATCAAGATGCGCAAAGCGTGGGGCAAGCCCTAGCCGCGTAGCGGCCGTGGCGGCCATGAGACGATAGAGGGCGGTGACGTCATCGGCCTAGAGGGTATCCAGGGCACGGCCCAGCGCATCATCATTGAGATGGTGGGCTTCGATCAGCAAGGGTGCCAGGAGCCGCAAGGTCGGTTTATCCTGGAAACACCGCGGGACCAAATAGCGTGGTTGGTTGACACAGCTGAGGCCGTTCAGGCCCATCGCGTTGCCGGCATCGCCCGTGGTCACGATCCGCGTCTCTGGCTGGTGTCGGGTGGCTCGGTCAATGACCTCGCCAATGCCGAGTTCATCGAACATCGGCGCAACAAGGCTCAGAGGGTCTAAGATTTGACGCCGGTCGGGATGGGGCAGGGCGTACTCCTCTCACGAGGAGCATGCTACTGACCCTGGAAAATTCATCAACTTACTCAGAGTACTGCGGAATGTCGGTTACAACCCTCGGCGTCCGCAGCAAGCGTCTCTCGAAGCTGTACCAGCACTTCAGGGTGCGCGGTCACCCCTACGGCCTACAGGATTCTCTGTCTACGCTTCGCCTATCTTGTTCGCCATGGTATCCGCCACGACTCCGCCATGGACGCAAGACTCGATACGGGTGGGTGGCTAGCCCTTACCCGGCCGGGTCTTTCACCCTGCAAGATGCGCCAAGCTTTTCTTGGCGCGATAACGCGAAAGCTCAGCCGCTGCCGAAAGCGGGAGCGACGCAGGAGCGCAGGCTGTAGGCAGTCAGCTGCAAGGCGTTGTTGAACGAAGCGCTGCGCGCAGCTTGAACTGCCAAGGCCGGCGTGGTGACGAGACGCATCGCCTTGGTGAGGTGGGGCGAGCCGGGAGACAGGCGCTCTACGGAACGAGCACCTTGCACCGCAGGGGGTACTGCCACAGGCCGACACGGGAGCCTGACCCGCAGGAGTGGCAGGCCGGACGGGGCGTTGCTCGCGCGTGCGGGCCATCCGCGTGCTGAACTCCTTGCGCCATGTCTACTTGGGTGCTAGGCCTAGGTTTCGCAGCCAAGTACCGTTGATGGGCGGCCTCCCAGACACCACTGAGCCAAATGACGCGGGGGTCCACAATGACTTGTCCACACAAGACCGTCCACGACATCCCTGAGCGTTTGAGGCGCTGCGTAAAGACAAGTTTACAAGCCGCCTCGCTAATCCCGGTGCCGATGGGCAAGTGATGGTTGCCTGTATGACTGATAGCGCATCCCCTGACGGCGCTTGTGCAGATAGGCATAGGCTTGCGCATAGATTTTGGCCTGGCCCCACAGGCCGCGCTGCTGCCGCAACGCGGCTGCCGATTGTAAAACCCGCATGACTCCATTGACTTGTGTTTTCAACTGCTTCCGCATCCGTTTGGCCCAATGCTGGCTCTCCGTTCCAGGACCAAAGATGACCTCCGCCAGCTGCTGCACGTATTGGCACGCATGGTAATAATCGATAATCCGTATCCACTCCAGGGCGCGCCAAGGACGGCGCGGGTCTAGCATCTTTTGCAACACGCCATGGTAATAATCCCTGGGGTGGTAGCTGTCATCGGTCACATAGACGAGGCCCTGCCTTGGCGCAGCAATATGTCGGTTGCATGCGCCAGTGAGCGTCCAACGGGCGAGACATCACGCTACGCCTCACGCGCACAAGTTCCTCCCTGGCACACCCCCCTCCCCGGCGTTCCACGAGCCGCTCCACCCACGTCACCTCTGGCGGGAGCGGCGCGGTGCGGCCCCAGCTCTTGGCTTGGGGCGCGCCGGCGGGTGCGGCCCGCCCCGCCACGGCTCGATGGCCCAGCAGCCGAGAGGTGACACGGAGGGGAAAATGTGCTTTATTTTCCCTATACGCCGCGGCTGACTACCCTGCCTGACCAGTTGTCTACAACCTCCTGGAGTTCCTGGGCCTGCAGCGAGAGCATGGGTCGTCGGCAGCAGAGAGGGGTGAGATTTTGGCGAAGGACAGGCGTCGAGCCACGCCATCCGAGCACAGGTTATGCAGCATGACCTCGCTTACGCAGACATCCCCGTCTCACCGTGAGTGGCAACGTGAACATGGACATACCAAAAGGGAGGAAGCCGGTCATGTCAGCTAGACCTCATGCGTTCATAGCCATGCCCTTCGGCACCAAGCCCGGCCCGAAAGATCCCGAGATCAAGGATCACGATGCCAAAGTTCAACTAATCGATTTCAATCGGGTGTACAGGGAGTACATCCAACCGGCACTGGAGTCGGCCGGCTTTGAGCCGTTCCGGGCAGACCAGGAGATAAGGGCCGGCGACATCGTTACCGATATGTTCCAGGAGCTGCTCGTCGCCGACCTGGTGGTCGCCGACCTGACCATCGAGAATCCCAATGTCTGGTACGAGCTTGGTGTGCGCCATGCCTTGCGCGCCCGAGGGGTCGTCATCGTCTGTGGCGGAAAGGTGACGACCGCCTTCGACCTCTACACCGACCGTAAGCTGCGCTACGGGCTCAAAGACGGTGCACCGGACCCTGCGCAGCTGGAAGAGGACAAGCGCAAGCTCACCGAGATGGTGAAGGCAACAATGGATTCTTGGCACGGCCGAAAGGTGAGCCCGGTTTACAACCTGATGCCCAACCTGCAGGAGCCGGACTGGAAGTCGCTGCGAATCGGCGACGCCCGCGAGTTCTGGGAGAAGCACGATGCGTGGGAAGAACGCATCGAACTTGCCCGTAAGGCCGGTCACGTTGGCGATCTGTTGGTGCTGGCGAACGAGGCGCCGATTGCTGCCTTTCGGGCCGACGCTTGGATCAAGGCTGGCGAGGCCTTGCGCAGGGCCGAGCGCTACGAATTTGCACTCGAGCATCTCCAGCATGGCCTGGATAGCGATCCGCGCAATCTCCGGGTCCTGCACGAAATGGGCATCTGCCTGCAGAGGCTCGCCTTGGCGGGCGCGCCCGGCCATTCAATCGATCGCGCGCGCCAACACTATCGTAATGCGCTCGATATCTTCCCGGGCGACGCCGAGACTTGGGCGCTGCTCGGTCGCGTCGACAAGGATGCCTGGACCGCCGCCTGGGACCAACCTGGTCAGACGCCACAGCAGAAGCGCGACGAGGCCGCGTACGAGGACGCTTTGCTGCGCGCGGCAATTGACAGTTACACCAAGGCTTATCGCGCCAATCCAGGCCATTATTACTCGGGCATCAATGCGCTCACCCTGATGCACCTCAGCCGCCATCTCACCGGTGACAAACGCCATGACCCGGAGATGGACACCATGGCGGGAGCTGTAAGATTCGCAGCGGGATGCGAGCCGGATGACCGCCAGCTCTTCTGGTCGAAGACGACGCTTGGAGATTTGGAGGTGCTGGTTGGTACAAGGGATACAGTTACGGCAGCTTATAAGGAGGCGATTGCAAAGAACGAAAAGGATTGGTTCGCGCTCAACTCCGGTCGCGCACAACTGCAATTGTTGAAGGCCCTCGGTTTCCGTCCGGATACCGTCGAAGCCGGCATCGCCACGTTCGACCGGGCGCTGGAGAAGCTCAGGAAGCCGGAGGACCGTTGGCAGCCACAGCAGGTGCTACTGTTCAGCGGCCATATGGTCGACGCGCCGAATCGTCCCACCCCGCGTTTCCCTGCCGACAAGGAGGTTATCGCGGCTCAGAAGATCGCCGAAGCGCTCGACCAGCTCGGCGCCGGCCCTGACGATCTTGCACTCTGCCAGGCTGCTGCGGGCGGCGATCTGCTGTTCCTCGAGGCTTGCCATCAGCGCGGTGTGCGCTGCCATATCCTGCTGCCTCTACCGGAACCCGAGTTCATCGAACGCTCCATCCTGTCCTCGACTGGCGGCGACAAATGGCGCGAGCGCTTCTTTAGAATAAAGGACCAATTGAAGGACCCCATGCGGATCATGCCTGTCGAGCTTGGCCCGCTGCCAAGAGGGGTCGACCCTTTCGAGCGCTGCAACCTCTGGCTGCTGTACACCACGCTTGCGTGGGGTCTGGAAAAGGTGCGGTTCGTGTGCCTTTGGAATGGCGGCGGGGGTGATGGGCCAGGTGGGACGGAGCATATGTACAACGAGGTGAAGCAGAGAACGGGCCGGGTAATGTGGATCGACACACGAAACGCCTGGTGAGTGCCCTACGGTATGGCCGGTGGCTGGAATGCATACTAACTCTTCTCGAGGAGCCAAAGCCACATATGGGACAAATCCGCACGCTCACTTTGGGACGTGTTCTGCGAATGCATTCCTCTACTGATCGGTATGGCAGCGCCTTTTGACCTATCTCATGCTTGGTTCAAAGCTACCCGATCGGCGCCGGCCCCACTGACTAAGAGCAACTTCCCAGGCTCTCGGAATCACGGCGTGAGCCTGCCGCCCTGTGCGCTGTATTGGCAGGCCTGGTCAGCGGCCCTGTGCTTCGCCAAAACCTCGGCCCGCGGGTAAGTGGTTGATCCGTCGGCCGTGACACTGTCCTGCGGTGGCAGGAGCACGGACGCCGGCCGAGCGAGCCGGACACGGTTTTGGCGAAGGACAGGCCTATTGACGTCACTAGCCCGATCAGAGCGGCCGGGGCGAATTCGAGGACTGCGCGATCACGGTGAGCGCGTCTCCCCGGCGGTCCTGCGGAGCAAACGAATCTTCTCCTGCAGCTCAAGGCGCCATTCCGGAGCGGGCATATCCATCGCGAGCAGCACCTCGATGTCGTCGGCCGCCGCCGATCGGCCCCGCATCCGAGATCGTGTGGTGGGGCGCGCGAAAGGGCCGGGTCGTGACCCACGCGGTGCGGTCGCCCGTGAGGCCGGCGATGCGGTGGATGCGGGTGGTCTCAAGGGCTTCCGCGAGGGTCATCGCCGGCAGGATGGTGGTGAGGCGCCGTGCCAGCCTCGACTTGCCCACCCCTGGAGGACCAATGATGAGCACGTTTGGGACACAGCACCTGCATCGCCATCAGCCTCACGTCGACGCCCTCGAGGAGTAGCGGCCATGATTGATGAGCCGGCACCTCTCCGCGCTGAGCCGCACTTGCCTCGCTCCGGCTCAGTATTCGAGCGGCTGTCACAGGTGGCCATGACCCCTTCCCCCTGGCGATCCCAGTGTGCTCACTCGACCAACCGAATGGGCAGGCCCTGAAGGCTGCCTGGCATCATGGTGAGCTGACCGTCACTGCTACCGCCAAGAATGCTGTGGTGGGCGAGGAACTGCTGGGCCGCCGTCAGGAGATCACTTGTACCACCAACGCCGCCATAGCGCTCTCGGGAGCCAACACCAGGCAGATGCTAGGGCCGTCTCCTACTTGCTAATGCCCATAGCCCATAGGCTGCACAGGATCGAGCACTTTCGCCCTCGACCCATACAAGCTTGCCAGTCATTCCAGGACCCCTCAAGTGGCTTCCGGGGGGCGTGGAGGCGTGACTGCCGATTGCGATCCATCAGACAGTCCTTGTAGTGCTGCTCCGCTTTGTCAGGCGACTCAGCGAGCCATTCCGCCAAGACGTTGGGCGGCACGCAACCCACCTGGCACCTGACGCATTGGTCGTATGTCCTCCATGCTTCCTCCAGCGACTCGCCCAAGGATCGTGTTCGAAACCCTGGATCTAAGCAGACCCGCGTTGCCGTTCGAGCTGCAGCGCTCACCTCCGCACCCGAGAGCGGCCAGACACGAGTGGTACCGTCCTTGGATCCCGTGAGGACGCGATCACCATTCGGGTTAAAGGCGGCGAACTGAACGGTCTGCCAATGCCCCTCGAGCTCGGCGATCAGAGAGCCGTCTTCCACCTTCCACACCCACGACGTCAGCCCAGTATTGTCGGACGTCAGCACATATTTGCCGTTCGAAGCGTAAGCAACGGCGTAAAACGTTCGCGCTCCCTTAATCGTGCCGACGCGTGACCCGGACTCGGCCTGCCACACGCCTAGCGTGCCGTCTCTGCTGACCGCCACGATTCGGTCGCCGCTGGGGCTGAAAGCGGCACGAGCGGTGGGGTCCGTTCCGAAGTAGGCATAGTTAACTCCAAACGGGGTGTAGGTCGCCACCGCCCCGAGCTCGATGAAGTCTTTCCCGTTATTGAATGTCGAGCCGTCGACTCTCCACAGAATGGCAGTCCCCTCAGCCTGTGCCTCCCACGAAGTGTGCCCGCCTCGCGGCTGTCCCGAGGAGGAGATGGTCAACACCTGGTTGCCAGTAGGACTGAAAATGGCCGAGATCACCGGGTCCTTGTGCTCCATCCTGGGCTTGTCGATTGGAGAACCCGCCGGAGTACCAGCGCGATCGTCGGTCTGCCACAACCGCACCAATTGTCCTGATACCGTCAGCAGCCGATTGCCGCTGGGGCTGAATACGAGGAGGTTCACCGGCGCCTTATGGT
>JBKPCR010000334.1:0-7691 GCA_046727435.1 bacterium | reverse complement strand
GGCATGCCGGGGAAAAAGTTGGCGTTGTGGGTGAACTCCGGCATGGCCGCCTGCAACTCGACACAGTTCAGGTCGCCGATGTGGTTCTGCGCCAGTGTGTGTACGGTCTCGGGCTTTAACACTTGATGGCCGTTGAACGTGCCGCGATGCAAGAGCATCTGGGTGAAGCGCAGGTAGTCTGGCGCGGTGCTGTACAACCCACCACCGCCATTCTGAAACTGCGGCTCCTGCGGCATTTCAAACGGGAAGACCGCGAGCGCACCATCCGGCCCCCGCATATGCACGCTTGCCAGCCGTGCCCGCTGCGACGGAGATATCTTGAACGAGGTGCTGTGCATGCCGAGTGGCGCGAAGAGATTTTGCTGCAGATAGTCACCCAACCTTTGGCCGCTCACCGCCTCGACGATCTTACCCACCCATTCGGTATTGATGCCGTATCCCCAGCGCTCGCCCGGATCGAACAACAGC
This sequence comes from bacterium, assembly GCA_046727435.1. Taxonomy (GTDB): domain Bacteria; phylum Tectomicrobia; class Entotheonellia; order J063; family CAVPRW01; genus CAVPRW01. Next base: position 7,223 of record JBKPCR010000334.1, on the reverse strand, counting down.
GGGGTCGTGAGGGCGGCATTCTCGCAGGTGATGATGCCTGGCGTGCCCGTGGCTGCCTGGTACTGTACGATGTCGGTGTTAAAAAACTCCAAACCGAAACCGGCGGTGTGGGTCAATAAGTGCCTGAGCGTCATGGCGCGCTTGGGCGCACGCAGCTGTGGTGTGCCGGATGCATCGAACCCTGTGAGCACTTGCGCCTGCGCCAATGCCGGCACAACGTCGGCCGCCGGAGCGTCGAGCTGCAGTTGGCCACGTTCGACGAGCTGCATGGCGGCGGCGGACGTGATGGCTTTAGTCATTGAGGCGATCGAGACGACCGTATCGGGCGTCATGGTCGCGTCTGTCCCAAGTTCGCGTGTGCCGAACGCGCCTTCGTACATGATGCCCTGATCCGTGGCTGCCATGGCCACGACGCCGGGCACATCCTGCGCGTGCACTGCTTGGATTAAAAGGTGATCGATTGCTTGTGTGTTGGCCATCTCGCTGCTCCTTCGCCAGGGGTGAGGGGTATACACGTACGAACCACAACGCGGTTCAAGAGCGACATCGACGCTGCGCAAGACGTTTTCCTCGGTCTGTCGTTCCCGTGCCGCACGACCAATTATGCAGCCCAACTACGATTAGACTGCCGAATGGAGTCGTGAAACACTACAGCGCGCTGCGGTCTAACGCCCCGCCACCAAAAACTGCCCATCCCTCGAAACCGCCTGCATTTTATCACCCATACATATTCCCTTCAATCCCGGTGTGACGCCTGATAGACTGCACAATCGTGCGGCCTAACATCCTAACACCGCGATGCGGCCCGCCCGGCTCAGAGACGGTCCATTGGACTGTTGATCCCTTTCCCTCCCCGGTTCAGCACGTGGGTATAGATCATCGTCGTCTTCACGTCCCGATGTCCGAGGAGTTCCTGAATCGTGCGGATGTCATAGCCATCTTCCAGCTGGTGCGTGGCGAACAAGTGCCGCAGCGTATGGCAATTGGCCGTCTTGGTCAGCCGTATGGTTCTGGCCGCCTCTTTGACGGCACGTTGCAGCACCGATTCGTGCAGATGATGCCGCCTGTGCTCACCGGACCTCGGGTCTAAGCTGATCTGTGATGCCGGGAACACCCATTGCCAGCCCCATTCGCTACTGGCGTGTGGATACTTCCGTTGCAGCGCGTCCGGCACATAGACCCTGCCGAAGCCTTGCGCCAAGTCGTGCTGGTGCCGCTGGCGAACGTGTTCCAGATGTGCCGCAAGCGGTTCTTTCACCGCGACTGGTAGCATCGTCCTCCGGTCCTTGTTACCCTTTCCCTCGCGGACCAAGATCTGGTGACTGGAGAAGTCGGTGTCCTTCACTCGGAGTCGCAGACACTCCAGCAGGCGAAGTCCGGCACCATATAACAGGCTGGCCATGATCCAGCGAACCCATTCGAGAGCGCCTAGCAGCGCTTTGACCTCTGGTCTAGTCAACACGACCGGTAGACGTTGGGGCCGCTTCGCGCGGATAACATCGTGCAATCAGCCCACGTCCCGGTCGAGGACGTAGCGGTACAGAAAGAGCAGCGCACAGAGCGCCTGATTCTGGGTCGATGCGCTTACCTGTTCGTGAACCGCCAACGCTGATAGGAAACGAATGATCTCGTCCTCGCCCATCTCCAGTCGCTGCTGGGGTGCGCGTACCATCGGCATGGCGACCGCATTGAGGGGCCAGGGACACCAGAAACATACCCCAGCTTGCATGTGGAGCTTCGCGCAGTTGAAGAAGCTAAGGTTTTCCATTGCGAGCGGCCGAATCCGCCGAATACTTTGCCTACGATCCGTGACACTACCTGAGCCCGAGACGGATCGGCGGGTATCCCTGCGGCTATTTCTCTGGCTTCAGCCAGCGGTGGAGAGGGCCCCTTTCCTTCCAGCCCCTCACATATTGGTAGGCTGCTCATACCGTATCGCCCCGATGGGCCGCGCTCTCATAGGAGCTCGGCGCCCGCCCCGTGCTTGACCTTCATGTCGAGATGAAGGCTGCCACCTACGCTTATTTCGTGGTCAACCTCCTCATGCTCCCTTCTCCGCATCTATGTCCATGCGAAGATGAATATAATCAACATATTGTTGATATAACAACAACACATCGCGGATGTGGCAGAGGGGGCAGATTCTTCCAAGAACCGCCGAATCGCGGAGAATCAGCAAGGGGAGATGTCAGCAAGGCGCATGTTGGGAAATCGGTGGGAGATAACTCACAAGGCTACCCGCCAAATGCTCCCTATGTGGGGAATTACGCGCTTTAATTTTGGGTACAAATTATCCTCCCCGGTGTGAGATCTTCGCACGAGAATTGTCAAAATGACCATTGCGGCTCCCGGAGATAACACAGAAGTTGTGGGCGAAGGTATACTGGACACTGCCTGCAAAGGTCTCTACCTATATCTCGCTCGTCAGCAAGCTGCCATTATTCTTAATATATAAGCGTTCCTCCATCCGGGGTAATGGTGCCCTGGTTGACCGTCGAGGGATAATATCCACACGGCATTCGACAGCAAGAGAGTGTGAAGGGGCTACTGATGGCCGTATGATGCTATACCGTTGTGCTCGATGGTGGGTGATCAGCCTGTCGCTATCGTTGTAAGGGAGAGATGAGAGGTGGGGAGGACTCTTCAACACACGCTGGAGACATCTAGCAATCGCCTGAAACGCCCAGTCCCCGTCGTCTTCATGGTTCGCCAGAGCCGACTCTGAGCTTGTCGAGGGGCGAACACGGCGAGTGAGGTGATGAAAGCCCTTCTAGACATCCTCGAAGAAGAGACTTCTGTCCGAGGGGCACCGGTAGTGAGATGGAAAATGCTGCGAGAGTTGGCGGATATCGTGAAGGCTTCTCAGCACCGGATGGCAAGGTGCGTCGCTTATGGCAGGAAGATGGCGACCGCCGCTTGTGCCGCATTGATCAGAGGGCCTGGGAAGATGCCGAAGATCAGCGTCCCGGCGACCATCAAGATGAGCGCCGCGGCTAGCCCCGGCGTGGGCGACAGTCCATGTTCCTTCGGGGCCTCTTGCATGTACATCTGCATCACGACGCTAAAATAGTAGTACAGAGAAATGGCACTGCTAATAACCCCGATCACCGCCAGCCCGATGTACCCGGCCTGAATGGCCGAGGCAAAAAGGTAAAACTTCCCGACAAACCCCGCCGTCGGCGGAATGCCAGTGAGCGACAGAAAAAAGATCACCAGCGACGCCGAGGCCACTGGGCTCACCCGCGCCAAGCCGGTGAATTCTTCGATCGTATCGCCACGTTCGCCGCGTCGGCAGAGCAACACCACCAGGGCAAAGGCGCCAACGTTCATAAACACATAGGACATAGCGTAGACCAGCACGCTGGCGAGGCCGATGTCTGTCCCCGTGATCACTCCGATCAGCATGTAGCCAGCGCTGGCGATGCTGGAATAAGCCAGCATGCGCTTGATATTGCTCTGCGCGATGGCCACCAGCGTGCCGACCAACATGCTCAAGATCGACACCGCCCATAACAACGGTTCCCATTGGGCTTTGCTCGGCTCCAACGCCACCAGGAAGATACGCATCAAGCCGGCGAACGCGGCAGCCTTCGACCCCACCGAGATGAACCCCACGACCGAGTGGGGTGCGCCCTCATAGACATCCGGAGCCCACATATGAAATGGCACGGCGGCAATCTTGAACCCAAAGCCGCCGACCAGCATGACGATGGCGAGGATGAGAGCCGGGTTGGTGCCCATGACCTTGGTCTGTTCGACCATCACCGCTAGTTGCGTGCTGCCGGTCAAACCATAGAGCAACGCCAGGCCATACAACAAAATCCCTGACGAAAAACTTCCCATCAGAAAGTACTTCAGTGCCGCTTCGATCGACTTTGGGTCACGCTTCACAAAGCCCGCTAGCGCATAGATCGCCAGAGACATCAGCTCCAAGCCGATGTAGATGGCCAGCAGGTCCACCCCGGCGGCCATCATCATCATGCCAATAGTGGAGAACAGAATTAGCGAATAGTATTCCCCAACCGGGATGTCCTCGATGATGAGGTAACGGGGAGAAATCAGGATCGTCAGCGCGGCTACCAGCAGGAAGAGGACTTTGAAGAACAGGCTGAAGCCGTCGAGCGTATACATGCCGCTGAAGGTGGTCAGCGTGGTGCCGGCCAGCGGGATGCAGCTCAACAGCGCGCCCATCACCCCCAGAAAGCTGAAGGCAGCGATGGCCAACTGCTGCTGTCGGCGCAGGAGCAGGTCCAGGATCAGCGTGGCGCTGGCCCAGATCAGCAGGATAAGCTCAGGAAGATATGCGCGTATGTCTGGAATCTCGGCCGACGACACCGCCTAGTCCTCCTTGCCTGACCCATCGGCCACGGGATTCGCCGGCAGTGGCACCACGGACGGCAACAAAGCTTTCGCCGACGCGTCGCGTTGCACACTGGCTTGCTGAACGTGGTTGAGCCAATAGCTCACGCTGGCCTCCATGGATCGCAAATAAGGCTTGGGATACACGCCGATCCAGATCATCAAGATGACGATAGGCACCATATAGGCCACTTCACGCCCATTGCAGTCGGTGATGCGCGTGTTCTCAGGCTTGTCGAGCTCGCCAAACATCACGCGTTGGAAGGCCCAGAGCATGTAGGCCGCTCCCAGAATGATGCCGAGCACGGCGAAACCCGCCCAGATATAATTCGTCCGGAAGGCACCGACCAGAATCAGGAACTCACCGATGAAGCCATTAAGCCCTGGGAGCCCAATCGACGAAAACATCGTGATGGCGAAAAGGGTCGCGAACACGGGCATCTGCTTGGCGAGTCCACCATAATCGACAATCAAGCGCGTATGCCGACGCTCATAGACCATGCCAACGATCAAAAACAGCGCACCGGTGCTCAAGCCATGGTTGATCATCTGCAGAATAGCCCCTTGCACGCCCTCGGGCGTCATAGTGAAGATACCGAGCATGACGAAGCCCAAATGGCTGACGCTGGAATAGGCCACTAACTTCTTGAGATCGGGCTGGGCCATGGCGACCAGGGCGCCGTAGATAATGCCAACGATGGCCAGGAAGGCCATCAGCGGGATAAATGTCTGACTCGCCACGGGGAACAGCGATAGGCTGAAGCGCACGAAGCCGTAAGTCCCCATTTTCAGCAGCACGCCAGCCAGGATGACGCTGCCGGCGGTCGGCGCCTCGACATGAGCATCCGGTAACCACGTATGGAAGGGGAACATCGGCACCTTAATGGCAAAGGCTAGGAAGAAGGCCAGGAACAGCCAGATCTGGTGCGTGGGGTCGATGTTGGTTTTGAGCAGTTCTAGGAAATTAAAAGTCAGCACGCCGGTCTGGTTATAATGCATAAAATAGATGGCAAGGATGGCTAGCAGCATGAACACGCTGCCGAACAGGGTGTACAAGAAAAATTTAATGGCTGCATAGAGCTTGCGCGGCCCCCCCCAGATGCCAATCAAAAAGTACATGGGAACAAGCATGATTTCCCAGAACACATAGAAGAGAAAGAAGTCCAGCGCCATGAAGACGCCCAACATGCCCGTCTGCAGGAAGAGCAAGGAGAAGTAGTACTCCTTCTCGCGCTCCTCAATGGCGGTAAACGAGCAGACCACCGCGATTGCCCCTAGCAGCGTGGTCAGAAACACCAGGAGCAGGCTGATCCCATCCACGCCCAAGAAATACTCGACGCCGATGGCATCGATCCAGGGCGCCTGCTCGACGAACTGGAATTGGTGTGTGCTGGTATCGAAGGCCAAGAGAATGGGGAGTGAGACCAAAAAGTCGACTAAGGTGATGACGAAGGCAAAATTCTTAATGGCCTGGGTCTGTTCGCGGCGAAAGGCGAAGATGATGATGAGCGCCCCGATCAAGGGGATGAACAACGTGAGTGACAGAATGGGGAATCCGCCAAGAGCCTGCGGAGCAATCATCAATACGCTCCTCTCTAAAACCAGTGCTGAGTGCTGAGGACTGAGTGCTGAGCGAACGCCGGATGAAGCATTTCCTCAGCACTCAGCATTTTCTTCTTTCATCAGAAGAAGACATAGGCCGTGACGATGACGAACAGGCCCAGAACCATCGCCAATACGTAATTCTGCACGAATCCAGTCTGCAGCAGCCGAAACGCCCGCGCGCCGAACTGGATGACCACCGACAGACCGTTCACCGAGCCATCGATGGTCTGCAGGTCAAACCGGCCCGATTCCTCACTGCTCTGGATGATCAGGTGACTCGCGCCGTTGACGGCACCATCGACGACGCGCTCGTCGAACCCCCAGAAGACATTCGCCAACGCCTTGGCACCGCGGACAAAGACAAACTCGTAGAGTTCATCTACCCAATATTTGTTCAATAAAAGCTCATAGACACCCATATATTTCTCGGCCAGGCGGTCTGGGATATCGGTGCGTTTGGTGTACATGAACCAGGCCAAGCCCCAGCCGAGCACGCCGACCATCACGGAAATGATCATCAGGAGTGCATCCAGGGCATGAAACGCCCCGCCGCCCCCATGCGCGTCCACCATGCTTGCCGCCTCGGCGACCCCACTCGCCGTGTGGATCACCCCATGCCCGACGACCGCCCCGAGGAATCGGTGAATCCATCCATGCTCAGGGGGAACCCCTAAGATCAGCCCACCCACGGCCGACAGAATCGCCAGAATGATCAGCGGTACGGTCATGATCGGGGGCGATTCATGCACATGGTGCAGGACTTCATGATCGACGCGGGATATGCCATAGAAGGTCATGTAGATCAGGCGAAACATATAAAAGGCGGTCATGAACGCCCCAACCACCCCGATGAACCAGAGCAAATAGTGTTCAGATTTGAAGGCATCAGCGAGAACGCCGTCCTTACTCCAAAACCCGGCAAAGGGCGGGATGCCAGCGATGGCGATCGCCCCGACGAAGAAGACCCGGCTGGTAATCGGCAAGTGTGGCCCCAGCCCTCCCATCTTGCGCATGTCCTGCTCACCGCCTAGCGCGTGGATGACACTGCCGGAGGCCAGGAACAGCAGCCCTTTGAAGAAGGCGTGGGTGACCAGATGAAAGATCGCCCCGATGAAGCCGCCGACACCGGCGCCAAGGAACATATAGCCGAGCTGACTGACGGTCGAATACGCCAGCACCCGCTTGATATCATTCTGCACCAGGCCGATGCTGGCGGCGAAAATCGCCGTCAGACCACCGATAATCGCGACGAATTCGGC
>JBKPCR010000333.1:0-56606 GCA_046727435.1 bacterium | reverse complement strand
AAGGCCAATCTGCCGTATCTGCATGTGAACCCGGCGATCGTCTTATTTCCCGGCATGGCCGTGGTGGTGTCAGCGTTGGGCTTCGGCCTGATGGCCCAGTCGGTACAGCAGCAGAGCGTGAAGCCACAAACGCTCTAACCCAAGCTATTGATTATGCCCAGCTGAAGGCTTACATTTGATGCCAGGAACCGCTGCGGCAGGACGCGGTCATCAACGGCCGACAGGTCAGGGACCTGCCCGGGCGAACAGCATAAAGGAGAGGGCGTGCATTCCGAGGAACACGAGGCGCAGCCAGCCAACGCATTCGAGCGTAGCGACGTGATGGACAAGCTTGTGGCGCTCTGCAAGCGTCGTGGCTTCATTTTCCCATCCAGCGAGATCTACGGGGGCATTAACAGTTGCTGGGACTATGGGCCGCTCGGCGTCGAGTTGAAGAACAATATCAAGGCGTGCTGGTGGCGGAGCATGACCTGGCACCGCGATGACATCGAGGGGCTCGACGCCGCCATTCTGATGCACCCACGGGTGTGGGAGGCTTCTGGCCACGTCGCCGGGTTCAGCGATCCGATGGTGGATTGCAAACTCTGTAAGCAGCGGTTTCGCACCGATCAGGTGGGAGAGGCGAGCTGTCCGCGCAAGCCGAGCGTCGCCCCTGGCACGGCGGGATGTCCAGGAGAGCTGACCGAACCGCGGCTGTTCAATCTAATGTTTCAAACCTACATGGGCCCCGTGGAGGAAGAGGGGGCACGCATCTACCTGCGGCCTGAAACCGCGCAGGGGATCTACGTCAATTTTCGTAATGTGCTGCAGCCATCGCGCCAGAAGATCCCCTTCGGCATCGCCCAGGTCGGCAAAGCCTTCCGCAATGAAATCTCCCCCGGCAACTTCATCTTTCGCTCCCGTGAGTTCGAGCAGATGGAGATGCAGTTCTTCGTCAAACCCGACACCGCCATGGAGTGGTTCGAGCATTGGCGGGAAGCACGCTTCAATTGGTATCTCAGCCTGGGCATCAGACCGCAGCATCTGCGGTTTCATCAGCACAGCCCGCAAGAGCTGGCGCACTATGCGCGCGCCGCCTTCGATCTGGAGTACCGGTATCCATTTGGCTGGCGTGAACTGGAGGGCATTCACCATCGTGGCGACTTCGACCTCACCCAGCATCAGCAATGCAGTGGCAAGGACTTGTCATACTTCGATGAAGCGACGCGGGAGCGTTTCGTCCCATATATCATCGAGACCTCTGCCGGGGTCGACCGCACCTTATTGACCTGCCTGGTCGATGCCTACGGCGAGGAACCAGAGCGCGTGGTCTTGCACCTCTCCCCCAGGCTGGCCCCGATCAAAGTCGCCATTTTCCCCTTGGTCAAACGCGATCGCATGCCGGAGATCGCCCAACGCGTGACGGCCATGCTACGGCCGCATTTCAAGGTCTTCTATGATGAATCCGGGGCGATCGGCCGGCGCTACCGACGGCAGGATGAGATCGGCACACCGTACGGCGTCACGGTCGATTCGGACACCCTCGTCGATAACACCGTGACGCTGCGCGAACGCGATTCGATGGCCCAAGAGCGCGTCAGTATCGAGAGGCTGGTGGAGAAGCTGCGCGAGCTTGTAGGCTGAGAGCCGGCGCCAGCACGCTCAGCCAGTGGTCCCGACCGCTACGAGGGCTCAACGATTGGCGAGCAGCAGCACAACAGGAAGGATGGCCGCGCCCGTGCCGACCAGCAAGGCGATGCGGGTGCGGCGACGGGTGGTCGAACTGAAGGCTGAGGGATCGCTATCGACGGCGATGTTCTCCACACGTTTGCCGTCGACGAACCAGACTACATCGACAGCCTCCCCTGTGTCGGTGTAGATCCAGGCATAGACCGGATGGCGGGTCTCGACCTCGCGAAAGAACCGCACATACGTTGGCGGTCCACGATCCTCCAGGGTGGTCCGTTGGTCCGTCGAGAGCCGTGCTGGCGCCATCTTCTCGACCTTCCAGCGCTGGGGGACTTCGGTGCTCACACCCTTGAGATAGCCCGGCTTGTAGGAACACCCACCCACCGCCAGCACCAGCAACGCCGCGACGATCCCCTGCCGAACCCCTTGTGGGAAGCCACTCTTACGCAGTTGCATAGATTTCTGGCCCTGAGCAGGTTGCGATGTGAAGGGGTCGTGCCACCCTCAGGTGCCCTACTATACGCAACCCCCGCGGCGATTGCAAGCCACTTTCGGCGCGGTCATCGGCGGTGTGCACGGAGCCACGGCCGCAGCCACCGGGTGACGGGAGGCGTCAGGTCTCTAACGCGTACACGAGCTGCTTGAACAGGCGACCACGCTCGACGAAGTTGCGAAACTGATCGTAGCTGGCGCAGGCTGGCGACAACAGCACCGCCTCTCCGGGGCATGCGGCGCCGAATGCTGCCTGCACCGCCTCGCGTAAATCACCGCACATGCGTATGGCCGGCACGTCCCTCCCCGGCGGACGGGCCTGGGCGATGGCCTGGGCGATCTGCGGCGCGGTCGTCCCGATCAAAAACACCCCTTTGACGCGTTGCACGATGGTCTCCCCCAGGGCTTGCAAGGGAAGGCCCTTATCGTACCCCCCGGCGATGAGCCAGATGGGCTGTTGAATCGCCGTCAGGGCGGCCAGGGTGCCAGTGGGCGTGGTGGCGATTGAGTCGTTGTAAAAACTGACGCCATGGAGCGCACGCACGTGTTCAAGCCGATGTTCCACGCCGGGGAAGGCGCGGATTGCGGCTCGCATCACCGCTGCTGAAACTCCCCAGGCATCGGCTGCCGCCACCGCGGCCAGAACATTGGCGACATTATGCCGCCCGAGCAGCGGGATGTCCCCCAGACGACAAACCTCCACCGCCATTCCTGAGTGGGCGACGACGAGACGATCGCCGTCGACATAGGCCCCATCCTCGACCACATGCGCGCCACTGAACACGCGCACCTGACTGCGCAGCCGGCCGACGAGGGGGTGCAAGCGCGGATCATCGGCGTTGAGGATGGCGACATCATCAGGTCGTTGATAGGCAAAGATCTGCATCTTCGCCGCCAGATAGGACTCCATATTGCCGTGACGATCGAGATGATTGGGAGAGAGGTTGAGGAAGAGGCTGATATGTGGGCTCCGTCCAACCGCGGCGAGAGCCGCGAGCTGAAAGCTGGAAAGCTCCAAGACCACCGGATCACCCGGCTCGATGGCCGCCACCTCAGGAAGGAGGGATCGACCGATATTCCCCCCCACCTGCGTCCGTGGGTTCACCATCCACAGAATCGCGCCAAGCAGACTGGTCGTGGTCGTTTTGCCATTGCTCCCGGTCACCCCAATGACGGAGCCACGACAGAGCCGCATGAACAGGTTCATCTCGGTATCGATCGGCACACCGCGTGCGTGGGCGGCGATGAGATAGGAGGAGTCCTCGCGCACGGCAGGGCTCGCAAACACCAGGTCGACGTCCGTAAAGTCCGCGAGCTCGTGCCTTCCCAATACAAACCGCACCGGGAGCCCGTGCAGGGCCGCTACAGAGTCCTGCAGCTCGGCGGCTGGTTTGAGATCGGTGACCGTCACCTGCGCCCCCTGCGCCACCAGATACCTCGCCAAACCGATCGTGCCCCCGAAAAATCCCAGCCCCATGATCGTAATGCGCTTGTCGGCGAACGTCGTCGCGTCCATGTGGTGCAGCTCTCCCATCGGCCATCTGGAGGAATGATGACGGTTGACAGAAGCAGCGGCCTATGATAGGGTAGCGGTGGTTTTCCCCATTGGTCGGTCGCCTCATAGTCTTCAGTGCATGGCCATTAGTCATAGCACCGTACAGGTCGGTTTGCAAGCGGATGCGATCCATCTGGGAGCGTGTCTATGACCTGGGAGCTGAGGAGCGCAGTGGTGATGGGGATGGCACCCATCGCGCTGGCGGTGGTCGTGGTGGCAAGCATCTGTGGGGGGGCCGCCCAGGTGCTGGCCATCGAATTGGGTGAACTGCAAGCAGTACCGAGCCACTCTCCTCCTTATATCTTTCGTCTTCCTCTCATCACTCCGCTGCATGGCCCTTCAACTATCGGCGCGGTGACGGTGCGGCAACCACCTGATGCCCTCTCATTCGTCAAGCAGCATGTCGTCGAACTCCGTCTTCGCTCGCTGACCGATGTCGAACTGGAGGTCAGCTACGGGGAGCAAACCCTGAACCGTTTACTGCTGAAGAGCGAACTACAGGCAGCCCGTAGGCGGTTGGAAATAGCGCCTGCGTCGAACCCATCCCCGCCAGCCAGGGCGAAAGGCCGAGATCGTCCGTTCCGAGAGGCTAGCTCGGTGGCCCAGGCGCCGGAGGGTGTCTCCGATCGCCCCTTATTCGAACGCGAGTTTGCGGGGATTCGTCAGGAAATCCAGCGTCTGGTCGAAGGCGTGACGCCATGGGAGGAGCTCTCACCGGCCCTCGGAGAGAGAGGTGAAAGCGCCATCACAGCCGTGTTGACGCTGATGCTGGGGGGATTCTTCAGCGTCGGTGTCACGTCGCTTATCATGGGTTACCTGATGCAACGTCGTGCGAGCGATCGGGAGCGACGGCGGCGACGAGCACTCACCCTGTCGATACGGCGAATGCGGGACCAGCTCGCCGCCAGGGTGCCCATCCTGCCTGCGCTGCCGCCAGCTCCGCTGTCAGGAGCTGGGAATGAGGCATTGGCGCCTGTCACCATCAGTCGACGTGTACGCGTGTCGCAGAAGAGGCGGCGGCGGTTTCGCGTCTGGGTCCCGAGCCACATGCGCCACGCCGCTCAGGCACAGGATGCCGAGCGTATCCGCCTCGTGCCGCGAACCTCCCAGCGCGTGCCATTAGCCTCGACAGAACTCCTCGAGGCACTGGCTCAGCTGCGAGGTGAGCTGAAGCGGCTGCAGGGAAGGCCTCCTACCTCTGCCTCCTCCAATAGTCCCGAGGTCAGGTCAAGACGGGCATCCCGCTAACCATGGGGAGCTGAGACCGTGCACGGCACGATAGGTCGATGTGCGGGTCAGTGTTTCTCGAACGTGCAGTCGGTGCGGAGAGCAAGCGTTCTGCGCCGCCTGACAAAACCTTGCCACGAGAGGGGACCACGGCACTCGAGGCGCGCGCCCACTGGGTGATGCTCTCCAGAGCATTACCCCATCGTAACGGGACTCGACCAGGCGCTTGGCCTGCTCAACGACCATCCCCGCCACCTCCAGGTGGCGTGACGCCGGTCCATCGAACCGGGAAGAAGCGGGACAAAGACACCAACACGGGAGCCTATAAGGACGCGCACACGCGGTATGCGTGTGCTGCTGCAGCGCACGTGCTGGGATGGCCAGCGGCCGGGCGCGGGCAGGGCTGGGTCGCACCTGCATTAGGCGCGACCCAGCCCTGCCCCTGCGTCACCTGCATCGACAGGAGTCACTCGTCACTTCTTCCGAGCCCGCCCTTTCGAGGCCGCGTCGCGTAGTGAAACCCCCGGCGCAAATTTGGGCACCCGCTTAGCCGGAATCTTAATTTCCGAGCCAGTCTGCGGATTGCGCCCAGTTCTCGCCTTGCGTTGCACGGAGGAGAAAGTGCCAAAACCCACCAGGGTGACCTTCTCGCCCTTGCGGATGGCGTCGACGACCGAGGATTGCATGCAGTTCAACGCCCTTTCCGCCTGTCCTTTAGTGATGCCCGCATCCTTGGCCATCGCGGAAACCAGCTCAGCCTTGTTCATGGATTCCTCCTTATGCCTAGGGTTTGGCGAAGGCATTGCCCCCGAACCACAGTGTTCACGCTCCTTTCTACACAATTATTGGCGCGATGTCAAGAGAAAGTGCGGTTCAGGGGTCCAAGAGAGTCGGCAAAAGGCTTGAATACAGGATCGGCCTCACTCGAGGTACGGTAAAGGGTCCACCGGCCAGCCATCTTTATGCACCTCAAAGTGCAGATGCGGGCCAGTTGAGCGACCGCTGCTGCCACTGAGGCAGATGACCTGACCCGCTGCGATGCTCTGGCCGACATAGACGAGGAGTCGCGAGTTATGGGCATACAGGGTTGAGAAGCCATGTGGATGGTCGAGCTTCACCACCTTACCGTAGGCTCCCTTGTACCCCGCAAACGCCACAATGCCTTCTTGTGCCGCCTGCACCGGAGTCCCCGGCGGGACACTGACGTCGATTCCCGCATGAAATTGCGCCCCTCCTCCTCCCATCGCAGGCCCGCGCTCGCCAAAGGGCGAGGTGAGCGGGCCCTCCACGGGCCAGATGAAACCGTGGCGGGTCTTGAGCGCTGCCTGGGGGGGGCGCTCAGCGTGGCGCTGCAGCGCCAGCAACAGGGCGGCGGCGCTCGAGGCGGAGGGCTGGTGTGACTCGGCGATGGCTTGAGTGCCCGCGGGGGCGGGAATGCGCAGCGTCTCTCCGACGATGAGATGACCCGTGGGAGGCAGGCGATTCCCTCGCCGCAGGGCGTCGACGCTGAGCCCATAGGCGGCGGCGATCTCTGACAGCGTCTCGCCGGAGCGAATCACATGCAAGCGCTCGCGTGGGCGTTGCTGTTCTCCGGCGCGCATGGGGAACGTCCAGGTGATGCCAGGCGGTGGGGAATGGCCGCGCTGCGCGCGGCTGAGGTGGGGCTTTGGGAGTTTCTTCTTCGGCGCTTTGGCGAACGCCATGGCTTCGCCAAACAACTCGATCTTCACGATGGTGATCAGCGCCATATATTTCCCACCCAGGAGTGCCACGAGATTGATCAGTAGAAGCAACGCCACTTTCGACCGGGTGCGGTGGTGTTCCCAATGCCGCATCGTTGCCTCCTCTCGGCTGGTCTCTGCAGTTTCAGCGATAGACGAAGGTTGTCGTGAGGACTACACGGCTCTGGCACTGCTGTATTGAGGGGAATTTGATTCTAGCAAGCGAGCCTCGAAGGGTCAAGCAGAAATTTCCCTGGCTCCCTGCCTCAGGTCAGACGCGTCAGGTGTCTCCGGCACATGCGGTCTCCTCCGTCGTGGTCGGCATGCGTCCCCAGGGCTTGGACGCCACACGGCTGTCTGCCCGGCCAAGCCCCGGCTCAGGGCCTGAGGCCAGCGTTGTCACCCGTGCGGGGGCACTTCGTCATACCGCACGCTGCGATTGCGTCCGCAGCTCTTCGCCTGGTACAGCGCGAGATCGGCTTTGCGGATCAGCTCGCCCTGCTCCGTCGCATCCTCCGGAAAGGTGGCGATCCCGAGACTGACCGTGAAATGGCCGCCGGGCCCTTGAGGGTCGCCCGCAACGGTGGCGGTCTCAACCCCCAAGCGCACGCGCTCGGCTACCTCACCAGCCCGCTTTTGCGTGGTCTCGGGCAAGATGAGGGCGAATTCATCGCCGCCATAACGTGCTACCAAGTCATAGCTGCGGCTCGACCGCCGCAGCAAGGCGCCGAGCTGCCGGAGTGCCTGATCCCCGGCCTGGTGTCCGTAGATATCATTGTAAACCTTGAAGTGGTCGAGGTCGGCCATAATTAACGACAAGGCCCGATTGAAGCGGCGTGCCCGATTCAACTCGACGCCCAATAGTTGCTGGAAAAACCGATAGTTATAAAGCTCTGTCAGGCCATCAGTGTGGGCCAGCTTCTCATAGAGATCGGCCTGTTGGGCGCGCTCGGCCAGCCGTTGGGCGTGCAGGGTGCGACCAACCACCAGCCGGAGCAGCTCAACCGGAAACGGCTTGGGGAGATAGTCGGCTGCGCCCAATTTCATCGCCTCAACGACCACATCCCAGGCGGTATAGCCCGTCATCACGATGTAGGCGGTTCGGTAGCCGCGCTGTCCGGCGGTTTTGATGAAGCTGAGGCCATCCATCTCAGGCATGACGATGTCGGTGATCACCAGCGCAAATGACTCGCGCTCCAAACACTCCAGCGCTGCTACCCCATTGCTCGCGTCACAGACCGTATACCCGTCGTGGCGGAGGGTGTCGACGATGCCCTGGCGCACCGCTTCCTCGTCATCCACGACGAGGAGTCTGGCAGAGGCGGGGGACGCCTGATCGAAGGCATGCAGCGACGACGGCGGCGAGACGCCCGCATCCGGACTCGGACCGATCGCATGGGCCATGTGGCTCTTTCTCACGGCAGGACGGCGAGGTGATGCTCCGGCCGCCAATACGCATCCGCGGCCCAGGCTCAGCTTTGCCGGCCCGGACAGGATATGCCGAGCTGACACAACACCAGCGCGAGCTGTGGCTACCATAGCAACCCAAACGCCGGGCGTCAAGTACGCCTGGGGATAGGCGGAGACACCAAGGCGCTGGTCCTGGAGACGATGCCGCCGCGGTGCAGGGTATGCTCGCGTCTCCCAGGTCAGCGGGCTTACTTGCGCTTGCGTGTCCAATCACGCGTCAGCGACCGCAACAGATAGAGCGCCGCCACAGTAATCACGGCGACCATGCCGAGGGCCATGGGGCTGGACAGCACGACCTCGGCCTCGTTATTGACCGCAAAGAGCAGGAGGAAAACCGCGATACAGATCAAGAGGAGAATGCCCATCGCCCTCAGATCTCCCATCTATGGAAGCATATTGACGACAAATTTATTGAGTTTTTCAAGCATATTACGAATATTTTCTTCAGAACTTGCATACGAAAATCGTAGATAACCTTCGCCGTATGAACCAAAAGCTGTTCCAGCCAGACAGGCGATTCCCGCCTCGTCGAGGAGGCGCGCTGCCACTGCGGCGCTGGACCGCTGCAGCGCCTGGATATTGGGAAAGACATAGAACGCGCCTGGCGGCGTGGCGCAGTGCAACCCATGAATGTCGTTCATCCCTGTGACGATGATCTCACGGCGACGCCGAAATTCCGCCACCATGCGTTGTGATGGCTCCTGCGGTCCGCGCAGGGCGGCGACGCCAGCGATCTGGACGAAAGAGGCCGTGCACGACGCCGAGTTGGCCATCAGCTTGGTGAAATGCTCGATCACGGTGCGATGGGCTACGGCATAGCCCAAGCGCCATCCCGTCATGGCGTACAACTTACTGAAGCCGTCGAGAATGATGGTCAAGTCCTGCATGCCGGGCAGCGAGGCAATACTCGCGGCCGTCCCCTCATATTGCATCCCGCCATAGATTTCATCGGACAACACGCGAATGTTGCGCTGCCGCGCCACGGCCGCAATCCGGTGCAAGTCCGGCGCGGGGATGATCCCACCAGTCGGATTGCCCGGGGAATTGAGGATGATCAGCTTGGTGCGCGGCGACAGGCTGGCCTCAAAGCGCTCCATATCGAAGCTAAAGCCGTTCCCTTCGAGAAGCGGGATGGGCACTGGCGTCGCCCCGACGAAGTTGATCATCGACTCATAAATCGGGAAGCTGGGGTTGGGATAGATCACCTCGTCCCCGGCCTGGGCATAGGCCAAGAGCGTGAAAAACATGATCGGCTTGGCGCCGGGGGTGACGATGACCTCTTGCGGAGACACCGGGATGCCGCGCGATGTCGACACCACCTCGGCAATCGCCTGGCGCAGCACGGGCAGCCCAGGGGTGGGGCCATAGTGGGTATAGCCCTCATGGAGGGCCTGGATGGCGGCCTCCTTAATATGGACTGGAGTGTCAAAATCCGGCTCGCCGATCTCGAAATGGAGGATCGCTCGTCCCTCGGCCTCCAAGGCTTTCGCCCGGGCGAGTACCTCGAAGGCGGTTTCCGTCCCGAGCCGGTCCATCCGTTGGGCATAGGTCATCATGCCGCTCACCTCCTCACTGGCCTGCCTGTGTCCTGACCACCACACCTCGGCGCGGTCGTGCCCCCGTTTGGCACCGGCGCACCCCGCGCCGTGTGGCACGCCTGGCGTCATATTGGCCACTCGGGAAGCGTTTGTCAATCGCGCCGTCACATGTCCGCCCACCGCGCTGGCCACCCTGCGCTGCTGTCTTCTCCCCATCACGCCGCTGCCACCCATCCAGGCGCGACTTTGCGGTTGACAAGCGCCGGGGCTCCTCCGTACAATGCAAGGCACTGAGGTCGTCACACGTCGTAACGCCCAGGCACGCAGTGAGGGGGCCAGAGGGTGAGCCTTGAGAGACGGCGACAAGTGCCCACAGATCACCCCATCCGCAAGATGTTCGGCGCGCTCACCGAGATGAGCTTTGAGCAGATTGACCTGCGCGACCGGGATCTCATCCGCTATGTCGCCGACCTCCTGGTCGAATTCATCCATGTTGACAACCTGTTTCGGCTGCGAGATCAGCAGGGCCGACGCCTCGAGCACCTCGTGGACATGTTGCTCGACGTGCACGACCAAGCGCCGGCCGATGAGCGCGAAGCCCGCAAGCACATCGGTGATTACACGCTGTTCATCGTTGGGCTCTATCCCGAGAGCCTGACGCGGCGACGACGTGCGGTCAGCCCAGAATATTACATTGCCCAGGGCAAGGAGGCGTATCTGATCGTCGCCGAAATGGACCGTACCAAACCCACAGAGACGCTCTTCCGCAAGCTCTCAGATCAATTTGAGTACTGCGTCACGGCGCTGAACCGCGAAAAAGCCGTGTTGCAGGATCCCTTCTATCAATATCTGTTGCGGCAATACATGTAAAGCGCCCTCCCCTTCCAGACGACACGTGCGCCGCAGCGTCCGCCGCTGAGGTGTACGGTCCGGACGGCGGTGGCCTACGGCGTTGGACGGTGGAGCACGACGGTGAGGTGCTTATCGCCCCGGACGATCTGTAGCGACACGTCGCTCCCTCGACTCAAGGTGGACTCGAGGGCTTGCAGGTTGACGATTTTCCCCTGGTTGGCCGCCACGATGACGTCTCCCCGACGCACGCCATCGCGCTCCGCCGCGCTGCCGGCTTCGACATCGGAGACCAACACCCCGTCGGGCGTCGGCAGCTGAAAATGCGTCGCCAGCGCGGCCGTGAGATTTTGCAGCGTCAACCCATGGCGTTTCAGCACCGTCATCGCTGTCGGTTCGTCGCCGTGCCGTTCGATCGCCGGGGCGCGGTCGAGCACCGTTTTCGCCACGTAGATGGGGGCCTTGACCCGCAAGGCGAGCGCGATCGCATCGCTGGGGCGGGCATCGATCTGCAGGCTTGCCGCCCCGGTGTGCAGGGCGATCTGCGCATAGAAGGTATTGTCTTTGAGGTCGATGATCACCACGTTGGTGACCTGGGCTTTCACCCCCTCGATGATATTCTTGATGAGGTCGTGGGTCATCGGTCGCGGCGGCGCCACTTGGTCCATTTCCATGGCGATGGCACGCGCCTCAAAGACACCGACCCAGATGGGCAGCACGCGATCACCCTGGAGTTCCTCGAGCAGCACGACGGGGGAGCCGGCTTGCGGATCGACCGTGACCCCGCGGACGCGCACCTCCAGCAGGGTCCCCGTAACCGGCTGCGCTGCCAGGAAGAAGGTCCAGCCAGCCCCGATGATGGCCAAAGCGCAGGTGATCCAGCCCCGCCTTGTCATGACATCTCTCCTCATTTGCCGCCACAACCCTTCGAAGCCAACGCCGACGCTCGCCTAGCGGCGGGGCACACATGGGCAACATTGGCAGCGATATTAGCATGCCAGGCTGGCGCTGTCAAAACCGGCTCGTCACCTGAGTGCTGCCCGCAACAGGCGATTGACAAGGCTTCTCGCCTATGGCACAATGCAGCTCGGTGAGGCTCGCAGCGGTTGTGAGTCGACGAGGCTGTGCACTGACTGCCGCACTCGCTCGGGGCAATCTGGCAGTCCGGCGGCAGACCCAACGGGCATCGGGTGCACACGTCAGGGTCGCCCTCGCTGAAGACGCGGCTTCGAACTGGATGATGGTTCTACGCGCTGCCGCGACTGCCGAGGGCATTACCTCGCATCTCAAGGGGTCACGGTGGCTTCTGCACGACGCCCAGTGCTGCTTCACGATGAGGCGTTTGGCCTGGTGATCGGAGGGCTGAGCCTCTTCATCCTGCTGAGTCTGCTGTCCTGGAGTCACGCCGCCTCGACTTGGGGGGATGTGTCGCCAGCCGCGAATTGGGGCGGACTCGTCGGTCATCGGCTGGCGAGCACGCTGATCCATGCCCTGGGCGGTGGCGCCTTTCTCGTGGTCGGTCTGCTGGCGCACGCGGCTCATCTCTGGTACACCCATGCTCGGCGCCAGCAGCGGCTGGCCATGGGGCTTGGGGGCATGCTCCTCCTCCTGGGCGCCGCACCGCTGCTGCAAATCGTCCTGGCACAGGCGCTCGCGTTCATGGGCGACGCCGGGGGTATGGTCGGCCGCTGGCTGGAGGCCCTGCTCCTACCGTATTGCAACGTCGGGGGCACCCTGTTGATCAGCGCTATCGTGGCCGCACTCGGTGGCCTGATCGTCGTGCGCCCGTGGTTGCCCGTGGGCCGCCGTGGCGTCTTGTGGCTGCGATGGCTCGGCACCGTGTTGCTCTCCCCCCTCTGGGGACGACGCGGGCACCGGCGTGCATCCACGCGTCGCCGCCGCCGATCGTTATGGCCATCGCCCGCCGTGGTGGTGGCACCCACGCGCGCCGCGGCCGACCCCCTGACCGTCACCGATGCGCCGCTGAGCACAGCCTTGCCACTCAGCCCGCCGTTGCATCCCGAACCGCTGCGGCGATCGACCACCGAGGAACCTCTCGTCACCTCCTACAACAAGCCAGCGCTGACGCTGTTCAATCTCCCCACCTCCGATAAGCCTCATGGCCACGGGGGAGGTCTGGCGAAGCAGGCGACCATCTTGGCTGGCAAGCTCCATGACTTCGGGGTGGATGGAGGCGTCGTGCAGGTATTGCCCGGACCGGTGGTGACGATGTATGAATTCGAACCGGCGTCCGGCGTGAAGGTGAGTCGCATCGTCAACCTGGCGGATGACCTCGCCCTGGGGATGAAGGCCCTGTCGGTACGGATTGTGGCTCCGGTGCCGGGCAAATCGGTGGTAGGCATCGAGGTCCCCAATCCGCATCGCCAGCCGGTCTATCTGCGTGACATCGTGGCGTCGCCGGCCTTCCGGCAGGCCCCATCGAAGCTGGTGCTGGCCTTGGGCAAAGACATCTTGGGGACCCCGACGGTCACCGACCTGGCGCAGATCCCCCATCTGCTCATCGCCGGGGCCACGGGCTCAGGCAAGAGCGTCGGCTTGAATAGCATGATTTGCAGCCTGTTGCTCAACGCCACCCCAGAGGAAGTCAAATTCATCATGATCGATCCCAAGATGCTGGAGTTGTCGGTGTACGACGGCATCCCGCATCTCATCGCCCCAGTGGTCACCCATCCGAAACAGGCGGCGGCGGCGCTGCACTGGGCGGTCGAAGAGATGGAGCGCCGCTATCGCCTGCTGGCCCAGCACGGGGTGCGCGGCCTTGACGGCTATAATCAGGCGCGTCCCGACGCACGCCTGCCCTATCTGGTGGTGGTCATCGATGAGCTGGCTGACCTGATGCTGGTGGCCCGCCGCGACGTCGAGGACGCGCTCACGCGTTTGGCCCAGATGGCGCGGGCATCGGGGATCCATCTGCTGGTCGCGACCCAAAGGCCGTCGGTGGATGTGTTGACCGGCATCATTAAGGCCAACTTCCCGGCGCGCATCTCCTTCCAGGTCTCCTCGCGCACCGATTCCCGCACCATTTTGGATGCCATCGGCGCCGAACGTTTGCTCGGCAAGGGGGATATGCTCTTCTTGCCGCCGGGGACGTCGCAACTGGTGCGTATCCATGGCGCCTACGTGTCGGAAGCCGAGATCAAACGCGTGGTGGATTATTTGCGCACGCAGCAAAGCCCGGTCTACGATGGCTCAAGGTTCACCCCCCAACCCGACGACCACACCGAACCCGAGGTGGTCGACGCCAAGTATGATGAGGCCGTGGCCTTGGTAGCCAGACTGGGACAAGCCTCGGCGTCGCTCATGCAGCGCCACTTGCGCATCGGCTATAACCGGGCGGCACGCTTGATCGACATCATGGAGCGGGAAGGCGTGGTGGGTCCAGCCGACGGCAGCCGGCCGCGCGACGTCTATCTCAAGGAAATCCCCGCCGCCTCCTGGCGTGCGTAGCCACGGCACCGCGGCCCGTTGTCTTGTGCCTGGGGGCCGCCAGCACGCGGGTATCGATGGGCAGGGGCGCTGGCGCTCGCCTGGCCGTTGCCGAGACCGCGGCGTGTGCAGGACTGCCGCATCGACCGCGGGCGCGCGGTGTCGGCAGCGGGCTGGTGAGAGACGCTTGTGGACCGCAGCGGTGTGAGGGGACGTCTATGCCGATTTATGAGTATCGCTGTAAGACCTGTGGACGCACATTTGCCTTTCTCTACGGGGTGTCGCGCGATTCGCGCGATCCGGCCTGCCCCACGTGTCAGGGGAAGGATCTGGCGCGCTTGATCTCACGCGTCGCGCGGGTCCGCTCTGAGGATGCCATGCTGGAAGACCTTGCCGACCCGACGAAGATCGGCGACGTTGAGGATCCACGCAGCTTGGCGAAGTGGGCCAAGCAGATGGGCAGTGCCCTAGGGGAGGAAGCCGGTGAGGATTTTGGGGCGGCGGTCGACGAAATGATGGAGGCAGAACAACGAGGGCCTGGCGGCGACGTCACCGCGGCGGGCGATGTCGACGACGCCCTCTAGGCAGGGACGCGGGAGACAAGGGGCAAGCACTGGCGCCGCTGACCACGTGCGTCGGGGACTTCCCATAAGGGATATTCTGTTAACTTTCCTAACGGCCATTATCTCCGCTGCTTCCGAGCTGCTGGCGGCGCGCCAGCGGCTGGGAACATCCATGAGCCTCCTCTTGGCGCCGGAGGCATCCAGACGTGTCCCCGCATCTCAGCGCTGGTGCGGCGGGGAGGGGTCCCCGAACCGGGCCCCTCCCATCCTTGCTCAGACTCCTTTCTGCAGAATTTCCCGCAACTCACGCAGCATCTCACGCCCACGGTTCGCGGCATAGTGCTCCCGCAATTTTGGGCGGGATTCGTCTTTGCCGAGCTGATCGATCCAATCCCACAGCAATTTGGGACGGCCGCCAGTGTGCTTGGCGAATTCCTGGAAGTTCGCATCGAAGAACCCGAAGGCAGGAATCGACTGACTTTGCCCTCGGAAGAGGTAGCGATGCATCAGGTCGTGATGTTGGTCACGTGGGAAAATGCGCAACTGGATGCTCGGGTTCAGCGCTGCGATACGCGCCATGACCGGCAGGTTGTTGTAGACATCGGGGCACCAATCTTCCGCAATGGCTAGGACATAAATGGGTTTCTTGATGCCCTGGAAGAAGGCTCGGTCTTCAGGCGAAATCTCGACTTCCTCGTATTTCACCTTAAAGAGATCTTGGTTTTTTTGAATCCCTCCCATGTACTCATCCCATGTCAGGCCCTGCTCAAACCGTTCACGTGTGATCATCGATACCTCCTCCGATACCGGGGCGATCAGCGCTCACGCCCGCTCCATCCACACAACCGGCACTTTACTCTCCCCTGCACGTGTTTACGGCTAGTCAACGGTCGCCATCTTAGTACATTTCCCTCCACTTGGCAAGCACCGGCCATGATTGCCCAGAGGCCCGTCGCCCTGCACCAATTACCCGCTCATCGGTCAAGCCTTGGAGGGATTCATGCGCATGACGAACATAATATACACATTTTAATCATTATTTAAGTTGCAAAATTTTATAGATTACTTTAAGGATATTGTCCTATGTTATTGTTTTATCGATGAAATAATCCACAAGTTGATGAACTGCTACTGACTACCGGTTATGGGGACATCCTGCCTAGGGACGGGTACCATACCGCACGCTCTGCAAGCACGCCGAAGCGCTCGGAGGGTTTTCTGTTGGGAAGAACCGACCATGGTATACCGCTGCCGGCAGTCGTGGGGATGTACTAGCGGGCATGCCCGTCGAGAGGAGCACCGCCACTGACCTGCTGGGCGTCAATGCGCTTTCTACCAGCAGGTCAACTCGGCGGCCGCACACGCGGGCACACTAACACCCATAGAAGGGGATTCTAGGCCTCGGGCGGGACCATCTGCCTTAGGTGGAGGCATCCGCCGGTGCAGGTTCGTCGCGCGCTTTAGCCTCGCGGAGGGCTTCGCGACGGCTGAGTTTAACGCGACCCTGTTTATCGATTTCCAGCACTTTGACCATGACCTCCTCGCCTTCCTTCAGCACATCCGACACACTTTTGATGCGCTGCTCAGCGATCTGGGAGATATGCACCAGGCCGTCCGTGCCCGGCATGATCTCGACAAACGCGCCGAAATCGGTGATCTTCTTCACTTTGCCGCGATAGATTTTGCCGATCTCGGCCTCCGCCGTAATGCCGCGAATGAGCTCGATGGCCGCCCGCGCCGCCTGCTCATCGGCTGATGCGATGTTGATGCGACCATCGTCTTCGATGTCGATGTTTGCGCCGGTCTTCTCAATGATGCTGCGGATGACTTTCCCCCCCGGGCCGATAACCTCGCGAATCTTATCCGGGTTGATGCGGATGGTGATAATGCGCGGCGCGTGTGTAGATAATTGTGCGCGGGGCATAGCGATCACTGAGGCCATTTTCTCCAGGATCCAGAGCCGTCCCTGGCGCGCCTGTTCGATGGCACCTCGCAGGATCGTCGTGTCCACCCCGCCGATTTTCACATCCAACTGAAAGCCGGTGACGCCGGTCGGCGTCCCAGCTACCTTAAAGTCCATGTCCCCCAGATGATCCTCCAAACCTAGGATATCCGAGAGCACTGCAATGCCGCGACCCGGCTCGCTGATCAGTCCCATGGCGATCCCCGCCACCGGAGCGAGAATCGGCACACCGGCATCCATGAGGGAGAGGGTAGCCCCACAAATCGTCGCCATGGAAGAAGAACCATTCGATTCCAGGATGTCAGACACCACCCGGATGGTATAGGGGAATGTGTCGCTGCTGGGCAAGATCGGCGCGACGGAGCGCTCGGCTAAGGCCCCGTGGCCGATTTCGCGACGGCCCGGGCCACGCATAGGGCTCACCTCACCGACGCTGAATGGGGGGAAATTGTAATGCAGCATGAAGGCCTTTGAGCTCTTCCCCTCGAGTTCATCGACGATCTGCTCGTCGGTCGAGGTCCCTAGGGTGCTGACTACGAGGGCCTGCGTCTCCCCGCGCGTAAACAGGGACGAGCCATGCGTGCGGGGGAGGACGCCGACACGGATGCTGATCGGCCGAATCTCGTCGGTGCGACGGCCGTCGGCCCGGATCCCTTCCTCCAGAATCATCGTGCGCATTTGCTCACGCTCGATGCTTTCGATCAGCTTGGGAACCAGAAGAGCCTGTTCTGGTAGCAGGTCGGCCATGGCCGTCAGCACTTCGGCCAGCACCTCTGACATGCGACGCTCGCGGACCTGCTTCTCAGGGATGCGGATGGCGTCACGCACCCATGGCGTCGCCAGCTCTCGTACCCGTTGGACCAACGCTGAGTCACGCGCTTCCATCGCTGAGGGTAGTTTTGATTTGCCGGCCGTCTCTCGGAGGTCGCGTTGCAGGGCGATGATCTCACGAATGGCCTGGTGTCCCACCTCCAGCCCCTCAATCAGCACCTCCTCGGATACCTCTCGTCCACTGCCTTCCACCATCACGATCCCCTCGTCAACGCCAGCAATGACCAAATCGAGGTCGCTGAGGGACTGCTGCTGACGGGTGGGATTGATGACGAATTCACCCTCGATCCGGCCTACGCGCACGGCCCCAATCGGCCCCTGAAAAGGGATGTCGGAGACCGTCAGCGCTGTGGACGCGCCGATCATCGCCAGGACATCCGGATTGTTCTCCGTGTCCGCGGACAGGACGATGGCGATGACCTGGGTTTCCTGACCAAAGCCTTTGGGAAAAAGCGGCCGGATCGGACGATCGATGAGGCGACTCGTGAGCACCTCGCGCTCGCTGGGTCGGCCCTCGCGCTTGAAAAACCCCCCAGGGATTTTGCCAGCGGCATAGGCTTTCTCGCGGTAATCCACCGTCAGAGGCACGAAATCTATCCCCTCTCGCACCTCCGGGGCGACGACCGCCGTGACCAACACCACGGTCTCACCGTATGAGACCAGCGTGGCACCGTTAGCCTGTTTGGCAACCTCCCCGACTTCGAGGACCAATTTCCTGCCGGCGAGCTCCTTTTCCACGCGTTGCAGCATGGACATCTACCCTCCTTGCTAGTTTCTGCCGGCCAGGCGCGTCCATCGCCTCATACGTCTGTCGCGCCCCTGACCATAGGCGACAGGGGGATCGTCTAGCGCCGCAGTCCAAGTCGCTCGATGAGCATGGCATAACGGCCGAACGCGGTCGATCGCAGATACCCCAGCAGCCGCCGGCGTTGCCCGACGAGCTTCAACAACCCTCGCCGCGTATGGTGATCCTTCCGATGGGTTTTCAGATGCTCGGTCAAATAGCCGATCCGCTCGCTCAGAATCGCCACCTGCACCTCGGGGGACCCACTATCCTGCTCATGGCGGCGAAACGATTGAATGATCTCTCCTTTCCGCTCCGACGTCAATGGCATGCTCCCCTACTCCTTTCAGGCGCGTTTGTCGCACATCCATTGCTCTTGCTGGAAATCGCATTAAACTTCAGCTTAATGGCTCACTGTACCAGAACACCCTCGGCTTGTAAAGGGGCTGACGATCTGCATGTTGCGAATCCTTCCCGGCAGGCTTGAGCAGGCACAATGGATAGGGTGCAGGCCCACAAGAGCACTCGGGGCGGCGGCGTGGACGGGCGGCCAATTCCCTCAACTCAACACGCGGCGCAGCCTGACGACCGGCATGCTCTGAGGCGTGTCCTCCAGTTCAGCTGCGCCACAGGTCACTGATCCCATGGCGAGCACGCCTTCATCTGGTCCGAGAAGCGCCACGGTATCCGCGGCCGCAAATGTCCCCACGTGGCGTGCAATCCCTCGTGGCGTCGGCGCCACGCCGTGCGCAAGCCCCTGGGCGGCAGCAGCAGTGAGGATAAGAGCCGGGAAGGCGGCCACCGCTGCCGACAGCGTCATCACGTGGCGTCGCCAGTCATCTTGGCGCACCGCCTCCTCCAATGCCGGCAGCGTGAGCGCTTGTGCCAGGGTGAATGGGCCAGTCGCCGTGCGGACGAGCGCCCTTAGGTGAGCCCCACAGCCCAGTCGGGTGCCGATGTCGTCCGCCAGTACCCGAATATATGTGCCGCTTGAACACTCCACCTCGAGGCTGAGGGTCGCCGCGCTGAACTCCAGCAAGGTGAGTCGGAAGATCTGCACGCGCCGGGGTTGCCGCTCGACATCAATCCCCTGGCGGGCAAGCGTGTAGAGGCGCCGTCCTCGCTGTTTGAGGGCGGAAAACATGGGCGGGATTTGCTCGATCGCCCCTCGGAAGCCAACGAGCACGGCCTCCACCTCGCCTTGGCTCATCTCCCTCACGGGGGCAACCCCAACCACCTTCCCCGCAGCATCACAGGTGTCCGTGCGCACCCCGAGCTGCAGGGTGGCGCGGTAGGTCTTGGGGCATTCATGCAGGAATTGCGTGAGCTTCGTCCCTGGGCCCAAGCCGATGAGTAACACGCCAGTGGCTTGCGGGTCGAGGGTGCCGGCGTGTCCGACGCGGGCAACACGCGTCCAGCGGCGAATGTGGGCGACAACGTCGTGTGAGGTGTAATCGCTGGGCTTGTCGATGTTCAACAAGCCTTCAACGTGACTGGGACCTTTATCCGGCATGGAGTTGGCGGAGGATCTGCGCAATTTTTGCTCCATGCTCCAACGAATCATCAAGGAGGAAGGAGAGCTCCGGAGTATAGCGCAGGTGTAAGGCCCGTCCCAGATGGCGGCGCATATATCCCGTAGCGCTGGAGAGACCCTGAAGCGTGCGCGTCTTCTCTGGCTCCGCGCCAAAGCTGCTGACGAAGACCTTGGCATGCCGCAAATCGTCCGACATCTCAACCCGCGTGAAGGTGACAAACCCGATGCGTGGGTCTTTGATCTCGCGCGTGATCAGCTCGGCAATTTCCGCCAGGATGAGCTCTCCAAGACGTTCAGAGCGTTTGTAGGGGTGCATCGAGCCTACCAGACTTCGATGTGATAATCGATGATCTCCGCGACATACAAGTGATCGATGAAATTGACCACCTTGCTGAGCGTGCTGTGGACGTGGCTTGCTTCGTTACTGACGAAGGCGATACCTAAGCCGACGCGCTGCAGCTGGTCAAGGTCCTCAACCTCGGCGACCGAGACATTAAAGGTATTCTTGACGCGCTCCTTAATTCTGCGGACCACGCTCCGTTTGCCTTTAAGGCTGTCGTTACCCGGAATGCGGAGATCGATACTGCATATGCCAACGACCATAGGCCTAGCTTTGCGCGGCTAGCTTCTTGGCGACCTGCTCGCGCACAAATGGCTCGATGATGTCCCCGCGCTTGATGTCGGCGAAGCGTTCGAGCCCAATCCCGCATTCATAGCCGCTACTCACTTCGTGGACATCCTCCTTGAAGCGGCGGAGCGAGGCGATGCGGCCTTGATAGACCACGACGTCGTCGCGCAGCAGCCGGCACTCGGCGTTGCGGGTGACGGTGCCCTCGGTGACATAGCAGCCGGCCACGACACCAATGCGTGGGATATGGTAAGTCTCGCGCACCTCGGCACGGCCCATGATGTGTTCGGCCACCTCCGGCTCCAGCAGACCCTCCAGCGCGGCTCTGACGTCGCCGATCAAATCGTAAATAATGGTATACATGCGGACATCGACGCCCTCACGCTCAGCCAATTCGCTCGCCTTGGGGGTCGGTCGGACGTTGAAACCGATGATGATCGCATTCGAGGCCGACGCCAGCATGACATCGCTCTCAGTGATGCCGCCCACCGCCCCCTGAATGACGCGTAACCGCACCTCACTGGTGCTCTGCTTCTCCAGGGTATCGCGCACCGCCTGGGCCGATCCCTGCACATCGGCCTTAATGAGCACATTGAGCTCTTTGACCTCGCCCTCTTTAATTTGGCGATAGAGATCTTCCAGGGTCACCCGCGACGTACGCTGGATGTGCTCTTCACGCCGACGTTGCTGGCGCAGGGTGGCGATTTGCCGCGCCTTTTTCTCGTCGGTCACGACTTGGAAGAGATCGCCCGCCAGCGGAACGCCTGACATACCGATGACCTCGACCGGGGTGGCTGGTCCGGCCTCGGGGATCTTCTCTCCGCGATCGTTGAGGAGGGCACGAATACGCCCATAGTGCATGCCGACGACGAAGGCATCGCCGATACGCACGGTGCCTTTCTGCACCAACAGGGTCGCCACTGGCCCGCGAGTCTTATCCAGCTCCGCCTCGATGACCACCCCTTGGCCACGTCGTGACGGATTGGCGCGCAGCTCGAGAATTTCCGCCTGCAACAACAGCATCTCGAGCAGCTCATCGATATTCTGCTTGCGCTTAGCTGAGACCTCGACGAAAATCGTCTCACCGCCCCACTGCTCGGGGACCAGACCATGGTCACTGAGCTGTTGCTTGATGCGATCGGGGTTGGCATTTGGGAGATCGATCTTATTGATCGCCACCACAATTGGCACATTTGCTGCCCGCGCATGCGTAATGGCCTCGACGGTTTGCGGCATGACTCCATCGTCCGCCGCCACAACCAGGACGACGATATCTGTTGCTTGTGCACCGCGGGCACGCATGGCGGTGAAGGCTTCGTGGCCAGGGGTATCGAGGAAGACGACGTTGCCCCGCGTGGTGTTTACCGCATAGGCGCCGATATGCTGCGTGATGCCACCGGCCTCGCTCTGCGTCACATTGGTGGCACGGATAGCATCTAACAATGAGGTTTTGCCGTGATCGACATGGCCCATCACGGTCACCACAGGCGCCCGTGGCCACAGATTTTCCGCGCTATCTTCCTCGTCGATGAAGGCGTCTCCGCTATCGCCCGCTGCGGCCTCGACACTATAGCCGAAGCTCTGGGCCAGCGCTGTAGCTTTCTCAAGGTCGATCACCGCATTGATCGTGGCCATGACGCCCAGCTTCATTAGGAGCCGAATGACCTCGGCCGGGCGTGCATTCATCTTCTCCGCGAGCTCTTTCACCGTCACAGCCTCACCCAGTCGCAGGTGCTTTTCCGGTGGAGCTTTGACGACCGCCGGTGCCTCAACGGCGGCTGCCCTCGGGGGTTCGACCACGACAGACGGCGGCTCCTGAATCACCACCGGCGTTGGGGTCACGGGCGCTGGTACCGTCGTCTCCACGGTCACAGCCGTCGGGGATGTGCTGAGGGTATTTTCAACGCTTTCCTCTTCTTCCTCAACCACTGGTGGTACCACTGGCGTATCCTTGACCGAGGGTGCCAGCGATGTCTTCAGCAAGTCAGCCACAAGCTCGGCGGTCTCTTCATCGATACTACTCATGTGACTTTTCAATTCGATGCCTTGTTTTTTCAGTTCGTGCATGAGGTCTTTACTAGAGCGCCCTAACGTCCGTGCCAGCTCATAGACCCTCACCCCCATCTGGCCACCTCCTTACCGTTCCGTCAACCGGCTCATCCCCTCGATATACCCGATCAGACGTTCGCCCAAGCGTGGATCCAAAATCCCCATCGCACTACTTTCGTCCCGCCCAGCGAGTTCGCCCAACCGCGCCTTCGTGAGGAACGAGCGGCAGGGTATCTGACGCTTCGCACACCAACCCTGATACTCACGTAGTCGCTCTCGTGCGGTATCTTCGGCCACGAGGAGGCAGGCCACCGGCTCATACATCAAGGCACGACTCACCTGTGTGTATCCCGAGACAACGCGCCCAGCTTTGCGGGCAATGCGTATGCAGCCCAGTGCCCGTTCGGCCATGACGCTAACCATCGCACGCACCAGCTCATCGAGAGAAACGAGGGCCACCTCACGCCGAAAGGCCTCCTGTAATCGCGTTCTCTTCAAGACTTGCTCAGCGCAGGGACGCTGAGCGCAGAGGTAGGCGCCACGCCCGGGTAGCTTCCCGTGGATATCCAGCAGCACCTGGCCACTCGGACCGCACACCAGCCGCATCAACTGATCTTTCGGCCGTACCTGCTGACACCCCACGCAGGTGCGCTCGGCCACTCGTGTGGACGCTATGGCGG
The DNA here is from genome assembly GCA_046727435.1 of bacterium. Classification (GTDB taxonomy): domain Bacteria; phylum Tectomicrobia; class Entotheonellia; order J063; family CAVPRW01; genus CAVPRW01. Next base: position 33,607 of record JBKPCR010000333.1, on the reverse strand, counting down.
ACCGACGATGCCGCCCTGTTCGAGTTCTACCGCTCAAGCTCATGCGTGCCGCCATCCATCGTGGCATCGACCATGCGATCGGGAGCCGCCGTTGGTCCGGGATCACTCTCCACCGACAAGGCGCCCAGGTCAGCCGGCGTCAGTGTGGCGACGTCGTCCATCGCCCCCACCAGTTCTCCTACCACCCCTGACGCGGCCGTCAGGCCAGCGAGCGCGCCCTCTGCGGTCGTCCGCAGCCCCTGTTCGTATTCTGAGCGACTCTTGATGTCCAAACGCCATTTGGTCAGCTTGGCGGCGAGCCGGACGTTTTGGCCCTTCTTGCCGATGGCAAGCGAGAGTTGATCATCCTCGACGATCACTTCCATGGCGCGACCATCCGAGTTCACGTTGATCTTATAGATCTTCGCCGGGCTGAGGGCATTGCCGACGAAGGTGGCGGGGTCGTCCGACCACTGCACGATGTCGATCTTCTCGCCCCGCAGTTCCTGGACCACTGATTGCACCCGCACGCCGCGCATACCTACGCAGGCGCCAATGGGGTCGACGGCACGATCACGAGAATAGACGGCGATCTTCGCGCGGCCATTGGGCTCGCGCACCGCGCCCTTGATCTCAATAATGCCCTCGTAGATCTCCGGCACCTCCATCTCGAAAAGGCGCTCGACCAGCCCCGGATGCGTGCGAGAGGCGATGATCTGCGGGCCGCTGGTGCCCTTGCGCACCTCGAGAATATAGGCTCGCACCCGTTCGCCGCGCTGGAAGGTTTCGCGCGTCGACTGCTCCTTGCGCGGCAGGAGCGCCTCGGTCTTGCCAAGGTCGAGAATGATATCCCCTTTCTCAAAGCGCTGGATCACGCCGTTGACGAGTTCGCCCTCGCGCCCCTTATACTCGTTGTAGATGATGTCTCGCTCGGCCTCGCGCACCTTCTGGATGATCACCTGTTTCGCCGTTTGTGCCGCAATGCGCCCAAATCCCTCCACCTCGAGTGGGATGTGCATCACGTCCCCGACCTTCGCCTCCAGGTCGTAGGCTCTGGCTTGCTCAAGAGCGATCTCGCCTTTGGGGTCTTTAAGCAGCGCCGCGACGGTCTTCGCGATCGTCAGTTCGAGCGTGCCGGTTTGGGGATTAAAATGCGCCTGCAGGCTTTCGGCCGGGCCGTACCGGCGTTTGGCGGCCGACAGCACCGCCGCTTCTACACCAGCGAGCAGGACTTCCTTCTCGATCCCTTTCTCCCGGGAGATTTGCTCAATAATGCGAAGAATCTCTTGATTCACCACCGTCTCTCCAGGTGATCAGAACTCGATCTCAAGTCTGGCGTGTTTGATCTGCGTTACGGGAATTGGCACCGTGCCAAGGCGCTTGGCTTCCACAAACACGCGCTCTCCCTCGACGCCTTTGAGTCGGCCGACAATCGTCGAGCGACCCTGAATCGGAATCGTCGTCACGATCCGCACCAGATGCTCATGAAAACGTTCAAAATCGGCCAACGTCCGCAAGGGTCGGTCAAGGCCCGGCGAGGAGACTTCCAGGGTGTAGGCATGGTCGATCAGGTTGTCGACTTCAATGCGCTCCCCGACCTGTCTACTGATCTGGGCACAATCGTCGAGCGTTACCCCCCCCTCGTGCTCGATAAAGAGGGTAAGGACCCAGCGTTGCCCACGGCGACTCCATTGCAAGTCGACGAGGCCCATCCCCTCAGCTGCCAGCAAGGGCTCAACGGCCTGTCGTAGGCTTGCGATCGTGGCATCGCACTCCACCGGTGGTGTTCTCCCCAGCGATCCCGCATGCGGCTATGGACCATCACACCGAAAAAAAAATGGGCGCATCGCCCATTTCTGCCTCCCCATCGCCTGTGCAGTGGCCAGTACGCTCAACCGGGAGGCACACTGAACCTGTGGTCAAGCCACTATAGTCCTATTCTGCACGGCTAAACCTTAGCACACTCGTTGCAACACGTCAAGTCGCAAACAGTTCCGGAAAGGCGTGTTCCCCACCCTCTACGATCTGGCGCAGGCGGGGTACCGCCTCCTCCACTCGGACCATGGTGGTACGCCGGGCTCGTCGAGCCATGAGTTCCACCTGTCCCTGCGCCAAGGCTTTGCCGATCGTCACCCTCAAGGGCAAACCGATGAGATCCGCATCCTTAAATTTGACCCCAGGGCGTTCATCGCGATCGTCGAGTAACACTTCGACACCGGCCGCCTCGAGCGCGTTATGGAGCGCTTGGGCTGTCTCCCAACTATGACTGTCGGTGACATTGACCGGCACGACCATAACCTGCAGCGGGGCAATGGGTATGGGCCAAACGATGCCATCGGCGTCATGATGCTGCTCGACGGCAGCCGCTGCGGTACGGCCGACGCCAATGCCATAGCAGCCCATCACGAGGGGATGCGCTGTGCCATCGACGTCGAGATAGGTGGCGTCCATGGACGCGCTATACTTCGTGCCCAGTTTAAACACGTGCCCGACCTCAATGCCGCGTACGATTCGCAACGGTTTTCCGCACCGGGCGCAAGGATCAGCCTCATTCACCAGCCGCACGTCGATGTAGCGATCGACACCGAAATCGCGCCCGTCATTGGCATTGACGTAGTGCACGTCCGGAGCATTCGCCCCGACGACGATATTGCGCATGCCGCGCACCTCGTGATCCGCCAGAATGGGCACCCCGGTGAGACCAACCGGTCCCGACAACCCCTCTGGTCCCCCAGTGACGCGCTCGATGGTGGCACGGTCGGCGAAACGTACTCCTCCCACCTGCAAGTGTTTGGCAAGCTTGGCCTCGTTCACCTGTCGATCGCCGCGCACCAGCACCCCGACGACGCGGCCATCGGCTTCGTAGAGGAGCGTCTTGACGATCGCCTGGCGTGGCACGCCGAGGTATGCGGCCACGGCCTCAACGGTCGTCTGGCCAGGCGTTTGCACCGGTGCGAGCGGCTGCAGCGGCTCGCCGGGCGGCGGTGTCGGAGCGGCGGCGATTTCGGCGCGCTCGACGTTGGCCGCATAGCGACAACCATCGCAGACGGCGATGGCATCCTCACCGGTGTCGGCGAGCACCATAAATTCCTGCGAATAACTGCCACCGATGGCGCCCGACTCGGCCTCAACCGCCGAATATTGCAGGCCACAGCGCGAAAAGATGGCGCCGTAGGCGTCATACATTTTACGATAGCTGACATCGGCACCAGCGCCATCGCGGTCGAAGCTATAGGCATCTTTCATGACGAACTCGCGCCCACGCATCAACCCAAACCGGGGTCGGACCTCATCGCGAAATTTCGTTTGGATCTGGTAGAGCATGAGCGGCAGTTGGCGATAGGAACGGATTTCCCGTCGCACCAGGTCGGTGATCACTTCCTCATGCGTGGGTCCCAAGCAAAAATCGCGCTCGTGGCGATCTTTCAGCCGCATCATCTCCTTACCCATGAGTTCCCAACGCCCGCTCTCCTGCCACAATTCCGCTGGCTGCACCGCCGGCAGCAGCAGCTCTTGCGCCCCGGCGCGGTTCATCTCTTCGCGAATGATCTGCCCTACCTTCTGCATCACCCGGTGTCCTAACGGCAGATATGCGTAGACACCGGCGGCAACCCGGCGGATGAGTCCAGCCCGGAGCATCAGTTGATGGCTGATGACCTCGGCTTCCGCTGGCACGTCTCTCATCGTGGGCAGAAAGAGCTGGGATCGTTTCATCGGCGGCCCTCAGGCGAGACTAGTTGGCAAAGATGCGTAGCAGATCATTATAGAAGGCGGTCAGCATGAGCGCTACCAGCAGAAACAAGCCGACCTGCGTGGCGATCTCCTGCTTGCGTGGGCTGATAGGCTGTCCCCACAAGCCCTCTAAGGCGAAGAACAGGATATGTCCGCCATCCAGCACCGGGATGGGAAAGAGGTTGAGGATTCCCAAACTGATGCTGAGCACGGCCATCAACGAGACCAGCGGCAGCAGCCCGACTTTCGCCTGCTGCCCAGCCATCTGAAAAATCCCTACGGGGCCGGCGAGATGTTTGGGCGAGATCTTCCCCTGCACCATCTTCACCAGCGACACGACGGTCAGGGCGCTGAGCTCCCAGGTTTTCTCCACACCTTTCCACAGGGCGACGGGCGGAGAGTAACGCATCACCGTGAAATCCATGTGGGGCGCCACGCCGATCAGCCCCACTTCCACCTCTTCTAAATCTTTGATGATCTTGCCTGCCTTCGGGGTCACCGTCACGTCGAAGGTTTGTGTGCCGCGCTGCACCCTGAGCTGAAGCGGGGTATTCACATGCCGGTGGATGGTCTGCACCAGGTCCTCCCACTTGCTGACTGGTGCGCCATTCACCATCAGAATGCGATCTCCTGGTTGTAAACCGGCCTGCTGCGCCGGAGAATCGGCCACGACCTCCCCAACCTCCGGCAGCTCAGAGATCTGCGGCGTCGGAACGCCCACCCAGTGCACACTCGCTAAAATCACCACCGCCAACGCAAAGTTCGCCAGCGGGCCTGCCGCCACCACCGCAATCCGGTGACTGATGGGCTTATTGAGGAAGGCTCGAGGATGATCGCCATCGGCGCCGCGAGGGTCATCACCGATGAGCTTGACGTAACCACCCAGGGGAATCACTGACAACATGTACTCGGTCTCCCGCCAGCGGAAGCTGGCAAGCTTCGGCCCGAAACCGATCGAAAAACGTTCGACCCCGATACCGAGATATTTCGCGACCAGAAAATGCCCAAGCTCATGGATGACAATGAGCAGACAGAAGGCCATCGCGACTTTGAGGATGATTTCCACCATATGCAAATTTTCCACACTCGCCTCCCACTTGATTATCGTGGCCCGGGGAACACGGGTGGAGCCATGACCTCTACCCCCGGTGGAACGTGAAATTGAAATAACGAGGGCGCAACAGCCGCCTCCGTATCGATGTCGGTGAACCACATGGCGGTCATGTTTCCTATGGCATCGATCACCCGTACCAGCTTCACCAGATAGGAGCTGGGATCGATCCCGAGATAGACCTGAGTATAGGGTAAAGCTTCACCTTTTGGCGTTAATTCTAGCTGAAGCAAGCCTCCTTCGCTAGGGCCTTGGGGCGACGTCCTCGCCACCATAAACAGATCGGTAAGCCGGGCCTGCCCCGCCAGGAAGAGGGCAGGCGTACGCGTTCCCAGAGAGTGGTTGATGTGGTCGCGAATCACCTGCCGATCCTCGGGAAGATAGATCCACAGCGTCTCGCCGTTGGCGATGATGGTTTGGCGCTCTGGCTTGGTGTAATCCCAGCGCATCATCCCCGGTTTCAGAATCCACACCTGCCCTTCCCCGGTCTGGACCTGATCGAAGCCAGGCACGCGGGTTTCCTGCCGGAAGCGTGCCTGCAAACGCGTCGTGCGCTCATACCGGCTTTGGACACGCCCCACCACCGCGTCGGGCCCTAAGGCCTGGCCTGCTTCACCCCCGGAAGTGGTGCACAGCCCAAGATGCAGCAGCCAGAGCATCCACACGCCCACCAGTCCGAGCCGTTGATAGCCGGATCCCTGGCACCCCATGCTAGGCCTCACCTGACAATCCCAGGAGGAATTTGACGAGCGCCAGATTCTCCGTATGCCCGGTCAGATACGCGGTGATCTTGCCCTGCACGAACTTACCAGTTAAATACAGATCGCCCAGGAGGTCGAGGACCTTATGTCGCACGAACTCATCAGGAAAGCGCAACTCGGTGTTGATGATCCGCGACTCGTCCACCAAGATGACGTTCGTCAGGCGCCCGCCATTGGCCATACCAAGCGCATGCAAGTGTTCGATCTCTTTGACGAAACCGAAGGTGCGTGCGGGTGCGATTGTGGCTTTGAAGTGCTCTGGACTATCCGCGACAAAGGTATACTGCTGGCGTCCGATCGGCGGTGGGTATTGCAGATGGTACGTGATGGTGAGGTGTGAGGCGGGCTCGATGACGAAATGTTTCTGGTCCGGCTCCTCCTGTCCCCACACGTGCCGCTCACAAATCTTCAGCAGGGGAGCTTCGGCCGCTTGCTCCTCTACCCCCGCCGCTTCGATCAGTTGGCAGAAATCTCGCGCCGAGCCGTCCATAAACGGTACCTCACCACCGATCTTCACCAGAACGTTGGTCAGGCGGTACATATGCAGCGCCGCCATGATGTGCTCGACGGTTCGTGCCGTGACCAAGCCACGGCGCAGGGTCGTCGCATAGCCCGTCGACTCCACATGCGCCGCCGCGGCCGGGACGGTTGCCCCAGTCGCGATGTCGCCGAACAGGATGCCACTATTCGTCGGCAGTGGCGAGAGAATCATGCCAGTCTTGACGCCAGATTGGAGGCCCTGGCCATGGATCACGACGCTCCGCTGCAACGTCCGTTGCGGCAGCGTCGAACGGCTAGGAAGCTCGTTCCCCCTGATACCCAACACCTGTAGTCGGCGTTGCAGGCTGCGTTCGTTCAGCCGCAGCGCTTGCGCCGTGTGCGCAGCATCCCAGTGATGCTTGCGAAGTTGCTCGACCAGATACTGGCGCTCCCAAGCCCTCCGAGCCTCTTTCAACGACGCATAGGGTGCCCCAGAAGTCACGTTGCCTGAGGTCCCAGCCGGTTCGATCACGTGATGCGGGAGATGTTCCACTCCGATGATCCCCCTCGGCGTCGTCAGCACAACGCGCTCCAGCATCGCCTTCAGCTCGTTCACATTGCCGGGCCAATCGTACCCCATCAGCGCCTGTAGCGCCTCAGGATGCAATTCCTTGGGAATCGAGCCATATTTACGCGCCGAGCAGCGCAAGTAATACTCCGCCAGCAGTGGAATATCCTCAACACGGTGGCGCAAAGGGATCGTCATCAGGGTCGAGGAAGCAAACACCCGTTGCAGCTCTGCCGGCAGAACCTCGATCCCGGAATGCGGCCAGGCGCTTGGGAGCGTCGCCGCCATGACGCGCATCCGCAGCGGTGCCCCGCCGCGCCAAGCCTGGGGCCCAGAGGCGCTCATGAGCCTGGTAAAGGCATGCAGCACTGGCGTCGAAAGCCTTTCCAGTCCATCCAGATACAGCGTTCCCGCCTCGAAGTCGTGGTCGAGATCAGTGTCCTCCATGTCCCGCAGGAGCCTGGGCAGGCTATCCCTACCACCGAATACCTGCTTTAACTCTTGGTCGGATACTGCAGCGCAGTAGAGCCGCACGAACGGGCCTCGGGGATACTGCCGCTGGTGCAGCAGCCGAGCCAGAAATTCTTTGCCGCTCCCCGGCTCACCAACGATCAACAGCGGTGTTTCGTGCTGCGTCGCCGCGTCGACCTGGGTGCGCAGCTCTTGCAGTGCGCCGCTGACCCCAATGAGAGGCCCCACGGCAGCCCGCACCACTTCCACCCAGTGATGATCGCGGGTCTTCCAGAGATGATCAAAAGCGGCATTAACTGAACTCAGCACATTATCCAGCGACAACGGTTTTTCCAGATAATCGAAGGCCCCCAGCCTGGTGGCTTTGACGGCGGTTTCGATATTACCATGTCCCGACATGACGATGATGCACACATTGGTCTGCATGGCCTTCAGGCGCTGCAACGTCTGAATACCATCGATCCCCGGCATCCACAGGTCGAGCAGCACGAGATCGCAGGACTGCGCTTGGAGGAGCGCGAGCGCGGCTTCACCATCGCGGGCCTGGACCACGTCAAACCCTTCGTCAGCCAGAATCCCTTCCAGTGAGCGCACGATACTGGTCTCGTCATCGACGATCAGAATACGCCCCTTGGCCATGCTCGTCCTTTCCTCGACGTCCCTCACACTACCGGTAGCTCGATCGCGAAGATGCTGCCTCGCGGGGTGTTATCCCGGACGGAGATGCGCCCGCCGTGGTCGGCGACAATGCGATTGACAAGCGCGAGCCCCAAGCCTGATCCCCCCTTTTTGGTCGTGAAATAGGGTAAAAACAGCTTGTCACGCACCTGCGGCGGAATACCCGCACCGGTGTCACGCACTTCAAGGCACACGCACTGCTGACGCCCATCGAAACTGGTGACGATGTCCACTCGCCCCCGGCCATTCATGGCCTCAATCGCGTTTTCCACCAAGTTGATCAGCGCCCGCTTCATCTGCTCCCCATCCACGTTGACCTTGGCGACTGCAGGATCACAGGACAACGTCAGCTCGATGTCACGGTGAGCTCCGCGATATAATTGTAGCACTTCCTCCATGAGTGGCTGCAACTCCGTCGGGGTCGGATTCGACTCTGGCATGCGCGCAAACGCCGAAAACTCGTCGAGCAACCCCTTGAGGCCTTCCACCTGGGTGATAATCGTATGGGTACATTCGTCGAAGACCTCATCGAAATCGCCTGAGTGCTCGCGATACTTCCGCCGTAACCGCTGCGCCGAGAGCTGGATAGGGGTCAAGGGGTTCTTGATTTCATGCGCGATGCCCTGGGCTACATCACGCCAGGCCGCGAGTTTCTGCACTCGTATCAATTCGGTCAAATCATCGAACACCAATACCATCCCGAGGTAGTGGCTATCGCTGTCTCGGAGCAAGGAGATGTTCACCAGAAGGATCAACACGCGGCCCCCCACGAGCAACTGAATTTGGTCGGCGATGCTCTCACGGCGGCTGCTCGCCATGCGTTTCATGAGCCCGCGCATGGAATCCAGATGGGCGGCGCTGAACACATGGCGATACACCCGCCCGAGGGCCGCTTGGGCGTCGATGCCGAGCATCACCTGGGCCGAGCGATTCATCGTCGACACCCGGCCGTGCTTGTCGAGTGACAGCACTCCCGCCGCCACATTTTCGAGGACTGTTGCCATGTAGTTGCGGCGCGCCTCCAGTTCCTGATTACTCTCCTTGAGCTCCGCATTGGCCTCTTCAAGCGCCATCTTGCTGGTGCGCAAATCGTCGGTCATCTGGTTAAAGGAATGGACGAGCCAACCTATTTCATCGTCGCTGGTGGCGGTGACGCGGAAATCCAGGTTGCCATCTGCCACCGCACGTGTCCCTTCAACCAGATGTTGAATGGGCACCGTAATCCCTTTCGCCAGATAGAGGCCAAACCAAATGGCGCAAAAGATCACCAGCAACGCCACCATCAGGAGCGTGATGAGATAGCTGGTCTTGATCGGTGCCTTGAGGATTTTCAACTGTTTGTATTGCTCAAACGCCTCGGCGATGTCCCCCATCTTGGCCACCAGGCTCTCCGGCACATGGTACGTCAGCACAATCCAGGCCAGGGGCGCCACACCTCCCTGCGCCACGATGGGCACAATGCCGCGAATCACCTCCCCCCTGCCAGCGGATTGGATTTCCGTACTCGCATCGGTCGAACGTCGGCGGAGCAGGTCGGCCTGGGCGGTGGTCAACCGTTCACCCGCGACTTGCCCCCCGGCACCGGCCAATTCCTGAAGGTTGGCGCCGAAGACCTGGAGCGCGCTCAATTGATACTCCCGGCGCTTCTCCTCTAGCAACTTTGTCAGCGCCGGCGCTCGGTCGTTCCGTAACAGATCCTTCCCCAGAAGAACTGTGCGGAGTTGCTCGCCGAAGTGCAGAGCATCCTGCTCAAGCAGGCGGTAATAATTGCGAGACACTTCCAGCGAATCTTCCAGCGAACGCTCGATACTCACATTAAACCAGTTGTTGATGCTTTTGGTGATCAGGCCGCTCGCCACTAGCACCAAGAGCACGCATGGGGTCAGGGACAGACCGAAAAACGCGATGACCAGTTTCGTCCGGAACCGCGACCCGATGATCTTGCCGCGCCGCTCATAGTACAGCTTGACCAGGTTGCGCAGGACCAAGAGCACTAACGCCAGCAATAGGATTATGTTCAGATTGACGATGGCGAATATCACAATATTGTTGGCCAGGGGCAGGACGCGGTGGAGGCCCTGGACATATAATTCCGCCCCCGTCAGCGCGATGAGCAGACACGTCACGCCCAGGAAGGTCCAAAAATTTCGCAGGCGGTGGCGACGCTGCTCCTCAGGGGTTGGCGCTGTCCCATCAATGCGTGGTTGATCACTGGCATAGCGCATGCGAGGTTCCTACAGGTATGCCTGGTACTTGCAGCAGACGCACGATACACGTCTCAACACACCGCACCTCCTGAGGCGTGGAGGCTGCTCTCAGGCCATAGATCCCTAGCGTTGTGAAGGGGGGGAGCTAATGCTGAAAGGACTCGACGCGGTCCAGGGAGTTCCCGTATCCCAAAGACTGGCGACAAACGGCATATGACTGAGAGGAAAGGGTGACTTCACCGCCCTCAAATCAGCCATCGCCTTTACATAATACTCTTCACCCGGTTGCAGGAGATGAAAAGGGATCAGCGGCTGCCCCTCAATGGCGCTCATCCAGCGTACCATGGTGGGCTCGTGTTTGGTCACCTTTATGCTGGAAAACAGCCCATTAATCTCACTGACATGGTACTGCTTTTTCAAGGCGTCGTATTTGACAATATGTTTAATGGTCTTCGAGAGGACCTCTTCATCGAACCACAAACCCCGTTTGCGATACAACCTCATGTGATAGGTGACCGTGATCGGGATACCAGTTGCGATGGCCTCCAGGATCTCGTGCTGAAATCCCCCCTGTAAGTCGATGTGCAGGAGCACCTCATGATCTGTGTGCGTCAGCACCAACTCATGCAAAAGCGGCCGCTGCGGCTGCCCCCAAACGGGTGCTGCAAGCATCGCCCAGCTGGGAAGGAGGACGCTGAAACAGCGGAGGAGGATTCGGATCATCGTGACTCCGCTCTCCCAAACCGCGGTCTACGGTGGTCTGGGTCAGATACTACCACGCGTCTGCTTTCCCTTGTTTAGCCGCGTTTCACCTCTTGGCGAAGCTGGCCTACACTGTGAGCTGGGGCTCACACCATCCCTTGCTCTTCCCTCCCCCACGCCAGGAATGGCACGGGAGGCGCTACTAGCGAGATTTTTCTGGCGTGTAACATACCTAATGCCTGATGTCAAATCAAGTGGTTTTTCGTCGCAACCCTGACTCGGCGAAGAAGGCTACCGTACGCTGTAACCCCTCGTCCAATAAGACGGTTGGCGTCCAGTTCGTGGCGCCCTGGAGCTTGCGACTGTCCAGGACACTACGATGCTGCTCCCCAGCCTTTGGTGGTCCATGATGGGGAACCTGCGTGGAGCAGGCATGCTTGGCTACATAGGCGTACAGGACGTTCACCGAGGTCTCGATCCCGGTGCCGACATTGTATGTGCCGCGGAGATCGGTAGTCACGGCCAGCACGTTAGCCTGTACCACATCTTCCACATAGACAAAGTCGCGTGTTTGTTCCCCATCGCCATTGATCATCGCCGGTTCATGCGCCAGCAGGCGCTGGCTGAAAATTGCCACCACACCGGCTTCTCCATGGGGATCCTGCCGGGGGCCATAGACATTGGCATAGCGCAACACGGTATAGGGCAGGCCGTAGACCGCTTCGTAGAAGGCGAGATATTTCTCCACCGCTAACTTGGCGACGCCATAGGGACTCATTGGGCAGGTCTGGTGCGATTCATCGGCTGGGAAGGTGAGTTGCTCGCCGTAGATCGCGCCGCCCGTCGAGGCGAAGACGAATTTCTTGACGCCAGTCGCCACCGCCGCCTGCAGGAGATTCAACGAGCCGAGAATGTTCACGCGGGCGTCGAAGACCGGATCATCGACCGAGCGCCGGACATTCATCTGCGCCGCATGATGATCGACGCAATCGAAGCGCTCCTGTTCCATGAGTGTGCGGATGCTTTCCCCGCAGATGTCCGCTTCACACAGGCGTGCCCGTGGGTGTATTGACTCACGCCTTCCCGAGGCAAGGTTGTCCAGCACTACGACTTCTACCCCGGAGTCGATGAGCCGATCGGTCACGTGCGAGCCGATGAATCCCGCACCACCGGTCACAAGAACTTTCATACATCTCTCCTTTCAACCGCTGAGTCCTGAGTGCGGAGTGCTCCTGAGTGCGGAGTGCTAAGGAAAAGACAGGATATCTCACTTGCTCGCGACTCAGGACTCAGGACTGTTGATCATCTCCTGCCATCGATGCATGGTGGTCAGAGCCTCGATGGGAGTCAATCGTGTGATATCGAGACTCCTCAGTTGGTCGAGGATCGGATGCCCCGGCATTTCAAACAGCGACAACTGCGCGCTAGGATCGGGCAAAGCCTGCATGCTGTTGCGACGCTTCCCATGTGTAGGGGTCGTGCCCTGCTTCGTTAACTGATCGAGCACCTGCATCGCACGCTCGACGACGGCGGTGGGCAGCCCCGCCAGACGCGCCACCTGAATGCCATAGCTACGGTTCACGCTCCCGGGCAAAAGCACCCGCAGAAACGCGATGCCGTCAGGGGTTTCGCGCACCGCCACGTGGTAGTTCTTCACGCCGCTATGCAGCACCTCCAATTCGGCCAGTTCGTGGTAGTGCGTGGCACACAGGGTGCGGGCGCGCACGGCGCGGGTGATATGTTCGATAACCGCCCAGGCGATGCTTAGCCCATCGTAGGTACTGGTACCGCGCCCGATTTCATCCAGGATCAACAGGCTGTGCGACGTAGCATTATGCAGGATATTGGCAGTTTCGTGCATCTCGACCATGAAGGTGCTATGGCCCCGCTGCAGGTGATCTTGCGCCCCAATGCGCGTGAAGATGCGATCCACCACCCCGATGCGCGCCCGCTCGGCTGGCACAAAGCTGCCGATCTGCGCCAACAACACGATCAGCGCCACCTGACGCAGGTAGGTCGATTTGCCGGCCATGTTCGGCCCCGTGAGGATCAGGACTCGCTGCTCGGATCGATCGAGGTAGGTATCGTTGGGGATAAATCCCCTCCCCTCGCCGCTCCGTTCCAGGATCGGATGGCGCCCGGCCTTAATATCGATTACCTCGCCTGCATCCATCTCTGGACGCGTATAGCCGTGGCGCTGCGCCACGGCGGCGAAGCTCATCACGACATCCAGAGCGGCGATCGTCCGGGCCATCGCCTGCAGGCGTCGTGTTTGCCGCGCTACGCTGGCTTGTAATGCCTGAAACAGCTCCTGCGCCAACGCTGCGATGCGTTCCTCGGCTCCGAGGATGCGCTCCTCGTGCACTTTCAGCTCGGCCGTGATAAAACGTTCGGCGTTGACTAAGGTCTGACGGCGTTCATACTCGGGGGGGACCAGGTGCAGGGCCCGCTTGGAGATTTCGATATAGTAGCCGAAGACCCGATTATAGTGCAGTCGTAACCCTGGGATGCCCGTCCGTTCGCGTTCTTTCGCCTCGAGGGCGGCTAAAAATCCTCGACTATCGGTACGCAGTTGCCGCAGTTCGTCCAGTTCGGCATGGTAGCCAGGCTGAAAGACATCACCCACCTGCGTGGCATGCGCCGCGTCGTCGCTCAAGGCACAGGCCAGATCATCGTAGATATCCGTCAGCGTCTCCCAGTCGTTCACATACGGCTGCAAAGCATCGGCGTTCAGCGCCGTGATCACGTCGACCAAACGGGGGAGGGACTGCAGCGACTGCCGGAGGGCCCACAGGTCGCGCGGGGAAGCTAACCCCAGGTTCACCCGCCCGACGATGCGCTCGATATCGGCAATCTCTTTCAGAAGTTCACGCGCCTCCTCACGCACCATCCAGCCTACCACTAGCTCCGCCACTGCGGCCTGTCGTTGCCGAATGGCATCCACCTGCAGCAATGGCTCAAGGAGCCAGCCTCGGAGCAGACGCCCCCCCATCGCGGTCACCGTCTGATCCAGGAGGTCAAGTACCGTGCCATCCCGCGTTGCGTCTACCGCGCTGCGCACTAACTCAAGGTGGCGCTGGGTAGTGGCATCCAGGGCCATAAAATCATCAACATAGTAGCGGGACAATCCCTGGATATGGGTCAAGGCAGCGCGCTGCGTCTCCTGCAGATACTCAAGGACCACGCCTGCCGCCGTCACCGCTAAGGTCGCTGCCTCGCACCCAAAGCCCTCCAGCGAATGCGTGCCAAAGTGTTGTGTCAGGCGCTGGTAAGCAAGTTCGGCATCAAATCGCCAATCGTCACGTGGTGTGACCTGCCATGGTGGGACCTCAATGCCAGGCAAGGCCGTCGCCTGGGCGCCCCAAGAGGTCGGTATGAGCAGTTCCCGTGGCAGCAGCCGCTGCAGTTCGTCAGCCGCTCTGCGGTTGGCCTGTTCGCCGATGAACTCAGTGAGCTTGAACTCGCCGGTCGACACATCGACCAAGGCCAACCCTAGCCCCTCGTGCGCTCCGCATAACCCGGCGAGGAAATTGTTCTCGTTGCCGATCAACGCCGTCGACTGCATGATGGCACCCGGTGTCACCACCCGTACGACGTCGCGTTTGACCAGCCCCGTGGCGGCCTTAGGGTCCTCCAATTGCTCGCAGATCGCTACTTTCAGGCCGTGTTTGAGCAGACGGTCGATATAGCTGTCGACCGCATGGTAGGGCACGCCGCACATAGGGACAGGGTGAGGGTGTGACTTATCGCGTGCCGTCAATGCGATTTCGAGGATTGGCGCCGCTAAGCAGGCATCCTCGAAGAACATCTCATAGAAATCGCCCATCCGAAATAGGAGAATGGCATCGGGGTATTGCTGTTTCAGTTGCCGATACTGTTGCATCACCGGGGTATCAGCGGCCATCTAGGAGGCTCCAATTCATCGCTCGGATGGGGGCTGAACGGGCGCATCACGCGTCACCCTAACCGGGGCAGGGGCGGCGATGGTCGCATGACTGAGTGGCGAGATGATTTCCCCTGCCGTCACCGGCATCACGCCCGGCTGTGGGATGAGACGCTCAGGAGTGGCCCACACGTGACATGCCGGACAGCGCCAGCAAGGCTCATAGGCCACGTGACCGCAGCTTCGGCAACGGAAGCGGCCACCAGAGGGCCAGGTGGTATGTTGGGCAAGTTGCTCATAGCCATCAAGCACCTCACTGGTGACGCCTTGCTCACGACAGAGAGACAGCAGGCCCAAATGTGCCTCCCGACAGACGGGGTCGAGATCCATGACCTGACGCAGGCAGTGGATGGCCTCCTGGGTTTGGCCACGCGAAGCATACCACTCGGCCAGGGCGAGATGGCCTATGGGATCACCGGGATGACGCTCCGTAAAGGTGCGCAGGAAGCTCTCCCATCCCGCATCGTTGTTCAGCTGCCGAAAGGCCAGCTGCATATCCCGGAAGGCCAGAAACAGCATTTCCGGCCTGGCCTTCGCCAGCTCATCCCAGATGCGGAAGGCTTGGGACAATTTCCCTTGCCGCAGCAGAACGCGGCCGAGGTAGATCGCCGCTTCAGTGCAGTCACGGTCAAGCGCCAGCGCGGAACGCAAATGCGCGGCGCTCTCATGCAGCTGATCAGCTGCCCAGGCGACTTTTCCCTGCTGCGTCAGCAACGCCGCCAGCGTCCGATGGTCCTGGGTTTCACCCCACTTCAAGCGTAGGATCTCGAGCGCCGCTGCCTGCTGCCAGCGTCCCCTGTCCTCATGCATGCGGCGGAGTTCTTGCCGGGCTTCGGCGCGGGCTGGATCGGCCACGAGCACGTGTTCAAGCAGCTCGACAGCTGGTTCATACCACCCCAGAGCGCGGTAGGACAGGGCTAATTCGTACTGGACCATGATGCTCATGCTGCGGTCGAGGCCGGGACGGGCTCTGAGCTGCTCGAACAACCGCGCTGCCCGCCCTGGTTGCCCCTGTCGCCGAAACAGTTTGCCGAGCTCAAAATATTCCAAGGTTCGGTTCGGATCGGTTTTGACCGCTGCTTTCAATACCTCAGCTGCGTCCTGCCAGCGCGCCTCGAGCAGCAGATCAAAGCCACGCTCGAACGGCTGCGAGGTCAACGCCTCAGGAACGCGATGGCGCCGCGCCACCAGGAGGATTGCCAAGCCCACCAAAACCCCGGCCAGGATGAGAACCAACGGCGAGGCGAGTTCCTGCGACAGGCTGCCCCAGGCATTCATCGCCGTGGCAGCTCACCAGTGGCTGGCGCAGGTTTGTCGGAACTGTGCAGGCCACCCCCGGTTTCTGAGGGAACGTCAAGGGGAAGGGTGCGTAGGGTGCGCAACTCCGCTTGTAAGTCGGCGATCGTGCGGCGCTGCTGGCGGATAATCTTACGCTCACGCAGGTATGCCGCCAGACCAAACAAACTGGCGATCACGAACCCAGCTCCCACGGAGACCAGGATGATCGCAAACAGAGGGGTCGGCGGCGTTTGCCAGGAATACAGATAACGCAGCGCCACCGGTTCCTGGTTCTCAAACGCAAAGATCAACACCGCCATGCCGACGATTGCCCCGAGCACGAAGACGATGAGCGCCATAGGTCCTCCAGCCTCTCGTCGGCGGGAAAAACGGCACGCTCAGGCACGGCCGTTCGCAGCAAACACGGCAGGGCCAGCAAGCCATACAGCTCTGGGCATCTGCGTCCACCCTCACTGACTGAGCCGACATCAGTGCGAGGGCGTCAATGATGGTCGGAGCTCCGCACGGTTCAAGGGCATCTACGATCGGAGCCTGAAGGCTGGCGTTTGAGAGGAACGTTCACCAAAGGCTTGACCAGCCTCCACAGTTCACGTTCTTTGGCGCGCATCAGCCTAGCATCAGCGGGGGAGACTTCATGGTCGAAACCGAGTAGGTGCAGCGTACCATGGATGAGCAGGCGCGTCAACTCTGCGGTGAGTGAGTGGCGACGGGCACGCGCCTGGCGAAGAGCAGTCTCCGCGGAGAGCACTACATCCCCCAGCACCTGCGGGTGAAGGTCAGCAAAGGGCCCGTCACGCATGGCAAAAGCCAGTACATCGGTGGGACGATCGATACCTCGATAGCGGGCGTTCAGCCGGCGCATCCTGGCATCATCGATGATGAGTACACCCAGATCACAGCTCTGACATTCGAGGGCCGCGAGCAGCCTCAGCAGCGTCTTTCGGAGCATCCGGGTGTCGGTCGGGATGATCTTTTGTTGGTTCCGACAACTGATGGCCATTCGTGCTTCGCGTACGACGCTTGACTTCTTCCGATTCGACCGATGGGTATTCGACACGGTGGTGATAGATGGCGATCAGGGTGCGCCCGAAAGCATCGCTGATCTTTTGTAAATCGCGCAGCGTCAGGTCGCATTCATCGAGTTGGCCATCCATGAAGATACTGCTCGTAATGCGTTGCACCAGCCCGGTGATGCGATGTGACGTCGGTTCGGCCAGCACGCGTGATGCCGCTTCGACTTTGTCCGCTAGCATCACGATCGCCGCCTCACGCGTTTGCGGCTTGGGACCGGGATAACGATAATCCTCTTCGTGGACCTGCTGCACGGCAGGATCTTCGTGCTCTTTCGCCTTATTGTAAAAATAGGAAATGAGGTTGGTGCCATGGTGCTGGGGTATCATGTCGATGATGCGCTGCGGCAGCTTGTATTCCTTAGCGAGTTTGATACCGTCCTTGACATGGGCCGTAATGATTAGGGCACTCATACTCGGGGACAGTCGATCGTGTTTATTGCCACGACCCGCCTGGTTCTCCACGAAGTACTCGGGCGTCAGCATCTTGCCGATGTCGTGGTAATAGCTGCCGACGCGTGCTAGCAGGGCGTTGGCGCCAATGGCCTCAGCCGCGGCCTCGGCCAAGGTCCCCACCAGCATGCTGTGATGATAGGTGCCCGGCGCCTGCATGATCAGTTGCCGTAACAGCGGATGATTCAGGCTGGCTAACTCCAGGAGCTTAATGTCTGTGGTGCATTTGAAGATCGACTCTAATAGCGGCAGCACCGCCGAGACGACCACCGCCGCCAACAGCCCTCCCAGCAGACCACACAACGCCTCATGGGCCCGCGGCCAGACGAAGAGGTTGGCGCTCATCAAGCCGAAGGCCATGAGCGTCAGAATATTCGCCAGACCGATGAACAACCCGGTCACCAGAATGCATGAGCGCTGTCGATACTGCTGCACGCGGAAGGTGGCGACCAGATTGCCCACCAGCGCCAGCACCGCCATCGCCAGGTTGTCGCGCACCAGAATGCCGATCAGCAAACTGGTCATCAGGGCGAACAACACCCCCACCGAGAAGTCAAAGAAGATCGCCACGAGAATGCCGCCCACCGTCACGGGCAGTGCATACAAGAGGACCCCGCTCTCCATGACCGGGAAACTTTCCACCAGGGCTTGGGCGACCACCATGAACGCCCGCACACCCAGGATATTGCCCACCAGCAAGACCGCCAACAGCAGCAGCGATCGCGAATCCCACGACACGCGCGACCGCATTTGACGCAAGTAGAGCAACCCAAACATGACCACGACAGCGACGAAGATCGTCGTGCCTGCCACCGCTGAAACCGGGTCGCCGCTCCGTTTCCCCGAGGCCAGGGCGCGGAGTCTGGGAATATGCTCTTCCCGGACCCGCTCCCCTTCACGGATAATCATTTCGCCACGCTTGACCTGGAAGAACACCGGTTTGATCGCCTCTACCGCCTTTTTTTTGCGCTCCTCAGTCTCTTTCTTGTTGAACGTCAGGTTCGGCTGCAGCAGCCTCCGGGCGATGTTGGCGATGACCGGTTGTAGCTCAAGGGGATAGGGGGAATTCGCGGCTAACACGGTGGCGGTCAAGGCCGCTGCGGCTTCGCCCATCTCCAAGACCATGCTGGTATCCGGGATGACGAGTTCCTGCTCTGTGCGGACATCACGGAACACAATCCCCCGCTCCCGATGCCCCACAAAAAGATCGTGATCGCTGACAACGCCCCGCTGCATCACCGCGGCCAACGCATCGATAATGCCCTGGCGCAGTCGAGGCGTATACTGCAGTTGACGGAGCGCCGCGAGCGTTTCCGCGCCCAACTCAACGCCAAGAATCCGGCGGAACTCTTGCTCGCGATCAGCGAAGAAGAGACTCGTCGTGATCAACTCCCGACTCATCGCCGTCTCGACGCCAGACAAGCCCTGGACGCGCGCCACCTCTTCGGGTGAGGAAGGAACCGAGCGCACATCGTGAAGGGTTCCTGAGAGCTCTGGGGGACGAACCTGATAGGCAGCATCGATGGTCTGCATCGCCCATTTCAAACGCTGGTCAATGACCTCGATGGCTTGTTGGTCGAAATCGTAGAGTGGCAACACACGATCTTCAGCCTCTTTGCGCTTCTTCTGGGCCGATACCTCATCTTCGAGCAGGAAATCGGTATGGGCTTTAATGTCGGCGGGGGCAATGTCACCAATCGCTAAGGTCCGCGTCTGCAACTGCATACGCGGCAACAACAAGATGGTCAATGTCGCCACCAGCAAGGCGGTGATCCCAATCTCGCGCCAGGCGATCTTCATCCCACCCGACTTCGACACGGTAACCACACCAAGCTTCGTCAACAGCGGCCGCACACCCCGTTCTGGCCGTGCTCGTCCCTTACGTTCCCGTTCCATCGGACGGCATTCCCCCTCCGTGGCCCTCACCACGACGTTCAGCTCTTGGCTGAAAGGTCTCATAGGCGCGAATGATCTGCTGGACCAGTTCGTGGCGGACGACATCCCGCTCGGTAAAGTATACGAAGCGAATACCCTCGATACCGCGCAGGACGTCTTGCACCTCGACCAATCCCGAGACCTTGCCCGGGGCGAGATCCACCTGGGTGACATCACCCGTAATCACCGCTTTGGAATTATATCCCAGACGCGTGAGGAACATCTTCATCTGCTCCGAGGTCGTGTTCTGCGCCTCATCCAGAATGATGAACGAATCGTTCAGGGTTCGACCGCGCATATAGGCCAGTGGGGCGATTTCGATGGTGCCCCGCTCCATCAACTTTTGCGCCCGTTCAAACTCCATCGTATCATACAGCGCGTCATACAGCGGCCGCAAATAGGGGTTGACCTTCTCTTGCAGGTCGCCCGGTAGAAACCCGAGCTTCTCACCCGCTTCGACAGCAGGACGCACCAGAATGATGCGCTCGATCTCCTTATGAAACAGACTCGAGACCGCCATGGCCATCGCCAGGTACGTTTTGCCAGTGCCTGCCGGGCCAATCGCAAAGACGATATCATGGTGGCGGATCGCATCCACATAGAATTTCTGCCCTTCGGTCTTGGGTGACACATAACGCCGACGGGACGGGACGGGGATGCGATCGGAAAAGATATGACGAATGTCGGGATGCGGCGAGCTTTCATAGAGGCGGAGCATCAAACGCAAGTCATGGGAGTCAATGACATAGCCGGTGGCCATGAGCTCACATAACTCCTGCAACAGTTGCTCGGCCTTGCCCACGGCATCGGGGGCGCCCTGAATGCTGAGCCCACGCTCGCGAGCCTGGAGGCGGACGTGCAGCCCTTTGCCGATGAGTCTCAGATGCGCGTCGTTAATGCCGAAGATTTGTGGGAGTTGCGTGGTATCTTCCAGCTGGATCTCTTTGCTCAGTATCTCAGCCAAGCTACTTTACACACCTCCATGAAGTCCGGCTCCAGGCGTAAATATCCCCGTGGTGATCCGCGACTCCTCGACAGGTCAACTGACGCAAGTGACGGTCCGCCTTCTCCATTGGCATGCAATCCGGGTGCAAATCTCTCATAAGTCGACGCCCAAACATACCACAGAATAAATCTGGCATGCAATGCTCGAGATCTACGGTCAGCGATCACATCGCCCGCAACACCGCCTCGTTGCGCGTCAGCCCCGGTTCCCTCGGGGACTCGCGTCCGACCCACCGCTCACCGCTCATCAGCGTCAAGTGCGGTCTGGAGTTGGCTGCGGATATCCTCGATGGCGCGTTCGTCGACGATCTTTTCACCCATCAGATCAGTCACGTAGAATACGTCGATAGCCCGCGTCGCCTCGGTGGAGACCTTGGCCAGGTGAATATTAATCCCGATCTCAAACAGCGTCGTCGTAATCAGATACAGCAAGCCCAAGCGGTCCTGGGTTGTCACATCGATGACCGTATACATGTCGGAGATGCGATTGTTGACCTCGATTACGGTGGTGACCGGCACCGCCCGCTCCTTCCTGGCGAAAATCGTCCGTCCCGGGCGATAGGTGACCTCTCGCCCTTCGGCTAAGACCGCCAGGAGTTCTTCATTCAGGCGCTGCCACAGGCGTTCGTCCAAGATGGGCTTCTTTTCGAGGCTTTCGATCTGCAACGTATCGAGGGCCAGCCCATCATTGTGGGTGTAAATTTGCGCGCCCAAAATGTTGAGCTGATTGGCCGCCAGCGTCCCGGCGATCTTAGCAAAATTCCCAGCCTTGCTGGGCGTACAGACCATCAATTCGGAAAACCCGAGGTCCAGATGATGGGTATGCTTCGTGGCTAGCGCACCGCCCTGCAAACTTTCCACCAATTGGATATGTTGCACGATGGTCTCGGCTGGTGTCGACACAATATATTTATATGGCATGGCCTTGAAGAACGCAGCGACGGTGGTCTCCGGGATGCGCCCGGATAATCCTGACATCACTTCGCCCTTCACCTGTTCGATGAGGGCCTCGCCCGTGACCACGACCTCATCCTCCTGGGTGAAGTGCTTATAGGTGCGCATATAGAGTTCCCACAGCAGCGCCCCCTTCCACACCGTCCAAATATCCGGACCCACCGCCCGCGTGTCGGCATAGGTAAGGATACACAGGAGCTTGAGGTTCTCTACGTTGCGGACGGTCTCCGCGAAATCCGCCACGATCTTGGGGTCGGTGATGTCACGGCGCTGGGCCAGATGATTCATTAACAGATGGTTTTTCACCAGTAACTCTACCTGGTCGGCGCTTTTTTCGCTGAGCCCCAGGCGAGGGGCGGCAGCGTGGAACAATTCGGCACTCTCCTCGACATGCTCGACGCCTTTGGTTTTGCCCACATCGTGATAGACCAAGGCGAGCCGCAACACCTCGGGATTGGGCAGGCTCTGGAACAGCTTGGCGAACTCGCGTAGCTCTTTTTCGGGGGTTTCGGGCAACTCATCGAGGAAATCCACCGCCCGCAAGGTGTGCTCGTCGACTGTGTATTTATGGTAGAGATCATGGTGCACCAGCCCAGTGATCGGTTCAAATTCAGGTAGGTATGCGCTCAGCACCCCTACCTCATGCATGGCACGGAGGGCACGGGCGGCCTGGGGATGCTTGAGGATGGTCATGAACGGCCGACTGTGCTGGCGATCGGCCCGAAAGGCCTCGTCGATCGCCCCGAGATGAGCCCGGATGAGGACCTTCAGGTCCTCGCTGAGGCCAACACCCATCTGCTGGGCCAGCCCGAAGACCTCCAACAGCAAGGTGGGCCGTGTCTGGAAAGGATCTTTCCCGCGTTCCTTGACCGTGATCTCGCCCCGTGCGATAACTAACCCATGCTCAAGCTCTTTACGTGACATATATTCAAGCACTTTTCCAATCCCTCGTTCGTGTGGCCGACAGCGATTGAGCACGCTGGCACACAGATAGTAGATCACACGGGCTTGACGATAATACTCCCGCATGAAGCGCTCAACCGGCAGGCCGGTGCCGTTGCCATCATAGCCGAGGCGTGCGGCCGTGTCTGCCTGTACCTCAATCGCCAATACATCGGTTTTCCGCTGCTGGGCGAAGTGTAAATCTGTGCGTACCCGCAGCAGAAACTCATAGGCCTGCGCCACGGCCTGTCGCTCCGCCGCCGCGATGATTCCCGCGGCCGCCAAGTCATCGAACGACCGTGCCCCAACGCGTGTGGCCCCCACCCACAAGGCGGTGTGATAATCGCGCAGCCCCCCTGGGCTCTCCTTGACATTGGGCTCTAGGACGCTCACCGAGTCATAATACTTGGCATGACGCCGCTGGAGCTCCTCCGCCTTGGCCTGGATAAACGGATTGACCCCTTTCCCGACCAGTTCGTGCTGCACCGTACGCTGGAACTGATCGAGGAGTTGAGCATCCCCAACCAGCGGGCGGGCTTCGATGAACGACGTCTTCGTCGAGAGATCACGCCGTGCCATCTGCACGCAGTTGGCGACGGAACGATTGCTGTAGCGGACATCGAGTCGCATGTCCATGAGAAGAAGGGTGAATTGGATCATGAATTGCGTGCTGAGTTCGTCCTCTTGGGGGGGGTGCAGTACGACGATATCGAGGTCCGAAAAGGGATTCAAGTCACCACGCCCATAGCCTCCCACCGCCACAGTCGCCACCCGGAGGGGGCGCCGATGCACTGAAAACAGAGGACTACGCGCCAGAAAGCGATAACTTTCGATGATGACCTGATCGATCATCGCCGCCAGTTGGCGAGCGGTCTCAACCCCACTGGCCCCGATCAGATGGGCATCGCGCACACGCAGCGTGGCATCCCGCACATATTGACGCAGGATACCCATGGCCTCGAGACGCTGCTCTGGGAACTGTAAATCCTGTAACATCTCCGCGGCTTGGTCTATGCGGGACTCAACAGGGAGCGGACTGACGGGTCGAAGAAGCGACACACCTAACCTCCAGCCTTACGCGCGCGGGTGGTAGCGTTGATATGCTGAACGCAGCCGAGCTTCAAGCACATGGGTGTAGATTTGCGTCGTGGAAATATCGCTGTGGCCTAGCATCTGCTGGACTGAGCGGAGATCAGCCCCCTGCTCTAGAAGATGGGTAGCGAAGGAATGGCGTAGCGTATGCGGTGACATGCGTTTGGTAATGCCAGCCTGCCGGGCATACCTGCGCAGGAGCTTCCAGAAGCCTTGCCGGGTCATGCCCTCGCCCCGGCCGTTGACGAACACCTGCGTGGTGCGCTCTCCACGCATGAGCTCCTCGCGAGCGCCTACCAGATAGGCCTGTATGCACGCCACCGCCTGTTCTCCAAGAGGGATCAGGCGCTCTTTGCCGCCCTTGCCCCGGACCTTGATCCAGCCTTCAGCCAGGTGCAGGGCGCTCATCGGCAATGACACCAATTCTGACACACGCAGCCCCGTGGCATAGAGCGCTTCCAGCATCGCCGCGTCCCGCCGGCCTCGTGGCGTCTCCAAACGGGGTTGACGGAGCAAGTGGTCTACTTCATCGAGGCTGAGGAAATGCGGCAATCGCTCCGGCACGCGTGGGGTCTGTAGGTCTAGGAGCGGATCAACGGGCAGCACCTCTTCTTGCTTGAGATAGCGGCAAAATGCCCGTAGACCAGCCATGCGCCGTGCCACAGAGCGGGGGGACAACCCAGCCGCACGACTCTGAGCCAAGAACTTGACCACGTTGTCCCGCGTCAGCAGCGCGGCGACCTCAGCATTGCTGCGCTGCGGCAATGCCTGCAACCAAGCTCGTACGTCGCGTTCGTACACGCGTTGAGTGTGCAGGGACAAGCGTCGCTCGACCGCCAGATAGTGGGTAAATCCACTTACCCAACGCTCAAGCGACATCTCCCCTCCCCCCCGGCCCGCAGGCCAGTCGATGTCGGACGGCAACCACGAGAAACTGCCCTTCTGCTCCATCCGACATCAACACCAACTCCCTGTAGCAAGCCACCCTAACCAGCCCTATGCCCCTGCAACCCAAGCTAGGAGGCTACTGCTAGTGATGTGGCCAGGGCCAAACCGCCATGCTGGAGCGGTCGCCTCACAGCCATGTTGAAGCTGCCGTTCAGCACGCTTGCCCAGACGCCAATTCTAACAGGGCTCGTTGTGTCCTGCAACGCTTAAAACACGGCGACTATAACTTTCAATCCAGCATAGGCACACCGGTTGACGGTAGAGCATACCAGGGCAGCCCCCGTGCCCTTAGTTGCCAGCGGCATGAGCGCCTCCCATGCGCGTGCTCATGTCTTTTGGGGGCCAGGCATGTCATCCGCCTCACCTCGGGCCCGCCTCTTGACGCCTCGATGCTGGTTTAGTATATTGCACCCGTTTGACTCACCGAGTGGCGGCCAGCTGGCTGCACTCCGAGGCGCCCGAAAAGCGGTTTAAGACGCACCATCCCGTGATTGGCAAGCGATGAAGGAGAGAGAGTATGGCCAAACGCCACAAATCGGCGATGAAGCGGATGCGGCAGGAGGAAAGACGACATCTGCGCAATGTGTCGGTGAAATCGGCCCTTAAAACGTACGCGAAGCGTGTGGAAACCCTGGTGGAGCGCAAAGACACCACGAATGCGGAGACCACGCTCCGCAAGGCCGTGTCTGCACTCGATAAAGCTGCTGGGAAAGGGGTGATTCATCCGAACAAGGCCGCCCGCAAGAAAGCCGCGCTGAGCCGCAAAGTCTATGCCCTTCATGCGGGAGCATGAACCCCACCTTTCCTCACACAGAAACGTAGAATCAGCCTCTCAAAAACCGCTTGCGGTGGCAGACCAGAGCGCTTGAGCGTCTGGTCGGCTTCCAAGAGTGCTTCCAGCCATTGACGAAGCCGGTCGGGCTCGATGGCAGCCGCCTGGGCGCTGAGCCGACGGACGGTAAAGGCCGGGAGGTTGAGCTCGCGTGCCAGGCGTTCTGGAGAGGCGCTGGCAGGCTTCGCCAACTTGATGCGCCAGAGCTGACGCACGTGGTGGAGGATTGCACCGAGCGCCAGCCCGGGATACTCTCCACTGGAGGCGAACTTGCCCCAGGCCCGCAAGGCTTCAGCCAGGTCCCCCGCGCTGAGGAGGCGTGCCAATTCAAAGGCTGACATCTCCCGTATATCATCCGTCAGGGCGGTCAGACTTTCGACCTCAATGGCTGGCTCAGACCCAACAAAGGTCACAAGCTTGTCGATCTCGTTCGCCAATAGTCGTAGGTCGTTCCCCACCGTTTCTATCAGAGCGGCCACCGCATCCGCAGTAATGCGGCAGCCGCTGGCTACGATGCGCTGTTCAATCCAGGTGGATAATTCACGTGGTAGAAGTCGCCGGAAGCGCACGGCCCAGGGCAGCTTTAAGAGGGAGGCAAAGAGCGGCCGGCTCGCCTCCGCGCGTTGCGCCGTGAAGATTAAGCAGGTGCTGGGCGAAGGCTGCTTGCAGTATGCCATCAGAGGTGGATCGGCAGAACGGGGCATGGCGTCGGCCCCTCTCACCAGCACTAGACGCTGCAATCCCAGCCATGGCAGGGTTTGCGCCGCGGTGACGACCGCCTGCGCCTCGGCCTCATCGCCATAAAACACCTCGCGATTAAATTCTCGCGCCGCAGGGTCGAGGGCAACCGCCTCGATCTGGCCGATGGTTTCGTCGACCAACCAGGACTCTTCGCCCCAGAGGAAGACCACGGGGGCCAATTCGTTCCGTTTCAAGCGGCGCTCGAGCTCCCGAGGTTCCATCCGTGCCTCCCCTTGACGTGACCGGTGACCGGTTTATGCGCACGCTTCGCCGCTCATGCCGCGGGGTGAAACGCCGCGGGAGCAGCCCTCACCCCGACAGGAGCCCTCTACTGTCTGTGACCGGCACCTCTCATTAAAACCGATCGAGCAGGAGGCTGACGACACGATCGCCAGCCTCGCGCGCCGCTGCCAGCATGGCCCGTTCACGAGCGATTTCGTTCGGCACCACCTGCGATGACACGACATAGTCGATGGTGACGGCCAGTTTGTGGTCCAGAAGCGTCTGACGCTGTCGGAGGTCTTCGACCGTGACATGTACTTCCACCTCAATGCGATACTCCAGGGCGAAATCGCTAGGATCGGTGGCCAGGAGCAATAATCCATAGTGCGTGACTTCGCCGCGGAGCTGCGCCGCCGAGCTGGCGTCTGTGCCTAAACGCACTCGTCCATCCCGTTGTAATTGCGTGCGCACCGCCCTTGTGATCAATTGCTCGAGGCCGGGGACGGTGGTAACATTAGTGAACATCGGGACGGAGAGGCTCTGCAGATTCCCCGGAATCGTCCCGGCGCGCCCGCTGAGTTGGTAACCGCAGCCGGCCAGGACAACTACCAAGAGAACAAGCAGCCCCTGACAAGGCGACTGCGCCCTGAGCGATAACTGATGCGATGGTCGTACCAGTCGTGTCCTCGGTCACCCCCGCCCCCCCCTGGCAAGGCGGAAGGGGCGTGGGAGGCATTCAGGCGACAACAATATTGACGAGCTTCTGTGGGACGATAATGACCTTACGGATCGCCTTCCCGGCAATCCACTCCTGAATTCGCTCATGACGCAACGCCGCTTCCCGCAGGTCGTCCTCGGCAATCGACGCCGGTGCCATGAGGCGGCTGCGCACCCGGCCGTTGACCTGGATGACGACAGTGACCTCCTCCTCTTGCGTCAACATCGGATCATAGGACGGCCACGGCTGGCGCAAAATGCTGTCGTGATGGCCAAGCTGCTGCCACAGCTCTTCGGCGATGTGGGGGGTGAATGGCGAGAGGAGCAAGGTCGTGGTCTCGGCGGCCTCCCGTAAGGCATGTTGGGTCGGTACATCCTGCTCCTCCTCCACAGCAAACTGGTAAAGCACATTGATCAATTCCATGATGGCTGCTACCGCGGTGTTGAAGTGCAGGCGATCCTGGATATCCTCTGTCACCTTGCGAATCGTCTGATGTGTCTTGCGGCGCAAGGCTAATGCTGCGCCTGAAGCCGGGCGCGGTGAGGTCGAATCGCGCGCCAGGTTAGTGGTGTGCACGACGATACGCCGCACCATACGCCACACCCGATTCAGGAAGCGGTAGCAGCCCTCCACACCCTGGTCGTTCCAATCGAGATCACGCTCTGGAGGGGCGGCAAAGAGGATGAACAACCGCGTCGTATCGGCCCCATATTTGTGAATCATCTCGTCCGGGTCGACGACATTGTGTTTGGATTTCGACATCTTCTCCATGCGGCCGATGGTCACTACCCGGCCGCACTCGACACACGTGCCGTTCCGCACTTGGGTGGGAAAACGCCACTCATGTTGCGGGCACCACAAGGTTTCCATGCATACCATGCCCTGCGTTAGCAGCCGCGTGAAGGGTTCATCATACTTCATTAGCCCCAGATCACGCAGCACCTTGGTCCAGAACCGCGCATACAGGAGGTGCAGCACAGCATGCTCGATGCCGCCAATGTAGAGGTCTACGGGCATCCAGTAGTCCACGGCGTGCACATCAAATGGGCCATCCTGCGCACGGGGCGAGGTGTAACGCTCGAAGTACCATGAGGAATCAACGAACGTATCCATGGTGTCGGTCTCGCGCCGCGCAGGTTGCTGACAGCGAGGACAAAGGACGGCATAGAAGGACGGTGCTTCAGCCAACGGAGAGCGCGCCCCATACTCGAATTGCAGCTCCAGCGGCAGTACGACGGGCAGGTCCTCATAGGGGACGGGAACGATCCCGCAACGGGGGCAATGAATCATGGGGATAGGAGTTCCCCAATAGCGCTGCCTAGATATGCCCCAATCCTTAATGCGAAAATTGATGGTTCTCCATCCAAGAGATTGATTTTCAAGATAATCGTCGACTCGATTACGTCCTTCAGGACTTTCGAGCCCTGTGAAAGCACCGGAGTCGACCATTCGCCCCTCGTCAACATATGCCTCGGTCATCGTGTTGGCGTCCAGTGTCCGGTCGAAAGGCTGGATCACCACCCGGATCGGCAAACCATATTTCTTGGCGAACTCGAAGTCGCGCTGATCGTGTGCCGGCACCGCCATGATGGCGCCTGTGCCATAGTCCATCAGGACGAAATTGGCGACCCAGATGGGAATCGACTCCTGGGTTAGGGGGTTGATGGCGTGGCGGCCGGTGAAGACGCCGAGCTTTTCCGTGGTGACAGCGGTGCGGGCGATCCGATCCATGCGGGCGGTCTGTTCCACAAAGGTCAGCACCTCTCCCTCCTGGGGCAGGCCGACGATGAGCGGGCGGACCAGCGGGTGCTCGGGAGCCAACACTACGAACGTCGCACCGTATAATGTATCTTGACGGGTCGTGAAGATGCGGATCGGTGCGTCGCCGTCCACCACCGGAAAATCCACCTCGACACCGGTACTGCGGCCAATCCAGTTGCGCTGCATGGTCAGTACGCGCTCGGGCCAACCCGCGGCAATGCGGTCGCAGCCTTCAAGCAGCTCATCGGCATAGGCGGTAATGCGCAGGAACCACTGCTCCAGTTCTTTCTGTGTCACTGGCGAGCCGCAACGCCAGCACACGCCTTCTTCGACTTGTTCATTGGCGAGCACCGTCAAGCACGAATCGCACCAGTTGACCAGCGACTGCTTGCGGTACGCCAGGCCGCGCTCCCACATTTTCAGAAACATCCATTGATTCCAGATGTAATACTCCGGGTCGCAACTGGCGATCTCCCGCGTCCAATCATAGCTGAAGCCCATGCGTTTAAGTTGGGTCTTCATCTCCGCAATGTTGGCATAGGTCCATCGGGCGGGATGGACGCGGTTTTCGATGGCGGCATTTTCAGCGGGTAGGCCGAACGCATCCCAGCCCATCGGGTGGAGGACATTGTCGCCGCGCATCCGCAGGAACCGCGCCAGGACATCGCCGATGGAGTAATTGCGCACATGTCCCATATGGATACGTCCAGATGGATACGGGAGCATCTCGAGGAGATAAAACTTTGGCTGCTCTGTTTTCTCATGGACCTCGAAAATGTGCTCCGCCTCCCAGTGTTCTTGCCACTTGGGTTCAATGGTTTGAAAGGGATAACGTTCTTCCATGACCCCGATGTCCCCCACCCTACAAAGCTATTGAGTTTTGTCGATTTGCCGTGTACGCCACTGCATGGTATCTTCAGCGATTTCCTCCAGGTTCCGGAGCATAAAAGGATTCTTGAATTCCTCACGCACCCCTGCCACCCAGGGCTTGGTCTTATTCCACACGGCCAGATATTCCCCGTTCGTGGTATAGAAGAGGTCTTTATTGAGCACACCCTGCTTCACCAGGGCACAGGCCATATCCCAGTAGCTCACCACCATCCGTAGGTAGTTGTCCTGCTCCGAACCGGTGAAAAACGTCTCCCGGATCTGCTTCCAGTCCCCCGGTGTGAACTCGAATAAAAACCACTGACGGGCCTGCCGCAGCTTGTCCTCGCGGCGAATTTCGTACAAGCGCAGCAGCAGATTAGCATCATCATACGTTGGCTGCACCATAGAAGCGGTCCTCCTCCGTTCGACTGCCAGGCTGTCGATCATGTCGCAGTGTCGCACCCCTTTCGCCTCCATGAAATGGGTCTGTCATGGTATCAGCGGGCCTGGGGCAGTGTCAAGGTTGAAGGCCCCCTGACGGTGGCGGCACACGGGTCTCACTCACCGGATTCCTCCGCGATGCAACCCGACTGGATTTACACTTGACAGCCATCGGACATTTAGGTAGAGTGCCCCCATTTTCAAGTTTGACGGCATGTTACGAGGCACCCCTCCCGCCGCCGAGCTGGGAAGGGGCAAGACACGGCCTGCCGAGTGGCGCAGGGAGTGATCGGTGGCCCATTGGAACGACCAGAAGTTAGATCTCTGCTAGACGTCCCCAACGCCGGTTTTACCATTCGGTGTCCCCATTCCAGTTGGGATACCTCCTCTGCAATGCAACCCCCGATGGCAGGATGCTTTAGTGCTGCTCCCCACGCGTGGAGCAATGGCCTATGAAGACAGGAGGCGTACTCATGGCTGGGCGATGGATCAAGAGTGTTGCGCTTCTCCTGGCGCTTGGCGTGGCATGTCTGATCGGCGAGGGCAGGGCCGCCAGCAAGCCCGAGGGGGAACTCACCTATGCGATGCATGTGACGCTGGCCCCGGCCTGGTTCGATCCCGGCCTGAATACCGGCATCATCTCTCCGAAAATGGTGCAGTACGGCCTGCACGATGCGCTCTTTAAGCCCATGCCCGAGGGGCGCATGACGCCTAGCCTGGCCGAATCCTATACGGAGAGTGCCGATAAAATGGTCTACGAGTTCACGCTTCGCCCCGGCATCAAGTTTCACAACGGCGAACCGGTCACCGCCGAGGACGTGAAGTTTACCTTCGAGCGCTACAAAGGGGCTGCAGCCAAGTTATTGAAGGAAAAAGTCAAGGCGGTAGAGGTAGTGGATGCCCAGCATGTTCGTTTCCGTCTGTACACCCCCTGGCCCGATTTCTTAATGTTCTATGCCACGCCGGCCTCCGGTGCGGCCTGGATTGTGCCTAAGAACTATCTTGAGCAGGTGGGTGACGATGGCTTCACAGAACACCCCATCGGCGCCGGCCCATACAAATTCGTGAGTCACAAGGCTGGCCTGGAACTGGTCCTGGAGGCCTTTGAAGAGTACTGGCGCAAAGTCCCGCACATCAAGCGCATCGTCATGCGGGTGGTGCCGGATGAATCCACCCGTTTGGCCCAGCTCAAAAATGGCGAAGTGGATATCGCCTACCTCATGGTGGGCGCTATCGGCGAAGAGGTCAAACGCGATCCTCGCCTGCGGCTCATCCCCTCAGGGGGGCAATCGGTGCAGTGGGTCTGCTTGCACGATCAGGCCGATCCGAAGTCCCCTTGGCATGATGTGAGGATTCGGCTGGCAGCCAACTATGCCATCGACAAGAAAACCATTGCCGACGTGGAGAGCTATGGGGCGGCGCCAGTGATGGGCTCGATCATTCCGAAAGAGTTCGAGTTCGCCCTGCCCGTGGAGCCGTATGCCTATGATCCCGAGCGCGCCAAACAGCTGCTCAAAGAAGCGGGTTATCCCAACGGCTTTGACGCCGGGGAGATAACCACGACCGTGCAGTATTCCAGCCCGACGGAGGCGGCCATCAACTATCTGGCCGCGGTGGGGATTCGGGGCAGGATTCGCACCATGGAGCGTGCCGCCTGGCTCACAGCCTGGAAGGAGAAGAAGATCCGTGGCATGGGCTTCTGTGGGGCAGGCGGCTTCGGCAACGCTGTGACGCGTATCGAAAACTATTTCATTAGCACTGGAACGTATGCGTACGTCAACCATCCGGACATCGACGAGTTATTCCGCAAGCAGGATGTCGAGACCGATGTCACCAAACGCGAGGCCATGCTCCTCGACATCCAGCGCCTGGCATATGACCGAGCCCTGTTCGTGCCGCTATACGCCTGGGTATGGCACACGGGCGTGGGGCCGCGGGTGGAAGAGGCCAGCCTGGGGAAGATCCCCCTGTTCTACTACACCGGTCCATTCGAGGACATGCGCTTGAAGGGGAAATGATGTGGTCACACCTGGTCTGCACCGCATGAGGACGTTTGATTCAAGCCATACGTGTGGAGGATAGACGCATGCGCAAGTGGGTGGTGACGGCAATGCTGTGGCTTGTGCTGATCTTGCTGTGGGCATCCGGCACGGTAGCGCAGGGTAAGCCCGAGGGCACCGTGACCTGGGGAGTGCACGTGACGCTGGCGCCAACCTGGTTCGATCCCGCCGAGACCCCCGGTATCATCACCCCGTTCATGTTTCTGTATGCCCTGCACGATGCCCTCGTCAAACCCATGCCGGATAACCGCCTGGCTCCCAGCCTGGCGGAGTCATGGTCGGAAAGCGCTGATGGCCTGACCTATGAGTTCATCCTACGCCCAGGGCTGACCTTCCATAATGGCGAACCCGTCACCGCCGAGGACGTGAAATTCAGCTTCCTGCGCTACAAAGGGACTTCTGCCAGGGAATATAAGGAGCGGGTGCGCGAGGTCGAAATTGTCGATCCACGCCGGGCGCGTTTTCACCTGAAGGAGCCCTGGCCCGATTTTATGACTTTCTTTGGCACACCGGCCACCGGTGCCGGCTGGATTGTCCCGAAAAAATATGTCGAGCAGGTGGGCGACGATGGTTTCAAACAGCATCCCATCGGCGCTGGCCCCTATAAGTTCGTCAGCCATGAGCCGGGGATCGGCGTGGTGTTCGAGGCCAATGAACACTATTGGCGTAAGATGCCCTCGGTGAAACGCCTGGTCTTCAAAGGTGTCCCCGAGGAAACGACGCGCGTCGCCATGCTCAAACGTCAGGAAGTGGATATCACCTTTGGCCTCGGCGGGGCGCTGGCCGAGGAGGTGCGACGTAATCCCCGCCTGACGCTAGAGCCCGTCTATCCCCCAGCCGTGTGGTTCGTCTATTTCACCGAACAGTGGGATCCCAAGTCTCCCTGGCATGACCGCCGGGTCCGACTGGCGGCGAATTACGCCATCGATCGGCAGGCGATCAACGAAGCCGAAACGCTCGGGCTCTCGAAGGTCACCGGTACCACCATCCCCCGCGACTTCGATTTCGTGTTCCCCCGTGAGCCTTACCCATACGATCCCGCCAGGGCCAAGCAACTACTCAAGGAGGCGGGCTACCCAAACGGTTTCGACGCTGGCGAGATTACGCCGAACCCGCCGTTTTATCCCTTTGCCGAGGGGATAGCGAATTTCCTGACAGCCATCGGCATTAAAGTGAAAATGCGCACCATGGAACGCGCGGCCTTCTTCACTGCCTGGCGCGAGAAAAAGTTGAACCACCTCATTTTGGGGGTCAGCGGCGCCTTCGGTAATGCCGCGACGCGCATCGAGACGTTTGCGGTCACCGGCGGGAGCTATGCCTACGGCGGTTACGCCGACATCGATGCGCTCTTCGCCCAACAGTCAGTCAAGCGCGATCGCCAGAAGCGGGCGGACTTGCTCTATCAGATCCAACGCCTGATGTATGATAAGGTCATGTACGCACCGCTCTTCGACCCGGCGTTCATCTGCGCCTCAGGGGCGCGAGTCGAGGTCTCAGGACTCGGCATAATCCCGCAGTTCGCCTACTCAGGGCCTTATGAGGATCTCCAGTTGAAAAAACCCTAGATCGAACCACGCCCTCGTAGAGAAGAGAGGCGGAAACGCCCTTGATTTATGATGAAACTCCCACTAT
>JBKPCR010000332.1:0-7917 GCA_046727435.1 bacterium | reverse complement strand
GTGGCATGGTCGTTCGTTTCGTAGAACACATGCGCTAGACTATGCACCGCGTGCCCACAGCGGGGATTGGATGCCAGTGAGCGTTCGGCCAATCGGTGTGACTCCTCAAACCGGTTGAGGGCATGGTGGGCAAAAGCATATTGTCCGAGGAAGAACCAATCATCGCCATACTGGGGTGCCAGCTGTGTAAGGTAGTCAAATTGCTCCTGCTGCCAGTCTGCCTTGCCGCTCCTGGCATTCAAGAAGCCGCGGAGGAACAGCAAGACGGCGTCACGCGGAAACTCCTCGAGGTGCGCCTGCATCAGCGGCAACACATGGGACCCGCCGCCGTCAACGAACATGGCGATGACCTCGACATATCGTCGCTCCCGCTCAGAGAGGCCGGCCATGCATGCACGAGCGCGCCCGGCGCTCTGTTTTGCCGCGGCGGCTGAGCCCTGGAACTGTTGTATGATCGCTAGGCTTGCATAGGCCGCCGCGAAACCCTCATCCGCTCCGATCGCTTGCGCCAGGGAAGTGTCTGCTCCGACCTCTGCGGCTAGGAATTGGTCAATGCCCTGGACATAGCGCTCGACAGCTGTCACGGAATTCGTTGTCAGTGTGAGCCCATAACGATCTCGGAAACGAGTTGGCTGCGGCATTGAGCATCTCCCTACACGTCGTGACGCGACTGTCCCTCAGGTGACGGCGACGAAACCGTCGAATCCTTTCATCGCCAAGTTTATCATGTCAGGTTGCCCTCAGTCATCCTCTATGGCCCCCTCGATCATCGTGACTGGATTGTCCCTCTACCAACCGCTCCGGGAGGAGATGCATGGTGAGGCGTTCAACAGCCAGGCGGCGTGAGAACCCGCGCGGGCCTGGTTCAATCCTCAGAAGTCACTTGACGCCCTGTCCGATCTGCCGTAAGCTGCCCCGCGATACAGGACAAGGGCTATCGCCAGCTTCCCGGCAGTTCGCTCGTCGGCGCTTGCAGATATTGCTTGTGGTTCTGGTGGATCGAGGAGCAGGCCCGCTCACTGCCCACGCGCCCTGAAATTCTCGAATCTGTGCGACGTGGAGACGATTGCCTCGTATCAGGACGAACGGCCGATCTCGGACCGACCGTACGACAGTTAGACCCTGCCGGGCACAGGACGCACGAATAGTATCTGCAGCGTCACGAACGAGACCGATCAGGTCATAGTGTCGCTGCATGTCTACGACAAGCATTTGAACTATACCGGCCGCTCGCAGTGTGATCCTGCAGCGACGACCGTGGCGCCCTGCATCGTCATGCAGGGATAGCGTGGCCTTCAAGACCTCAAAGGTTCCCATGTTAATGTGGCCGTCCAGCAAGGCCGAGGCTACCGTGCACTGGAGGCTGAATTTCCCTTCTAACCCCGTCTGGGGCACACCCCGGTCCGTGTAGCGCATCACAGTCGTCTCGATGTGCACCGAGGCGATCTGGGCTGGGTCGATGTTATACATCTGCCGTAGCTCCAGAGCGGCATCGATGCCGCGGTGGGTACTGTACTGGCTGGGATGTTTCTTGATGGCAATGTTGGGGTCAACCATCCGATAGGGGCCGCCAAAATCCTGTGTCACCGCCTCGAAATCGAAGCCCTCACCAAAACATACCGCGACATCGCCCGCGGGGTGCTCGAAAATCTCGGCATGACCGGTGAAGCCTTTGGCGGCCAGCAATACTGCCTGGCTGTGAGGTTCGAGGTCATGGCATGTCGTGGCGTGAGCTTATCGCCGCTGCGACCGACGCCATTGGAGTATTCCACACTTGACGCCGGAGGGAATGGAAATGAAAATCCGTATTGGAGTGGGCTTTTCCGGGTGGCCATTTGAGCGCACCGCAGATTTTTGGGAGTTTGTTGATCTGGTGGAAGAAAGCGGCCTGGACTCCATCTGGCTGAGCGATCGCATTCGCAACCCGACTCCAGCGCTCGAACCCATTACGGCGCTGGCCATGATCGCCGGGCGTACCAAACGCATCAAATTCGGCATGAGCGTGGCGGTTCTACCCGTACGCGATCCGCTGATCCTCGCCAAAGAGCTGGCGACCATCGATTTTCTCAGCGATGGCCGCATGTTGCCAGCCTTTGGCCTCGGCGTTGACAACGAGGCCGAGTGGTTAGCGGTCGGCAAAACGCCCAAGCATCGCGGCGCCATGACCGATGAGGCCGTATCCCTGATGCGCCGCCTGTGGTGTGAAGACGCCGTCACCCATCGCGGGCGGTTCTATGCCACCCATGAGCTCACCATTCAACCGAAGCCGCGGCAACAGCCCATGCCGGTGTGGTTCGGGGGGCGTTCCACTGCTGCTTACAGGCGTGTGGCGCGCCTGGGGGACGGTTTCCTCGGCTCCAACCAGCCGCCGGCCGACGTCGCTAATGCCATCTGCACTATTCGTCAGGCAGCCGACGAATATCAGCGCATTGTCCCCGAGGATCACTACGGGACCATCGTTCCCTTCCATCTTGGCCATGACGACATCAGTGCTCAGATCGAAACGCTGGCGCGACGCGTCACTCCGCGCGTGCCCTTTGAGTCCTATGCCGCCTATCCCACTGCGGACGCGGTGCTACGGTGTATCGACGCCTATATGGCCGTGGGTATCACGAAGTTTGTGTTCCGTCCACTGATCTCAGGTCGAGCGATCAACGACCAGTTCACCCGCCTGGCCCAGATTGTAGGACCACGCTATCATAATCATTCCTAAGCATCTCTAACCCACCTATGGTGCAGGGATCCGGACTCGGGGCTCCCTTGGTTCCTTCATACGAAGACCCACCTCCTCTCTCACCAGGGCAAACCCCGGAGATCGATGACGCCTTGCTGTGGCGCCGGATGCAGCCCCGGGAGCACCATGGGGTGATTTATCGTCAAGACGATGGAACCGCCTGGTTGCTCAACGACGAGACGCCCAGGAAAGGGGAGCCAACCAAGACGCCCATAGAACGACAACAGATGCGCCTGGCAGACGAGCAGAGAAAAAGCGACATGATGGTCATCATGCAGGGCCGTCGCAGCACAGCGCAGGGCCGCGCTCGCGTATCCCCGACCTTGGGCCTGCGGGTGGGTTTTCACGCTCCCGACGCCCCCGATCTGCACCGGCACACCGTCGAGCGTCCCTTCACGGGTCACGATCCCCACATGGGAGATGAGCTGGCCTTCCACCGTCCACACCAGAACACTCCATGTTGAGGGAGCCCATTGGAGGGACCGGCCGGGGCTCCTAGCGAGAACCTCTGGAGGATAGACCACGGCGGTGAGGGCCTTTAGTGCCTCGCGCTCCCTATCGCTGAGTTCTGTGACGGGTTTGAGGTCAAGATGCATGCAATCTCCTCCTCCCAAGGGACGAGCGCGGGGTTGTGCCCAAGGGCACTGACTCCCATCTAGATTATCTCTTCTGCGGTCGTATTGCCAAGACATAATGGCTTCCGATCGCCGCTATGCGGGTCGGGCCATCCGCTTTTGTGCCACGCCCGCCTAGGCGGCCACCCCCCTCGACATCCGCCCACCCCTCTTGCCACTATACGCCCGCGAGCCGTAACCGTTCAGCCGCTTCGCTGGCCACCCGCTCAAGTAGCGCGCTACTTTTGCCGTCCAATGCGTCTTTCTTGGCGTTGTACGCCCTGATCCACAAGCCGGCTGCCCAGCAAACCTCCCGTTCCTCGGGACTCCAGCGGTGGTCGCTGGCCTGCTCATAGGCCAGCAGGAAGGCCGCCGTTTCCTCCAGCGTGGCCGTCCCTGGTCCGCCGAACCCAGGGAAGACCGCTGCAGCGACCCCGACGATCGCTGCTTCAGGTCGACTCACAATACTATCCCAATCGTGCACGACATGAAGATGCCGGTCGATCCACGAGAGATTCGGCGCCTCCCAGTCGGCATGACCGATCACCGGAGGGGCATGGCATTGGTCTAGGCGGCGGCGCACACGTCGTCCGACGTCATCAAGCCACGCCGGCTCCAGGTACCCGTTCAAGTCCGTGTCACGATCATCAGGGAGGGGCCACGTGCCCGGCTGGTCGTGGTCCCACCAGACCCACGCCGGCGGCGGCGCCAGCGTGGGGACCAGGGCCACGGGCGGAGCGAGACGGATGAGTTCGGCAAGCGCCTCGGCAAAGAGCCGCGGCGAATCTGGCCCCGGTTCGAGCGACATACCGCCAGGGACAAAGGCTTCCGCCGTCGCGGTCAGCGCATCCATGGGGGCGGGTCCGGCAAGTGGCTCCGCACATGGGAAACCTGCTGCCCATAGATGGCGTTGGACGTGGACACAGCCCCGAATTCTGTCGGCTGGTGGGCGAGCCTTCACCACGACTTCACGACCATCTGTGAGTCGTAGGCCGGCCACGACCGACAGGTGGGCGATCTCGAAGAGCATATGTGTCGGCTTCGCTCCCAGCCATCGCTCGCACCACACCGCTAACTCGTCCCTTTGGAGCACTTGGGGCATCGTACGTCTCCTTTATGCTTCGTCATGCTGTCCCCAACTCCGCTATGCCGTTCACGGGCAGTTTCCCACCGTGCGGAACTCCTATATTCTCTCTTTTCACGTGAGGCAGAGATGGGGCAGCTAACGCCAAGGTGGCAGCGGCCCATGTAGCGAGTCCGCTGCCACCTTGGGTTGGGCCCTAGAACAGCAGTGATGCGTCTTATCTGCGCCTGGTTACATGTAAGGAGTCGTCGAGCCAGTGAAGACCTTCTGGTCGAATCGCGACCGGTTCCCTCCCTCGCAGTGCCCATTCGCGCCCTCGGCGGCGGCGAAGCGGACCAGCGTCTTGGGGCAGCCAAGCGCCTCGTATAGGCGCTCGGCCCCGGCCGCGATTGCATCGCCCTCGGCCCACGCCACCAAAGTTGGGCAGCTGATACTGCCCGCCACGTCGGAGAGGCGGTAGCGGCTCATGTCAATGACATACTTCCCCAGGGACTTCAGGCCATGGATCCACAGTCCTCGCTGGATGAGCCGCCAGCGAAGCAGTGGGTGAGCGGCGAGGCCAGCAAGGTGAGGATCCAGTTCCTCCGGATTGACGTCGGAAAGCCGGTCCATGAGTTCCGGCGGCAGGGGCAGCCCTGCGCGGATCGATTCGAGTTGGTCCCATTGACCGGGATCGGCGATCAGCGCAGCGATCCCTTGATCTCCACTGACGCCGCGGGGGGCTAGAAAACCGCCGAAGCTCCACCCCATGACGGCAATCCGCTTACCGTCGATCTCGGGCCGGGTGCAGGCGAAGTCCACGATCGGCCGCGTGACCGTCTCCCAGTCGGTCGCATGTGCAACCCTTGTTTGATCAGTGCCCGTCCCTGCCCCGGGCCGTCCACGAGCAGGCAGTTATAGCCTCGACGGAGCGCCGGCATGGCGTGCGACCAGTACATCTCATGGACGTTGGAGTCGTAGCCGTTCACCGCCACGATAGTGGGTCGGGCGGCTGCGGAAGCGTCGACCAGGCATAGATAGCCGGGCAGCGATGTGCCCTCGAGCGGCACCTCGACTGGCGCGAGCGGCGGGTCCATGAGCGCTGTGAACCTGCCGAAGCACCGTGATTCCCAATCGAATGCCGCAACGAGTCGCGGGTCGACCGGTGCACCGAACAGTGGGTAAAACCAGAGCCGGTAGTAGGTACTCGCCCGAAGATACGCTTCCCGGGCGCTCACCGGATGGCCGCGGTGGGCGCTTTCCTCACCCCAACTCTCGACGCGCTCGGCGGTGGCGACCCATTCGCGGTACCAGCTATCGACGTCGCCAAGAGCGAACCTGGCCGCTGTCGCCACACACTCACCGTAATCCGCCCCATCACGGGTCATCGTCATCGTCGCGCGGTCGGCGAACGTCTGAAACAACGGATCGTCGAACAGTTGTCTCATGCGCTTGTCCTCGTTGCGTATTCGTTATGCTCCATAGCGGCGCACCGCTTCAGAACGACCTGCGCCACACACAGGATGCACCGACGCGGAAGTAGCGAGCGTGCGCCCGCATGAAGTGACTATCAGTGAACCTCTCTGGCTCCAGAGCGGCTTGTACATCCTCAGCAGCATGAGGATATTTCCTCACAATGCGACGTGTCGCCCGCACAAAGGCAGTGGAGCGTAAGACCAGCCGTTTCACGATACGATGTCTTTCATGAGCTCCGCTGGTGTCACCGGCCGACACTGATCAGCTTCAAATTCCTGCTGAGCATGCTGCACGTCTTTGGCCAGCTCTTCCCGCCGACGCTCAATGAGGCGACGATGTAGAATCGCTATCAACGCTTCCTGTTCTTCCAGAGATAATTTATCGACAGCTTCCAATACTTCTCCGAAAGGCATACCGTTTTCCATGATTTTCGTGACTCCTTGCTTGACCATGCCACGGTTAGGCCGCCGGTAGCTTGTCTCAAACCTCTTGGACCGTTGGTTGTCGCCTGATGTCCAGCAATAGTAACTCCATCGAGAAGCAGACCCCGAGTAAATCACGGGGAAGCTCTACATCGACGGACTTCCTGCCTCTCGAAAAGGGCGCTGCTAGGTCAGGGAACTGACGATCGCTTTTAAGTCCGCCTCTATCGTAGTCAGCAGGTTCGCCTGGACCAGCAAGAGATGGGAGGGCTCAATGGTTTGCGGAGTGCCACTCCCTGAGTACTTGGCAAATGTCTCCGCATGCCCCCCTCGTTTGGCTCGTACCTTCCCACTTGGGCCGTGATCAACGTCGTGCCTTAGATCTGTGCGAAGGGTATTCACGTCGGCAAAAGAAGGCCAGCGGCTCGTAAGGCGCTGCCCCACACTCTCACGGAAGAGGAAGTAGAGATCGTCAATCAGTTGTTCATAGCCATCAAAGTCCGCAATGGACTTTCCGATTCGCGTGAGGGCTCGGGTAGTGTTGTTCGTGGGCTTAAAAAGATCCTCCCCATGTTTCCCGGCATAGGCCTTGTTCGCGATGTGAACGAGCTCCGAAATGGACATTCCAAGTTGGTTTACGCGGTTGCTGGTGCCACTCTCCGTAATGACGGTTGGTTCAAAGGCGGAGGTCAACATAGGTGACTTAGCAAGAAGCTTTCTCAGAAGAATTTCGTGCCGAATCCTTGCGCCAGATTTGACGTTCGCATTAACGGATCGCTGAAATGTTACAACATCGGAGTCGGTAGCATTTTGGGCAAGTTCGACCTGTCGAGACAACTCTCGTGTAAAGTCCTCAAAGAACTTTCTCAGCTCTTCCTCAACTCCGTCAATACGGCCGGTTGTTACCAACCTGCAGATAAGCGTGATCAATGATTGTACGATTGTGCGGCTTTTGAGATGATTGTTTCGCGCCGGAAATGCCCGATCGAGAAAGTCGAGCGCTGCCTTTAATCTTCTTGCAACGGCTGAGGTTGGGGAGAGGTTGCTCTGCGCTTCGAACACCTCCTTTAGATCTTCGAAACGGAGTCCGGCATCTACCCCTTCTATCTCGATTGCAGCTGCTTTGACTACAACATCGAAGTGGGCATAACGCGTGTTCAGGATCGTCACTTTGTCTTGAAAGAACGGGTGCTGTGCCGTCCGTCGACAGAAGTCCCGAAGCTTACTATGGACCGCATTGAGCTTTTCACTACTCGTCAGCGGAAGACCTTCTTGTAGACGCTGAAAGAACTGTTTGAGCTCTTCTTCTGTTGCGTCCTCGATCTCATCAAACTCGATTTCAAAGTCGTCGAAGGCGTCCGAAGCACGCTGAGCGAGGTCTTTGTAGTAAGTACCCCCGAATTCTCTGGCAGATGAAGGGGGGAGCGGGACTTCGTTGGCGAAAAACTCGTATATTGCTTGCAGGCGTTGCTGCCCGTCGACAACCTCGTACTCATCCTCCGAGGTCTTGACTAAATAAAACTTAGGGAGCTTCCACCCCCGCAATTGCGATGTCTTGCTCGGCCTCCAGCGCAATGATGAACTCAGCGGCCATAGCGGCTTCTAACC
>JBKPCR010000331.1:0-6453 GCA_046727435.1 bacterium | reverse complement strand
TCAATGCCATCCGGGCGGGCGTGACCGACACACCGGCCTTACGCAAGATTCCAGGGCATGAGAAGATGGCGGAAGCCGCTGCCATGCGCAATCCAATGGGACGCCTGACGACGCCGGCCGATGTGGCCGCAGCCATTGCGGTGTTGTGCCAGCAAGACACACACTGGATCACGGGGACGGTGATCGGCGTTGACGGTGGTGAAGATATCGTCGCTTAACTGGTCCGCTCCTCCCTCCTTGTGGGGAGGAAACCTGACTTCTCCTGTCCCGCCTTTCGTCACAAGGGTGGAGTGTGAGGCGATGTGGTATGTGGCGGTCGCGATCGGCCTCATGGTGTTGGGTTTCGTCCTCCGCTATACGGTGTTCTCCCCCATTCCACGTACCATCACGTCGCTCGCCGATGCCGAACGCCTAGTGGAGTATCACATCGGTGTGGCCAATCGCCGCCTCCGCCGTGAAGCCTGGATGCTCACCTTCGTCGTCTCTCAGCTGGACCTGGAGAAGCATACGGTGTCGGTGCGCATCGGCATCAATTATGGCCGGCGTGGGTATCCGAACTATGTGGGGCGATTTCAGCAGATGTGGGCTAATGCACGCGTCATGCTACAAGCGAAGGAAAAGATCACCGCGGCCTTCGCGAAGCGGGCCTTTCAGGCCGAAGTCGAGTCTTTTACCTAGGGGGGAATAGATGCCGAGGGAACCTTGGCTGAGGGACAGAGGTCTTTGACCGGACACACCGGGCACTTCGGCGCCCTGGCCGTACAAATCCATCGGCCATGTAGGATGAGCAAATGCCCGATGATGATCCAGTCCTCACGCGGCACCAGTTGAAGAAGATCCTGTTCGATTTTCTCGGGGTCGATGTGCTTCGTCAGTCCCAAGCGCCCGGCGAGTCGCCGCACATGCGTATCGACAACAATCCCTTCTGGCCTTTCGTACGCGTTCCCCAAAATGACGTTGGCTGTTTTGCGCCCTATTCCTGGAAGTTGCACCAGCGCCGCCATATTTGCCGGCACTTCCCCGCCGTATCGCGCCACAAGCTCCGCACAACAACCACGCAGGGCCTTGGCCTTATTGCGGTAGAAGCCGGTCGATTTAATATCCTCTTCGAGCTCTCCAGGTGGTGCCCCTGCATAGTCACTGGCCGTTCGATACTTCTTGAATAACGATTCAGTGACGCGGTTCACCCGCTCATCGGTGCATTGGGCGGAGAGCACGGTGGCGACGAGCAACTCCAAGGGATTGGAGTAATTCAGCGAGCAGCGGGCATCAGGATGCGCCACCTTTAGCCGATCGATCAGCTGGCGGGTGCGCTTCCGTTTCTGGGGCAGCGTTTCCTTCTGCAGCCGGGCAGCCGGTGTGTGTCGAGCCATCTCGCGAACGTCACTCCGGTCATTCGGGAATGTGATAATAATCGCGCAGAGCACGGAGGAGCAAAGGCGCAGGGTCGACGATCGGACGCTTGGAACGGATCAGTTCGATCGCCTCATCGAGCGACATGCCACACTCATATAGATACGCGGCGCCGATCACACACGACCGACTGATGCCTTCCGCACAGTGGATCAGGACGCGTCGCCCCAATCGCAACTGTTCATGGATGAACTGGGTACATTCACCGATCAACCCCACGGGTTGGATATATACGCCATCGGGGAAGTAGATATAACGATAGATGCGGGTTGTGGGATAGTGGAACTCGCTAATGTTCAGGATCGCATCCACCGGTGGGTCAGCTTGCGCATCCCGCACATTCCCCAAGGCCAACCTGGAAAAAATATAATCCATACAGCCCCCCGCACAGGTCTTCACCGAGCAGCGACCAACCTATGCGGCCCTCTCCTCTAGTGATTTATGGAGGTGCCCGCGCCTGGGGCGCGCCCCTTCATGGATGCTTACACACGATGTTCAGAATCGCCTGCCGCTTTTCCTGGCACACCGCCTTCAGCCCCCTCCGCAGAGCGGGCAGGACCTCGGCGGGATCTTCGACTAACTCGCCATAGGCGCCATGGACGTCGGCCATGCGCTCAAAGGACGGCGACGGCATCAGGTCGGTCAACGGCCAAGTGTCGGTCTTGGCCGCCCAACCATTGGGATAAACCCCTTTCGTAGCCCGTTTGACGGCGTTCCAGCATTGATTATTGAAGATCACGAACAAGACTGGAAGCTGGTAGGCGCGCGACACAAAATGCGCCGCCGTTGGGCAGCCAAACATGTATGCCCCCTCACCCAAGGTCGCAATCACCGTCTTCTCAGGGGCCGCCAGCTTCACCCCCAGTGCTGCGCCGGTGCCCCAGCCCAGTCCAGCGGCCGGGGAAGCCGCAAAATAGGAGCCCGGCAGCGTGAGCTGCACCTGCGTCAGGTTGAGATCGTACTCATTCACCAGAATGGTC
The DNA here is from genome assembly GCA_046727435.1 of bacterium. Classification (GTDB taxonomy): domain Bacteria; phylum Tectomicrobia; class Entotheonellia; order J063; family CAVPRW01; genus CAVPRW01. The sequence continues at coordinate 4,060 of JBKPCR010000331.1, read as the reverse complement.
TCATCATCTTTGACCTGATCGATGCAGTGCGACACCCATTCAAACTCGATTGGCCGTTCGGACTGCACTTGTGTGAGGCGCTCACGTGCCGCCCGTTCCTGGTCTTCGTGATGGGCCTTGATGTGTTTGAAGCGCTCGCCGATGGTGCGCTCTGCTTGCGCTCTCGACCGTCCCAACTCCTGGGTCAGCAAGGGAATCGCCACCAACGAATCAGCCACAATCGGAATGTCACATGGATAACCGCGCACCGGATAGCGGCTGAAGAAGGGGTCAATGCCCATATGGATCACGGTGGCTGTGTCTTGCAGTTTTGTCATGGCCGGGAACCAGGGCACATCGGCATCGATGACCAGAATGACATCGGCTTCCTGCACGAGCGGCTCAGAGACGTATCCCAGATGCAAGGGGTGATTGCTTGGGAAGTTCATGTACATCCCGGCCGGGCTCACCACTGGGATCGCGAAGCTTTCCGCCAGCTCCACCAAGGATTTTACCGTGCTCGGATGCACACCAACACGCTGGGTGACAATAAGCGGGGATTTGGCGCCGGCCAATGCCTGCGCCGCCTCTTTGATGCGCTCGGGGGCGGGATAAGGTGGCGACTCAGTGGTATGGCGACTGGGCGAGGTATACCTAAACTCTGTGTGTTCCTCGGCAAGGACTTCGCGAGGCAACGTCAGATACACCGGACCTCGAGGTTCCGCCATGGCGATTTCCAGCGCCCGGTCTACCACGGTCTCGACCTGGGAGAAGTTGCGGAGTTCGTAGTCCCACTTGACGAATTCCCGCACCAGGCTTCCTTGGTCGAATGACTCCTGCGCCCAGTGGATATGAGCATTACGAGCCCCTCTCAGCCCTGACTCGGTGATAGGCGTGCGACCGGCGGAAAACAGGATTGGTACGTGTGCACGCGCCGCGTTCATAATCGCACCCGCCGCGTTGGCGGTCCCCACGATGACATGTACCATGACGGCTTGCGGTCGACCGGTGACTCGATAGAAGCCATCAGCCATGCTTACGGCCACATACTCGTGCGGCACCGTCATGGGTTTAGGGGTGGTGCCTCCCTGCGATGCCGACTTGGCAAACGCCTCAACGAGTGGGGCGAAGTCAGTCCCCCCATTACCGAAAAAATATTCGATGCCGCGGTCACGTAACAGTTCCAGATAGGCTTCGGCTGTACTGTCGATGGCGATCGTACGTATGGATGGCTTTTTGCTGCGTGACGGCATCGACGACCCCCTCTCTCCTCACATCGAAGGGTTCCCTGAGATGGGACATCATTACGATTGACGGAAAAACTCTAGAACATTCAATTAGAACCGGAATGAGTCGGCAGTAGAATACCATCCCCTACCCAATTGTCAAGCACGCCCCATTGTCTGCCCGCCTCTCGTGACGGCCTCCGGTCTGATGGAGATAGCTTTGCTGCGCTTGCCGTGCTGCGTCTGAGCCTCTATACTGGCCCAGCGTTCTATTGGCCGATACGCGGATGAGTCGGACAGCTTCGCCCCCGGGAGAACATCATGGGCCTCGTCGACATGCAGGGTAAAGTGACGCTGGTGACTGGTGGGGCGCGCGGGATCGGACGTGGCATCGTTATGGCCTTAGCGGGTGCTGGAGCGAGCGTGGCCATTGCCGATCTGCGCGCTGACCTGGCTGAGCAGACGGCGTCGGAGGTCGCCAGGGACACCGGGACGCACGTGGTGGCCCTGAAGACTGATGTCGCCAATCTCGTTGAAGTCCAGGAGATGACAGAGCGGGTCCTGCAGACCTTCGGGAAAATCGATGTGCTGATCAACAATGCCGGGTGGGACGAGCTCAAACCCTTCCTGCAAACGACTCCGGACTTTTGGGAGAAAATCATCGCCATCAACTATAGGAGCGTGCTCAATACTTGTTATGCTGTGCTGCCTCATATGGTGACCCGCAAAGCAGGTGCGGTGGTCAGCATCTCATCAGACGCTGGCCGCGTCGGCAGCATGGGAGAGGCGGTCTATGCCGGGACAAAGGCGGCGATCATCGCCTTTTCGCGGACGCTGGCTCGCGAGCACGCGCGCGATAATATCCGCTTCAACGTCGTCTGCCCTGGACCGACACAGACCCCCCTAGTCGCGGAGATGCAACAGCAGGAATTTGGCAGCCGGGTGCTGGGACGCATGGAGCAGTATGTGCCGCTGAGGCGCCTGGGAAAATCGGAAGATGTCGCCCCGATAGTAGTGTTTTTAGCTTCTGATGCCGCGGGATTCATCACCGGGCAGGTGATCAGCGTCAGCGGCGGGCTGACCATGGTGGGATGATAATTACCCTGCCGAGAGGCCGCCGTCCACCGACCAGGCCGCACCGGTCACAAACGATGACTCGTCGGAGGCGAGGAAAAGGACGACCTTGGCCACTTCCCCGGGCTGCCCGAACCGACCGACAGGATGGCGCTCCTCGTAGGTCTCGAGCAATGCCTGCTTGCGGTCATCATCGCCAAGGGAACGGTAGGTTAGGAGCTGGTCGGCCATCTGCGTATCGATGATCCCGGGGCAAATGCAGTTGACGCGAATGCCATAGCGGCCGAAGTCGACGGCCATGCACTTGGTGAGTAGCAGCACGGCGCCTTTTGACGCATGATAGGCAGCACTCATAGGGCTACCGCGCAGGGCTGCCACCGATGCTGCATTGATGATCGACCCACTTTCCTGGCGCATCATCTGTTGGACCGCATACCTAGAGACGAGGTAAATTCCCTTCACATTCACGCTCATCGTCCGGTCCCAATCTTCTTCGCTGATGTCGAGGATAGTCCCACCGCGCCAGATACCGGCATTGTTGAAGAGCACATCCAGTCGACCATAGGTGTCCACGGCCTTTTTCACTATGGTCTCAGCCTCCGTGCTGGAAGTGACATCGCCCCCCATGGACACCGCCTCACCCCCCGCTCGCTTGATGAGCTGCACGGTTTCCTGCGCGGTGTCGGCATTGACATCCTGTGCCACCACCCTGGCACCTTCCTGCGCAAACAGCATGACAGTGGCACGACCGATCCCGGTTCCGGCTCCAGTGACCAAGGCTACCTTGTTGGCCAGTCGCATGAGCTACTCCCACAGGGAAATAACAAGGATCGTTTCTGTAAATGAAATTGGTAGCGCAAGGTCCTTGTCAATAGGCTCCTTATCTCCACCAGCAGACTTCCATCAAGGATTCGCAGTTGACATGACTCCGTTTTCCCTTCGTCTTATGTCTGATGATGTGCACCCAGATACGCGCGGGCTTGTGCTTCAGCCGCCTGATAAATCTCTTTCAGGGGTACGCCGCATTGGCGCGCTGCCTGGCGGCAGGATTCGTACTCAGGCGAGATTTGCACCACCTGGTCGCGCCACTGGCCGACCTTCACCGCAATCGGGCCGAACGGTGTATCCACCGTCTGTGAGAAGCGCTCTAGCTTCTGGCGCCGGACTTCATAGGTGCGCACGCCAAACGTCGAGGTGTTCTGAAACAACGTATCGACGACCCCATCCATTTTGCCAGTCTCACAGAGCACAGTGAGCTTCGTGGCTGGCCGGTTCTTCTTCATAAAGATCGGTGTATAGAAGACATCGAGGGCGCCCTGCGCAAACAATTGCTCCTGGGCATATTCAAACCATTCGGGGTTCATGTCGTCGAGGTTGGCTTCCAGCACCGTGATGACATCGGCATCGCCCCGTGTGCCATCCTCACCGATAAAGACCCGCAGGAGATTCGGGGCATGCGGCAGATCTTTGGTGCCAGCTCCGTAGCCAATCTTCCCCACCCGCAGCGGTGGAAGCGGCCCAAAGCGTTCAGCGAGCGTCGCCAGCAACGCCGCGCCAGTTGGGGTCGTCAGCTCTCCGTCATACCCCCATGCATAGGTTGGGGCCCCCTTCAAGAGCTCGGCCGTTGCCGGACCGGGAACGGGGAGCACGCCATGGGCGGCCCGCACGAAACCGCTGCCGACATTGACTGCCGAGGCGAGAATGCGTTGTATGCCGAGCAGATCGAGCCCGATGACCGTCCCCGTGATGTCGACGATCGAATCGATGGCGCCCACCTCATG
>JBKPCR010000330.1:0-16989 GCA_046727435.1 bacterium | reverse complement strand
CATGTGTGCACCGCCAAAACCCATGCACGGGGATGTATCCATACCCCAGCCGCGCAACCGACGTTTCCATTGGACCATACCCCCTCAGCAGGGTCAAACGAAATCTTCATGCCTTGGCATGTGTGAATGCCCATTGGTGTTTCAGCATGCCCAGCGGCTGGCTCAGGACTTCCAGCACATGGCGTCGGCACTCCGGGAGTTCATCCAGAGAGAGCACGCCATTGTGGGCCAGCGACACTTCACCCGGCATCGGCACGTGGCCCCCGCCGATCAGCCCCGCATCCGAAATCGTGCGGTGCGGGGCGCGAAACAGCCGGGTGCTGACGAGTGTCTTGCGGTCACCGGTGAGGCCGACGATGCGGTGGATACGCGTGGTCTCAAGAGCCTCGGCGAGGGTCATCGCCGGCAGGATGGTCGTGAGGCGGCGGGCTAACATCGACTTTCCCTCCTGGTAATCACATCCCATCGCCGCCATCACCATTCCCTGAGTGCTTCGAGCCTGCATATCCTCCTTCAGAGGGCATGGCTGAGGGCGCCGAGCTGGCGTGACCAGGACCGGTGCAGGCTGACACCAATAAGACCATGAAGACCACAGCCACCCGCATGACCCGATTCCACCAAGCTGGTACCGTGTTCAAGGTCGGGCACATCACTGTTTCCTCCGCATACTCTTGGCCTTCACTCCTTGGCATGTTTGAACCTTTTACTCCTGAAGAGCCTGCTCCCTCCCGGTTTATTCCAGCTACCACGTGTCGGATGGGCCGCGCACCCTTACCCAATATTCCCCTCCCAGTCTTGTTACATCCTCGATTGTGGACGTTTCTGCTATCCCCCACCTAATACTACAGTGGTAACAATACTGCACAACTGGTATCTTGGTTCCGGACTCATAGAAGGAGGACGGAGCCATGCAACAGATCGATGCCTCGACGGAAGGACCTGTTCCGACCACGACCGATGCGACGGCGAGCACCATCGAGGGTGGCCTCGCCTACTTGGCAGACATTGGGAGGCGGCCGGCCCCGTATTTCGCGCGTTCGGAGTCCCGCCAACGGGCTCTGACCTATCTGCGCGGCTTGCTCAGTTCGGCCGACCGCAAGAACAGCTGGCAAGTGGCGGAAATCTGCGGGGAGCCCACCCCGTATGGCTTCCAGTACTTGTTGGGTCGGGCTGCGTGGGAGGCGGACGCGGTGCGCGATGAGCTGCGCACCTACATCATCCGGCATGTGGGGGACCCCACTGGGGTGCTGGTCCTTGACGAGACTGGGTTCGTGAAAAAAGGGCGCCACTCAGCCGGGGTCGCCCGCCAATACAGCGGCACCGTCGGCAAGGTGGAGAATGGCCAGATCGGCGTGTTTCTGGGCTATGCCGGTCAGCTGGGCCACGCCCTGGTAGACCGGGAGCTGTATGTGCCCAAGGAGTGGGCCAATGACCGTGAGCGCTGCCGGCAGGCCGGGCTCCCGGCTGACCGGCCCTTTGCCACTAAGCCGCAGCTGGCCCGCCAGATGCTGGCCTGCGCCTTCGCGGCCGGCGTCCCCGCGAAGTGGGTCACCGGCGACAGCGTGTATGGGGCTGACCGACGCCTGCGGGTGTGGCTGGAGGCCCGGCCGCAGGCCTATGTGCTGGCGGTGTCGGGCCAGGAATATGCGTGGCTGGGCTGGCGGCAGCAGCAGGTGAAGACCATCTTGGCGGCGCTGCCCCCAGAGGGCTGGACCCGCCTCAGTGCGGGAGATGGCGCCAAAGGCCCCCGCTGGTATGAGTGGCGCTGGCTGCCCCTGGCCGAGCCCCAGGAGTCGGACTGGCGCCGGTGGCTGCTGGTCCGGCGCAGTCTCAGCGTCCCCACGGAGCTGACAGCCTATGTGGTCTTTGCCCCGCAGGACACGACCTTGGCCGAAGTGGTGCAGGTCGCGGGTCCACGGTGGACCATCGAACGCAGCTTTGAAGCGGCCAAGGGCGAGGTGGGCCCGGACGACTACGCGGTGCGGAGTTGGACGGGCTGGTATCGGCATCTCACATGCGCGATGTGGGCCTAGGCCCTCCTAGTCATATTGCCGGCTGGCACCATTGCCGTGGAGGCATTAAAACCGACATTCCGCATCTCCTTCGTGATTTTTACGAATATCTGACGTCATAAAACCGCATGTAAGGTTGTCCAAGGAGGCGAAGCAAGTGCTGATGTTCCTCGGTGAGATTGAGAACGATCGGCCATTGGCCTGCCTGATACAGTATGTGAATCCCCACAAAATAATGAAAGACCCAACGAGCCGTCGGATTGTGAATCCGTTTGCCCTTTTGGTCGGGAAACGTTGCCTTCTGGGCTTTGAGCGCTTGGCGGATGCGGTATTCCAAGCCGGCATAGACCAACAAACACAGCGTCATCACCATCAGCAGCGCCATGATGCGCTCGGGTTTTTTCAGATACAGCGAGGAGGCTAAAAACTGCGGGTCTTTCAAAAAACGGAATCCACGCTTATGTGCCCCAGTGCCGCGAGAATCTGAAAACGTAGCGCAGAATCTTCGCGACGGAGCATGTTCAACAGTTTTGGGACAGCCGCCGCATTGCCGATAGCCCCGAGTATCTCAACGGCATCACTGCGTGCCTCTCGGTCTGCGTCATCTAACGCAACTAAAAGGACCGGCACCGCAGTCGTCACGTCGCCAATCTTCGTAAGGGCTCTAGAGGCGGCTCTGCGTACCTCCATCTGTTGATCATGACGCCAGACATCCAAAATCGCTGGCACGGCAGAGGTATCTCCTATTTCTCTGAGTGCTTCAACCGCTGCCCGACGTACCTCAACGTGTTTATCATGCAGGGCGTCTAAAAGAGCGGGAATAGCTGTCGTGTCGCGTATTGAGACAAGTGCCGCAGCCGCCGCTCTTCGTAGCTCTGCATCTTCGTCGCTCAGTGCATTGAGCAGGGCAGGCACAGCCTTCGCACTACCCATCGGCCGTAACACCCTGGCGGCGGCTATACGCACTTGGCGATTCTTATCACTTAGAGCATTTATTACCCCTAATGCCGCAGGTGGCCCGATCTTCCCTAATGCTGCCACTACGGCTTCATTCACACCATGATCTTCATCATTCAAGGCACTGATAAGTATGGGCACTGCAGCGGGCTCACCTATTCTCCCGCATAACTCAGCGGCGGCCTTACGCACGTTCGGGACGTTGTCGCGCGTAGCAACCAAAAGCCACGGCAAAGCAGGCGCACCAATCTGCGCTAGTGCGTTAACGGCCCATCTGCGGGTCAAAAGGTCTTCATCACGCACGACATCCAGAAGTGCTGGTACAGCAGTCGCATCGCCTATACCCCCTAAAGCAAAAGCAGCAATACGGCGCACGCGGCGGTCTTTGTCATGCAAAACCTCCAAGAGTTTTCGAATAAAGGGCGCGTGATCGCTTGTCCAGTGCGTTGATAAGAGCAGTTCCAAGGCCGCGTTACGCTTTATGGGATCATCAGTCTTCTCTAAGTCTGTAAGAGCCTGTTCGACAGACACATCTCTGCCCTCCTGCAGTGTCGATCAGCGGCCGTCTCATAGGCCAGCTCTCCGCAGCCGCCACGAAAACCGGGCGTTGAGGCATTGTCAACTTATTGCAGACTGAGGCGCTCATCAGGTAAGACGGTGGATCCACCCATGTGTAAGGACCCTTTATGCTGCTGCAGTTCCCGTGACTGCGTGCCAGCTCTGAAATCGTTTGGCCATGACTTGGCGATCCGCGGGGGCAGAGAGCCGGTGGCGTCTCGATCGGAAGTGTTGGGCGATGATACCATAAGCGGCCAAGAAGCGCTGCGCATACCCCGCTGATTTGAACCCCTACGTGCGCCGATCCCGCTGGCGGGTCGGCTGGTGCGAGTGCTCCGCGCGCTTGTTGAGATAGCGGTGCTGCCAATGCTCGACACTGGGTAGGAGTTCCCGCTTCGCCGCGCCATAGCTCGCCAGCTTATCGGTGATGATCACCCTGAGCACGTATCGGCATCATTTCAGCAGCTTGCGGAAGAATTTCCTTGCGGCCCCCTGGTCACGCCGAGGCTGGACCAAGATGTCGAGCACATTCCCGTCTTGATCAACGGCGCGCCAGAGATACTGGCGCGCCGTTGATCGTCAGAAAGACCTCATCAAGATGCCATTTGTAGCCGGGTCGAGGACGTCGGCGTCGCAGTTGATGCGCAAACATCGTGGCCCAGATCGCGTCTTGCACCTCCGAGAAGCCCCACAGATCCACGTCCTGCGCTGCGGCGATGAGATCATGCACGACATCGGGGCACGCCCCGCCTGATTCCACGTTGAACCCTACGACCCGCAAGGTCTGCGTCCAGCCGAGTCCCGCCCATGCACTGCACAGGAGCGCGACCACGACGAACAAACGCATCTTGGTCATTCTCCTCCCATCGCTCCTCTCAAGTGATGACCGTGCGCTCGAGGAGCGACTTGAGGGTCGCTCCTCATCGCGTTCGGTGCCAGGTGTGATGGCGGTCTGTGTCAGGACCGCACGGGGGCATACCAGTCATTGACTCTCTGAACTGAGGCAAGAGTGGTGCCGTGAGAAGACAATCCTGCAGCAATGAGGATAATCCAGGTACACATCAGCAAGAGAACGACGAGGCTGTAGCAGTACCTATGGTCAGGGCCAGCGACAGCAGCACAAGATCCCAGACCCTGCGGACGGCTATGGCGTGCCATTCCAGCAGGGTATTGACCTGCATCAATAAACGCATCATGCAGCAGGATGATTTTGATGTGGAGCTAGGGGGAGCACATCGGCTCAACCCCGATGCCCGTCGGCGTTTCCTCCTGCAGTATGAAGAGCGTAAGAACACTGAGTTCAAGCATCCCGTCTTTGGTTACCGCATGACCTATCAACGCTGTTTCGAGCTACAGGCGAGACTACTGGGGAAATTCCTCCAGGGGGAACTCGACGCCTACCCACCGTTGATGACCAAGTGAGATTCTGACCGGTCAGGAGCCTGTCGGCTGAAAGCTCTGACGCTGATTTGGTGGTTTTCGAAGAAGGACTACACATGTACCTTGTCGTGTCGTATGACATCCATGACGATAAGCGGCGGAATCGTATCCACAAGGTCTTAAAAAACTTCGGTGAGCGCATACAGTTCAGCGTGTTTGAATGTGACTTAACGAAAGAGCAGCTCCTTCGCATGCAGCATGCGCTCAAACGGATTATCAAAGAAGAGGATCAAGACAGTGTGCGCTTCTATCATCTATGTGACAGCCGTCAGCGAAAGATCGACCGCATCGGCGGGATCACTCCGAGAGACGATGGGCCAGTGGTTTTATAGGACTTCCTCAATGGTGGGGCTTTTTTTTGACAATCTTGCCAAGCATCGAAGCTGTCAGGAAATGCTCTGGGGACGCTAGGAAATGAAAAAACGATTGACATGCCAGAGTTTAATGGGATATGAGACGCTCATGCCACCGATGCTGCGATGGCTTTTAGACACCTTCGGCGGAGATGCTAGCGCATTGGGAGCTATTAGCCTGAAAATACAGCACTGGAGAGACAACCAGCCGCAGAAGGGCAGATTCCCTGGAAGGGATTGAAACACGTTCATGGCGACGATGAATGGCCTTGATGGGACGCCGCAGAAGGGCAGATTCCCTGGAAGGGATTGAAACAGCGCTCATACTTTTCAGCCGTGGTATGTCCGTCCCGCCTGCGCCAACAATTGTTTCCAATCCATGCGTCGTGCCACCTCCATCGCAGTCTCTCACATTGCCGGGGAGTATGGAGCATAATGAGATGGAATTCAAGATGAAGAGCACGTCATGGCAGGGCTGTAACCTCTTGGAAAATAACGCGGTTGAGTTTTTTGACCTAACGGGTGGTCGATGGTGACTGCCGGGTCCAGGGGCTTTCGGGCCTGCGCGTCGTCGATGCTTCGGTGATGCCCACCCTGGTCGGCGGCAACACCAACGCCCCCACGATCATGATCGCCGAGAAGGTCTCCGACGCCATCCGCGGCAGGGCCTTCCTGCCGGCGGACGACGCGCCGGTGTACGAGGCAAGAGCGGCCTAGCCGGCGAGCGACCTAGGCGCGGGCGATAGGTTGGGCGTGATCCATCCGGTCGATGCCCTCGGCCAGCCGCGCCACGATCAGCACATGTTCGTCGAGGTACTTCTGCAGATGCGCGACCTCGCGGTCGACGCACCCCAGTTTGCTGGCCGCTTCGATCTGCCGGCTGATCGCATCGACCTCACGCTCGACCCGGATCTCGTCCGTCTGGGCGAAGCCGCCATCCCGGCGGAACTGGATCACATGCCAGCAGTCATGGAAGAAGGTGTTCGCGCGCACGTCGGCGTCGGTGTTCGCCATGAACTCCACCGCCTCCCAGTAGAAGATCGCGTCATCCTCGTCACAGCCAGGACGGGTGAGCTTCCAGGTGTTCACCACGATCTCGCCGGAGAAGAAGACGATCTTGTTCATCGCTGACAACGCCTCGCGCTCGTCGCCCGTCCAGGTCCCGACGCTGTTGATCAGGGCGGCTGCCTCCTGCAGGCCGGCGAACAGCGCCGCCTGGTCAAGGGCGCCGCCGCCGGCTCCGACGAGGTACTCGACGGGAATCGTCCGGCCCAGAATTGTCACGCTGTCCATAAGCCCGGCCTCCACCGCGACGGAACCGGCATGTCGCGTCAATTAAGGATAGGAAAGGATAGGAAATTCCAACGGCATTTTAGCGCCGGCCCTTCCGGAGGGCAACCCCCGAAAACGCCCTTGGGGCATCCCAGCGTCGTCCGCCAGCGGCCCCACGGCACTCAGAGCGATGGCGGCGTCCCCAGCACCCCGCTGCAGCCCGGCGCAGCGGCCCGCAGCAAGGCGCAGAGTCTACGGCCTTGTCCACCGCTCGCGTACGCCACGGTGCCAGCGGCCGCCGCTTTGTGCAGCCAGCGCAGGCGGCTGGGTGACGGGCTTGGGGCCGCCGGGAGGGCGGATGCACACGCGATGAGCGCTGCTGACTTCACCTTTTTTGTCACTCGCCACTTCACTGCGATCCACCCTAGCCCCTAGTTGTAACGGCGCGATAACGTACATCGTCCTGCCCGATAACATCGCAGTTTTCAGCCCACATTTGGGCTCTTGCGCGAATGGCATGAAGTTAGCCTCTGGGCTCTTGCTGGACCAACTGCTGACGCAGTGCTTGCCGGGGTTTGACCATAAACGGGAAGCTCTTGGGCCGTCGTTTCTTGACGCGCGGCTCCACTCGGTGCGGTCGGATGGGGATGATGATCAACACTCCTAACGGGCTCCCGCTGCTCGGCGCGCCAAGCCACCGCAGCGCATCTAGAAAGCTGATCCGCTCTACGCCGAGGTGTTGGAGTCTGGCTGATTGGCACATGACCATCCGGACCAGGTTGTAGACGATGGCGAAGGCGGTGAGTTCCTTCAGCACGCCTGGTACCGTTTTACAGTGCAGCACATCCATCTGCATCGTGGTCTTGAGCTGCGCCAGTGCGGTTTCAACCTGCCAGCGCTGGCGGTACAACTCGGCAAGGTCGGCCACACGGTAGCTTTCCGCGTCGAGGAGCGTGGTCGCCAGGGTGATCTGGCGGGTCCAGAAGCCCGGGCGGCCGATGGCGTAGCGCAACTCTCGGAGCACTCACGACTCGGGTAGGGCCGCTAAGGTCTCACGGGAAAGCCACGAGGGGCAGGTTTTTGGTTTCAACCACATCACGAGTTGGTCATGGACACCGAGCGCTTTGAGCCAGCGGGACCGTGGCACGCCTTTGACGGCAGACGTCCGCCGCACGCTCGGCCTGACAAAGGGCCGGCCCGGTGTGAAAGCCACAATCTGGCGCGCCGACGCGGAGCACGGCGTGCACGCCGGCCTGGACGAGGAGGGCCACATGGGCATATGAACACAGACCCCGATCGGCCACCAGTACATGTCCTTCTTGTAAGCTCGGATGCACCGCCTGCACTTGAGCAAGGTCGTGGGTGAGGAGAGGCGCGATGACCAGCTTGAGGAGCACACCGCTGCCGGCATGGAACAGCCCCAGGAGGCGGGCGACGGGAAAGCCGCACCCAGGCCGTTGCTCCGACGGCTGGCCAAACGCCTTTTGTCACGCAGGCGTATCGGGCATGGAGCAGCCCGAGCCATCGACCAAAAAGGTGCGGTGGCCATGCCATCGCCCGTCGTCCAAGGCGGATTGCTGCACCGCGCTGCCGAAGCGCTCCAAGAGGAGGTCAAAAAAGCGCAGCGGGAGTCTGGCGCGGGCTTGACAGTAGGCCGCCGCACTGAACCGTATGCCCGACAGATGGGGGAGATGGCTGCAGGCAGTATTGCCACGCAGAATCTGTAGCAGGAACAGCTGTACGGTGGTGACCGGCGTAAGGACGCGGTCGCGCCATGCGGTATACCCAATGTCGCGGCACACCGTGAGGATGGCGTCGGGTTGCAGCAACGCGGCCCACTCACTTGAGAAGCGTTGCAGTATAGTGTTGATGCTCGGGACCATCCGGTGCCCTCCTGTATGCGGGGTATCTGATACCATAGACATACAGGAGATGGTTGAAGACACCAACATCCATGGCACCCGATAAAGATCGTGAGTTCTGCCTAACTTAATGCCCTTCGGCTCTTGGCCCCTTTTGGTGAAGTCGAGAGCACAGGAACCTCAACGAGGGGAATGGAGGGACTTTTCCTCAGTAACAGCGCGGTCTTCCCTATCTTCCTGTGGACAGGAAAACGTTGCGAGACCTCCAAACTACCCCGTTTCACCAAAAGTGGCCAAGAGCCTTAATGTGGGCATGAAACTACGATGTTTTCGGGCAGAGCCGTTTATATTCTCGGGTCGCTACACCTAATTACTACTCGTCTTCATACCTGTCGTTGTATTCAGCTCCACTAAAACTTGGTTTTGTGTGTGCACTGCCTCTTTGACGACTCGTTCCACCCACCGATGGAGCGGTACGCCTGCACTCACAGCCAGAATCTTGGCGCGTTTGTGGATCTCCGGATCTAGATGGAAGCCGACGTTGCGCGTCTGCGGCATAGCGCGTACTCCTGTGGATGGCGTCAAATGCAAGCTGCAATATCTGCAACAACTGTAGCGTGTGGAAAAAAAGTGTTCAAGGTCTCGCCACTTTTTTGCAGCCCTGCGCGAGGCGGATAGGAAATTCAAACGGCATTTTTGCGCTGCCCCGCCGGCTGCACCCGCCTCAGCGCTCCCCCGCGGCGACCCCGCCGTGCTCCCAGCGCGCCGTGGCCACCCGCCAGCGCGGCGGCGCGCGCCTGTGGCGGGTGCTGGACAGGCGCCGCCGCATGCGGTAGGGTAGAGCCGTTGGGGTGCCTTGGGGGGACGGCCGCGGGACAGGCGACGTGGCAAGGCTGGAGGGGGCCATGCTCGACCTGCTGTCCGGCCGCGTCCAGCTGTTGTTTGGCACCAATACAAGCGTCTCGGCGCACGTGAAGGAGGGCAAGCTGAGGGTACTTGCGAGGACTTTAAACGAGCGCAGCCCGTTGATGCCCGACGTGCCATCGTTCCCGGAGACGGGCCAGGCCAAGCTCCCGATCGGTCCGTGGTTCGCCCTGGGCGGCCCCGCCGGTCTGCCGCGCCAGATCGTCGCGCGCATGAACAAGGAGATGGTCGCGGTTCTGGGCAAGCCTATGGTCAAGGATCTCATGCTGAGACACGGCTTCATGGCGAAATCATCCACGCCTGAAGCGCTCGCGGTTTACATGAAGGAGCAGATCGCGGTCTGGAAGACGGCGCTCAAGGCCGCCGGCGTCGAGCAGCAGTGAGTTCTGCCAAACGAAACGCGTTCATCAAGGGGGAGACGTATGGATTCGAAGAGACGCACCCTGCTGACAACGGGCGCGGCGGCGGCAGCGGCGGTCGCGGCCGCCGCGCGCATTCGCACAACGCACCGGGAAAGGGGAAACTGCCATGCCGTTCTACGAAAAAGGAAACGTTCGCATCCACTACGAAGAAGCTGGCTCCGGCTTCGCATTGCTCCTCATTCCCGGCGGCGGGTTGAATTCGACGATCGCCTGGAACACTAAGGGCGCGCCGTTCAATCCGGTGGAGGAGTTCAGAAACGAGTATCGTTGCATTACTGCCGACTTGCGCAACGCCTACAGCGGCCAGTCCTCCGGCCCGCTCGAGGTCGATCGCTTTCTTACCCGGATGTACCGCGGTGCCGCCGCCGATTTCGTTTACACCGTGTCGCGCGATTTCGTGCGTTCCTGCCAGGCGCCCGTGCTGGTCATGCCGGACGACTCCCCGTCGCACGCGTATACCATCGCCATGGAGTCCGTGATGCTCGCGCCGAAGTCCGAAGTGAGCCTCTTTCCGTGGAAGGACTCCAAGGACAAGATTCCCGTGGCAGTCCGCCAGGTACGCTCTTTCCTGCGGGCGCATCGGCCCGCGATGGCTTGAAGGAGGGAGCAGCCATGAACATTGGTGTCCTGGCTCTCGTGGGACTCGCGCCTGAACGCGCGGCCGCACTGACCGCCGCCGGCTACGCCGTTCGCGAGGGGAAGAAGTATGCAAACCGGATAGACGCCGTTCGCGAGGCAGGCGATACCGTCAGGGCCGTTCTGACCAATGGCCGTGGGGGCTTGAGCGGCGACGAGATGGAATTGCTTCCGAATCTCGAGATCGTGTGCACCGTCGGCGCAGGCTATGAGGCTGTCGATCTTGACAAGGCCCGGGCCCGGGGCATCGCGGTCGCCAATTGCCCCGACACGAACGCATCTGCTGTCGCCGACTCCGCCATGATGCTGTTGATGGCAACGACCCGGCACCTGCTTCAGGCCGATCGCTTCGTGCGCGCCGGCGGATGGCAGGAGCAATGGCGTGTCGACACCCCGACTATTTCCGGCAAGCGTCTGGGCATTCTCGGTCTTGGAACAATCGGCAACAAGATCGCGCACCGCGCCGCGCGCGGTTTTGACATGGAGATCGGCTATCACAACCGGAAGGCCGTCACCGGATCTTCCTATCGATATTTCGACAGTCTCATCGAGCTGGCAACGTGGGCCGATTTCCTGATCTGCGCCGCGCCCGGCGGCGCGGGGACGCGACATCTCGTCAACGCGGACGTTCTCACGGCGCTCGGGCCGAAAGGATATGTCGTCAACATTGGACGCGGTACGGTTATAGATACAGCGGCCCTGATCGATGCGCTGCGATCGAAGCGCATTGCGGGGGCAGGCCTCGATGTGGTCGAGGGCGAACCGAACGTACCGCCGCAGCTTCCGGAGCTTCAACAATTCGACAGCGTGGTGGTCACGCCGCACATCGCCGGACGCGCACCGGAGGCGCGCACCACAGCGACGGCGATGATTCTCTCTAATTTGAACGCGTATTTTGCGGGAAAGCCGCTTCCGTCTCCGGTCTCGTTCAAAGGCTGAGTGCGCATACAGGCTGAGCGTCGACTTCTGGCTCTGCGGCGCCGGAAGCATCCCACGCGTCGCGCGCTGGTGCGGTATCTCCTCCGGCTTTTTGTAGTAATGCGCGGGCGGGGGTTAGCAGTATTTCTGAAGCACCTCACGGTCGATCTCAATACCGAGGCCCGGCCCTTGCGGCACGGCGACGATGCCGCCGCTGTGGCGAATAGGCTCTTGCGCGAGCTCGGTGCGCAGCGCATTTTCGCTCATGTCGTACTCCAGCAGGGTGGGGAACGGTTCCAGCGTGCGTGGCGAGCGTCTGTAATTTGTGGCCGCACGCTGGACCTGCAGGCCCAGCGTGCGGCGTGTTTGAAAAGCGAAAGTCATCATTAGTGATTATGGGGGTGGGGGTGGATTTCGTAATGCTGCCGCAGGAGATCCTTGCCGTAGTCATTGCCATTTGGCGTGCGCACGACGGTGTGGATGTGCTCGCGATCGACCACCTGCGGATCGGACGCAAGGTGGCGCAAGCCCACGGGCAATTGATGATCGAACTCGATGAGCAGCACGGGACTCTGGATGCGGTAATAGAAGACGCTCGTCGGCTCTGTCCCGCCGATCCAGGCGAAATGCGTGTGGTCGAGGTGTCGCTGGACCTCGTCCATTTTTACCGTCGCATGCCCATCGTCCATGTTCCTGACATAGGCATGAATCAATGCGAGCAACTGCAGTTGCTGTTCGGCCGCAAGCTCCGACGCACGAATCCCCACGGACTCGAGGACGAGGTTGTCCTTGAACGCTTGGGCCATGATGTTGTTCCCGGTTTTAGACATGCGAATGATCGCCTTGGCCCGCTGGGCGTCGGTGAGGGCGTTGATCATCGCCAGTCCCTGGTTCTGCTCGTCCTGGAGCACGGTGGTCCCTTGGTACCTGCCAGCGTGGGCACGCACCGGCTCGGAGCCGAAGAACGTCGGCGTCATCACCACCTGATCGCCCAACACAAAGTAGTTGATGATCGCGTGGTGCCCGTCGAGTTGCCATCCCCAGGGCTCGTTGGCTGATGGTATGCCCATCACGGTGATCCAGTAGAACCATTCGCCGTACCGTTCAAAATCGTTGTTGTTGAGCTCGCCCAACGTGTGGTTCAGCCGCATGATGTCGCGCGTTAGCTGCAACCCCTTGGCGCTGAGCGAGGCGCGCAGCAACCCGATGGCGGCCTCGCGTTGACCCTCGGTCATCTCTTGAAAGCTCACGCCCTGTCGAACGTAGAAATCCTGGTTCATCCACTTGCGCCATTCCGGGTCGTCCACCGGAAACATGGTGTTGGCACGCTGCTCCGGGGTCAACGACGCGAGGAACGCATCTGCGGCTTGACGGACCGGCTCGGTGGACACGCCGGTTGAGCGTAGAGGAAAGAGACCTGGGACCAGCGTGCCATCCGTCGTGAGGCCCTTGAACGGCTCCGCCAAACCCTTACCTTCGGCTTCCTTCGACTGGCGCTGGGCCCGCTCCGCGCGATCACCTGACGGCTGCTGCGCCTGCAAGATGATGCCATAGCAAAGGAGGCCGATGAGCAGGGAACCACCGGTGAGAAGCACGAACCACGTCTTGATGATCCGCGTGTGTGGCCTGATGGTCATTGGCATGTCCTTCTTGTCCTCTTGTGTATGGGTGATGTTTCAGAAATACCCTGATGGCTGGCGCCACGCCTCACCATGGCGTATCAGGCCGATATGCCCTGATACCTGGAGATGGGGCCACATGTCGAGCCCCCATACCAGCGCTCACGTATTCACCGTGAGAGCGTATTATATCGTATGCGCGGCAAGGTGTTCGCACCTCTGCATGCGGTCGGCTTCATTCCCCACCGGTGTAGAGGATGTCGGCTCTTCGTCGAATGGCATTAAGTTAGGAAAAGCCAAAGTGGCAGGCTATAGTAAATTCAGAGACTTACAGCTCAACAACTTCGCGATTTCGACTCTGTTTCGGGCTTAACTTAATGCCATTCGACGAAGACCCATTTTCCTTTACACCAGTGCGGACTGAAGCCGGCTCACCTTGCAGCCATACGAAGCGTCTCAATCATACCTAAAAAGATTTATATTGAGTATTAATGACTTCATTTGCTATGTTAACGCCCGTCTATCATGCGTACTGATAGGCTTGCCGCTCCTGCGTCGCCACGCGATCGCCATGGTTGCCCCAGCGAAGGGGTCGCACCCTGCCGCCCGTCGACGCTGATCCGGCCCCCCTCCGTCTGACCGCGTGCGGTCAGCTCCGCATGCCCCACGTACCTCTGAACCCCTCTTCTCAGGGCCGTAGACCCGTCGGTTCCAGGACGTGGAGCCTGCCACACGGGGCTCCACCGGTCTCTCCATTGTCTGCTAAGGGAGGACGCGATGATGCCACAGACGTGCCCCGGTTCGGTCACCTCACCAGGCCGTGTCCTGTCACAGTGGGGGCTCATAGCCCTACTGGTATGTCTGGCCTTGAGTGTTGGCGTGAGCCTCGCGGCGCAGGCGGCCACGACCTGGACGGTGTGCGCCAGCGGCTGTGACTACACGAGTATCAAAGTAGCTATCGCCGCGCCGACGACCCGCGACGGCGACACGCTGGCGATCGCGGCCGGGACGTATACCGAAGCCGGCATTGCCGTGAATAAGAGCCTGGCGCTGCAGGGGGAGGCAGCGGCCACCACCATCGTGCAGGCGGCGGCCACCCGCGGCACGGCCACCGACCGCGTGTTCACCATCGCCAGCGGTGTCACCGCGACCCTCCAGGACCTGACAATTCGCTATGGTCGTGCGATTAGGGGGGAGGGCGGCGGTATTCGGAACGATGGGACACTGACCCTCACCCAGAGTACCATCCGCGGCAATACCACGTCGGACGGCGGCGGCCTCATCAACCGTGGGACGCTGACCCTTACCCAGAGCACCGTCCACGGCAATACCGCTTCCTATGGCGCCGGCGGCCTTATCAACTGGGGCACGCTGATCGTCGCCCACAGCACCGTCAGCGACAGTGCCGCCTTCACCGGCGGCGGTGGCCTCCTCAACGCCCGGGGTCGGCTGACCCTCACCCAGAGCACCGTCCATGGCAATACCGCTTCGTATGGCGGCGGCCTCTGCAACGGAGACACGCTGACGCTAATCAACACTACGGTCAGCGGCAATACCGCTTCGTATGGCGGCGGCCTCTATAACATCTACGGCACGCTGACCCTCACCCAGAGCATCGTGGCCAGCAACCTACTGAGTCGGGACTGCCACCACGCTTCCAGTACGGTTACCTCTACGGGCTACAACCTGGATAGTGATACCAGCTGCCAGCTGACCGAACCCACCGACCTGCCGGGGACCGATCCATTGCTCGGGCCCCTGCAGGACAACGGCGGCGGCACCCTCACGCACCCCCTGCTCCCCGGTAGCCCCGCGATTGATGCCATCCCCTCGGGGGCCCACGGCTGTGGCACGACTGTCTTCGGCGATCAGCGGTGCCGGGCGCGGCCCCAACCCGCCGGGGGCGCCTGCGACATCGGGGCCTATGAAGTCGAAGTGCCCGGGTAAGCGCTCGGGGGCTGGGTCAGCGGGTTTACGCCGGGCACCGTGGTCTGCCAGAACGTCACCACCGGGCAGGCGGCGATGCTCAGCGACCCGGTGGTCCCATGGGACTGCGAGGCCGCGGGCTTGGCGGTCAGCGCCGGGGACCAGGTCGCCCTGCGCGTGCGTGGCCCTATGCAGACGGGTGCGACGGATGTCGGGGGCGCGGTGGTGGGAATGACACCGAGCCGTGGGAGCTGTACGAACCTCACCACCGGGCAACAAGTGCAGTTTCAACACATGGCAGGTGCGACGGCCGCGAGCTGTGGGGCCGCCGGGCTGCTCGTGCACCCCGGGGAGACCGTGCAACTGCGCGTGCAGGGGGATGCGGAGCAAGCAGGGGCGCCCATCCGAGCGCCATCAGTTCACCTACGCACGGACACACCTGCACAGCCACGCCACGGCTCTCCTCACGTCTCTTGCACCGCCATATGGGATCCTCACCGATTCAGACTCCCGACCGGTATGGCATGAGGCCCGCTTACCCGGTCTGCACCACCTCAAACAGCAGCAACTGCGGGGTGGGGGGGAGCGACTGCTTCAGACGCCTTGCCGCCCTCGCCCGATACACCACCAAGGAGTCCTGGGACGTCAGCGGGATGAGCGTGCCCTGGGGCGACGCGAAGCGGGTCGCATGAAACACGCCATCGCGGACATCTTTCACGTGCCGGTCCCGCCAATCGTACCGAGAGCGATATTTGGCCAGCACCACGTTGTCAAAGGCGGCTCGCAAGTGTTCGCCGGACACCCACAGCAACACCTGCGTCTGGGGGAGACCTTCCTCGACATAGAAGTGGTAGCTATGCAAGGTGACACAGCCATGGCGATTCGTCGTCCGTGGGAAAAGGGCATGCGAGAAGCGGCGGGCGAGCTCCTCCGGGGCATAGATGCGGCCCTTGGCGGTCCCGAGGACCTCGAGGGGAATCGGGGGGAGGCGCTGGTCGTGGAGGAACCCCTGATGCGCCGTCGGGTTATAGACGTGGATGAAGGCTTGATGACGTCGCTCGAGCTCCAGGGGGGTGCGGGCCAACGAGAACTGATAATCGTGGAGGCGCCGCTGGATGTTGAAGTGGGTCTCCATCAGGTTTTGATAGCTCTCACCCTGGGTGCTGACGATCGTCTCATGGTGGATCTGCAACCGCATACAGACGGCTTCAAAGTCGGCCGACGTATAGGCGCCCCCACTGTCGGACACGAGCTGTTCGGGCGCCCCATAGCGCAGACAGGCGGTATAGAGGACCATCAGCGCTACCCAGGTGGCCTCGGTGGGGGCGATCATCCCGGCCAGCATCGTCCGTGAATACCCCTCCAGGATGATGAGGCTCCACCACCGCACCCCCTCCAACACAAAGTCCATGCGGCGCCCGTCGATGAACCAGTACTGATGGCGATGCGACGCTTTGTACGGGTGGGGCCCCGAGGCTGGCTTCCCCACTGGTGAGGGCACATGGGGGATGTCGTGATAGCGGAAGCCGTCGTAGAGCGCCTTGAGCCGATCCAGCTCCTCTCGCACCGCCTCTGGCACCCGCGGCTCCCGCCCGGACGCTGACCTCCACATCCTCCGGGAGGAGCCCCACCATCCCCTGCTGCCGAAACCGGCGGGTGAGCGTCCGCACGGTGGCGGGGTGCGTGTCGGTCTCATCCGCCCGTTGGCGCGGCGTCTGGTCGGCAAAGAGGACGATGGGCCGGATCACTTCATAGCGCCATTGCGTCTGGTCGACCAAGTGGAGTTGCAGTTGCGCGAAGTCGTCGGTTGGCACCCACGTGGCTCCTCAGCTCTCAACCTCTGAGCGAGGGATGTATAGCACAGCAGAGGGCTGGTGTCATGGGTCAAGGGCGCACGCTGCACGGTGCCGTTGCGCGAGTCGGGGCAATTCCCCACCGGTGTAAAGGAGGTGTTGGCCATGTTTGCAGCGGTGGTGCCGCAGAAGGGCAGATTCCCTGGAAGGGATTGAAACGAAGGCGTATTGACCGCCGATGATGGTCAGGGCGATTGCCGCAGAAGGGCAGATTCCCTGAAAGGGATTGAAACAGCA
>JBKPCR010000329.1:0-10356 GCA_046727435.1 bacterium | reverse complement strand
TGCCAATGGCGTGTCGATCACCCGGCGCTCGCCAAAGGCCTCGAGGAGTCCGTCGGTCACACGAAAGACGCCCCCATCGACAGCAACGTCTTCGCCGAGGACGACGATGCTGTCGTCGTGTTCCATCTCCTGGCGAAGGGCGAGATTGATCGCTTGGACCATGGTCATTTTAGCCATTGCTTGCCTCCTTCGCACCCTGGCCGGCGGCGAGCATCTTGTCCAGTTCCTGTCGCTGTTCCTGCACATAGGGTGGCATGTCCGCATAGATATGATCGAACAGCGAGCGCGCTTCCCCGGCCAACTGCTCCTTCTGCTGTTCCGCCTGCTGCACCGCTTCACGCAGTTCTGCCTCGATCTCGCCTTCGAGGGTCTCAAGCGCTGCGTCGGAGAGCAGTCCCTTGCCCCTCAAATACTCCTGAAAACGTGGCAGCGGCTCACGCCTTTCCCACGCCGCGACCTCGTCGTCGCTGCGGTACTTGCTGGGGTCATCGGCCGTCGTATGCACCGAAAGACGATAGGTCACACACTCGATCAACGTCGGGCCGTTGCCGCTGCGGGCGCGCTCCACAGCCTCTTGTGCGGCGCTGTATACGGCCAGGACATCGTTACCATCCACCTGGATGCCCGGAAGGCCAAAGGCGAGGGCCTTCTGGGCGAGGGTCTTGGTACGTGTTTGCGCAGCACGCGGCAGCGAAATGGCCCAGCCATTGTTCTGACAGATGAAGACCACCGGTGTTTGCCAGACCCCGGCAAAATTTAGGGCTTCCGCAAAGTCTCCCTCCGAGGTGGCGCCGTCACCGAAGAACACCATCACGACCTCGTCCTGTTGGCGGTAATTGATGGCGTATCCAAGTCCGACGGCATGGAGGAGTTGCGTACCGACCGGAACGGCCACGGGGAAATTGCGCACGTCGTCCGCTATGGCGTTGCCTTGATAATAACCTCCATATATTAACAGGAGACTTTCGATCGTTTGGCCACGCCACAACCCCGCAGCGCTCTCGCGAAAAGAGGGGACCATCCAGTCCGACGGCCGCAAGGCGGCGACCGCTCCTATTTGCGCCGCTTCCTGCCCTTTGACAGGCGCAAAGGTGCCCATGCGCCCCTGCCGTTGTAGCCTCAGCATACGCTCGTCCATGCGCCGCGCCAGCAGCATGGTGCGATGGAGTCTCAGCAGGAGATCATCGGCAAGGTCTGGCTCGAGTGCCTCGTCTAGATTCCCCTTCTCATCCAGAATCGAGAGATGATCGACCTGATATGGGAGATCGATGGTTTCACGCGGCATAGCGTCGCTCCTTATGCAGGCGGCGACCAGTAAAGTACGGTACCGCTTCCCGCAAGGTCGTGCTGGGGATCGTCCCCGTATGCAGACAAGCGCCGCCAATGACCTGTCGCTGCTTGGTGTGCGGGCGCGGTGTACTCATCACCAGTTGATCGCAACTTCTATGCCAGCAACCCGCTCATCCTGGTATGCTCCCTGCCAATGCCGCTGAAGACACCTGGCTTCGAGGCGCATGTAGCCTCCCAATCTGAGACAGAGCCATGCTTGATCCCCTCAATATGAGAGGCTGTGCCCGCACGCTTGCCGCCCGTGCGCCGCGTACTACATGCACTGCCGGCGCGAGAGCACACGGGTATGCCCCGGCTGAGACCGTTTTGGTATGGATTTTGCGCCGCGGGAGGGTTTGAGAGGGGTGAAATGCTGGTGCATAGTGCTTAGGAAGACGGTCGGACAACTAGTTGTAACATGCTGCGAAGGAGTCGAGCGATGTACGTCTCACGCCTCACGTTCCATACACAACCCGGTAAAACCGGTGAGGTAGAGCAGGAACTCCGCAAACTCGTGGCCATGGTAAGCGAGGTCGGCGGCCTCAGGCCGAGAGTATTGCACAATCACTTTGCCTCTCTGGGGGCGCCCGATGTAGTTCTCGAGCAGGAAGCCCCTGCTCTGGAGACACTGGAGACACAAATCAAGCAGGTGACAGAAAACCCGGCGTTTCAGCAGTGGACCGGCCATATATCGGGGCTGCTGGCACAGTCACCAAAGCGTGAAGTGTACCTGATCATCGAGTAACTATGGACTGCGGTCTGGCATGTGTGGCCGACGTGCTATGCCCACATCAACCATAGCTTTGCACCGCCTCACAAGAGACTGGCCACCGTCAGCCGGATGGTGTGGATCAGTGGCGCAGGATAGAGACCCAGCCATACCACGCCAAGGGTGAGCACCGTCAGCGTCAGGATAGTAGCGAACGACGGCGACGGCGCGGGCCTCATGAGATGGACGTCTGGGGCCTCTGGAAGGGAGCCGTACATGGCCACTACGAGGCGCAGGTAATAGAACAGCCCGACGGCGCTGCCGAACACCAAGAGGAAGATCAACGGCCATAAAGCGGATTCGACGCCGACCAGTAGGACGTAAAATTTCCCGACGAAGCCCGCCGTTAAGGGGATGCCAGCCAATGAGAGTAAAGCAGCGGTGAAAACCATAGCCAGCCAAGGCCGACGCCAGAACAACCCGTGGTACGCCGCGATGTTCTCGGCATCCCCTTCTTTCTCGGAGAGCACAATTACGCTGCCGAATGCGCTCAGCGTGGTCAGCATGTAGGCCACAAGGTAGTAGGTAGCGGCTTCGACGCCTCTCGGGCCGCCAGCTACCAATGCCACCAGCAGATAGCCAAGATGGGCGATCGACGAATAGGCCAGGACACGCTTAACATTCTCCTGCAGCAAGGCGAGCAGATTGCCGACGACTATCGACGCTCCAGCCATCACGCTGAACGCTAGTATCAATGAGCCATATGGATGGGCCCCCGTCTGCACAAAATAGCGCAACAGCAGTGCCACGATGGCGCCCTTCGATACGGTGGCCACGAAGGCCGTCACCGGCGCCGGCGCCCCCTCGTATACGTCTGGGGTCCACATATGGAAGGGCACCACCGCCAGCTTAAAGCCAATACCGGTGACCGTCATCGCCAGGCCGGTGAGCACGAATACACTCCGAGAGTTGTCCCCCGTGGTGAGGAGCATCGCCATGCGCTCAAACTCCATGGTCCCAAGCTCCGCATAAATCAGAGCCAGGCCAAATAAGAGGAAAGCGGCGGAGGCTGCGGCCAGGATGAGGTACTTTATGGCTGCTTCCAGTGGACGCGCGCTTGTTCGCAGGTAAGCGATGAGGGTATACAGGGCCACGCTGAGGAGCTCGAGCCCAAGAAATAACGAGGCAAAATGGTTACTGAGGGCCAGCACGACTGCCCCAAGAGTCGCCAGCAACAGGAGGACGTAAAACTCCTCAAGGTTGCCCTCGCGCCCTTGCAGATACCCATACGCTAGGATAACGACGATCATACTCGCGGCGATGAGGAGCGCCATATAGAAGAGCCCATAGCCGTCGACGATGAGCAGGGGGGTGATTTGGCGAGGGACCACCCTGGCTGCCAATGGTATGGTCATCACAGCACCGCCAAGTCCGATGACCGTCATGATCGCCGCCGCCAGATGGCGACGGTGCACGGCTACTAGCAGGAGGGCAGCGACCGCTGTCGCAGCGATGACCATAAGGGGTAATAGACCCATGAAGTTCGCCACGTCCACAGGGTCACCTCCTGACAATGCGAAACGGCTCGGCCACCTGTTGCAGGTCATTCAAAACCGGCGCTGCGGTCTCCAGGAGCGCTTGAGGGTAGAGGCCTAACCACACCAGGGCAGCGATCATCACCGCCATGGTGGCCATGTCGCGGGCTGTCAGATCGGGGATCCTCCAGCCCTCTGTATTGGGTCCGTGGAAGGTCCGTTGGACCACTCTGAGCGCATAAACCGTGGCAGTGACCAAGCCCAACGTTGCCACCATGGTCAATAAGGCACTCACCCGGAAGGACCCAACCAAGACCAGAAACTCGGCCAGGAAGTTCCCCAGTCCGGGCAATCCCAGAGCGGCCATGGCGAAAAAGAGGCCGACCCCGCCCAAGCGCGGCGCCGTCGACCACAGTCCTCCCATGCGTCTCATATCGCGGGTATGGAGACGCGCCTGCAATGCTCCGGCCAGCATGAATAACGCTCCCGTGCTGATGCCATGGCAGATCATCTGTAGTACGGCGCCCTGCAGCGCCAGCTCGTTCCAGGCAAAAATCCCCAAGAGGACGAATCCCAGGTGGCTGATACTGGTGTAGGCCACGAGGCGCTTGAGGTCGGTCTGCGCGAACGCCAGGACTGCGCCATACAAGATACCAGTCACGGCCAGGACCATGGCAGCGGGCGCAAAGAGCCATGCGGGCTGCGGGAACAGGGGCAGCACAAAACGCAGCATGCCATAGGCCCCGGTTTTGAGCAGCAGACCTGCAAGGATGACGCTGCCAGCCGTGGGGGCCTCGGTGTGGGCATCGGGCAGCCAGGTATGAAAGGGGACCGCCGGTAATTTGACGGCGAAAGCCACGAAAAAGCCCAACATCAGCCACATCGCCGTCGAGGGGCCCATGGGCGTTCCCAGTAATTGGCCGTAGGCGAAGGTATAGACGCCGGTCTGCTGGTGATGCAGGAAGAAAAGCGTCAGAATCGCCAGCAGCATCAGCAGGCCGCTCGCTTGCGTGAAGATGAAAAACTTGACCGCCGCGTAGACGCGGTTTTCATGGCCCCAGATGCTGATGAGGAAGTACATCGGCACCAGCATCATCTCCCAGAAAAAGTAGAACAGAAAGAGATCCAGGGCCAGAAAGACGCCCACGATCCCGGCCAGGACCCACAGGAGGTTGAAGTGAAAGAAGCCCACACCTACTTGGATCTCCGACCATGACGCGATCACAGCCATGATCCCCAGGAAAAAGGTGAGCAGGACCAGTAACAGACTCAGGCCATCCATGGCCAGATGGAAGCTGATGCCGAACTGGGGAATCCAGGCCCACTGCACCTCGATCAACCATGCTCCGTGCTCGGACAGCCCCACCTGACCCGGGTGCCACAGCCAGATCGCCAGTCCGAGCAGCAGGTCGATGGCCAGTGCCCCGAGGGCGATCCAACGGGCCCACAGCGGATGGCGCTTCCCGAAGAGCCAGGCCAGAAAGCCACCCGCAAGCAGGATGCTGATGAACCAAGCTAAGATCATAGCCATACCGCCAGAGCGATGATGACGATCGAACCGGCTGCGATGCCTGCCGCATACCAGCGTACCTTGCCCGTCTGCGTCTGACAAAGCCGGTGATGAGCAATCCGATGCAGTCGGGCGATGCCGTGATAGACGGCGTCGATGGCATCATCTTTGTTGATTTGGGCGAGCCATATGAACGGTTCGACGACGAGCTGACTATACAGCCGATCGAACCCCCAGCCGCCGAACCACCAGCGGTGTATGGCCGCCCCCCATGGCGTTTGGGTCAGGCCTTCGACCACATGCGGACGTTGGAGAAACACGATATACGCCAAGGCGATCCCGAGGACAGAAGCTCCGCTGGCGATGAGCTGCAAGGTTCCTTCCGTGCCAATCTCAGTCTGTATTGGGGGCGATGCGGGCAAAGCCGTTTGTAAAAAGCCCGAGAACAGCGGCAGGTGCCCCAAGCTTTGGGGCAGCTCTAGCCACCCCCCCACCACCGAAAGCACGGCCAAGGTCACCAACGCG
This sequence comes from bacterium, assembly GCA_046727435.1. Lineage (GTDB taxonomy): Bacteria > Tectomicrobia > Entotheonellia > J063 > CAVPRW01 > CAVPRW01. The sequence continues at coordinate 4,748 of JBKPCR010000329.1, read as the reverse complement.
AGCTGCATGCGGAAGCCGGGTTTTTCGCTGACGGGTGTCATCACCGGACCATAGAACACCCGGAATACCACGCGAAAGATATACACCGAGGTCAGCAGGGTGCCGAGCAATCCGGCCACCCAGAGCCAGGGGCTGCCTGCTGTGCCGGCCCAGGCCTGCCAGAGAATCCAGTCTTTACTGTAGAAGCCGGCGGTCAGCAGCGGCAAGCCCGCTAGCGCTGCCCCGCCGATGAGGAAGGTCCAGAAGGTCAAGGGGAGATGCCGGCGTAATCCGCCCATGCGGAAGATATCGTGCTCATGGTGCAGGCTCAGAATCACCGAGCCGGCAGCTAAGAATAGCAGTGCCTTGAAGAAGGCATGCGTCAGCAAGTGAAAGATGGCCGCCGACCAGGCCCCGACGCCGAGGGCGAGAAACATATAGCCGATCTGGCTGATGGTGGAATACGCCAGCACGCGCTTGATGTCACGTTGCGTCAGGGCGCTACAACCGGCCAGCAGCAGCGTCAGAGCGCCAATCACCGCCACCGCGGATAGCACTGCAGGAGCGAGGGTAAACAGCGTATGGGTGCGGGCGATGAGGTACACCCCGGCCGTCACCATCGTCGCGGCATGGATGAGTGCGCTCACTGGCGTGGGTCCAGCCATGGCGTCCGGCAACCAAGTTTGCAGTGGCAATTGCGCTGATTTCCCCAGTGCTCCTCCGAGTAAGAGCGCCGCCGTCGCGACGGCTAGCTCTGAACCGACGGGCCATGCTTGTGAGGCGCGTTGCATGACGGCCTGAATATCCAGCGTGCCTAAGGTGGTGAAGAGGAGAAACAGGCCGATGGCCAGCGCCGTATCGCCGATGCGCGTGACGATGAACGCCTTTTGCGCGGCATACCCATTGGCTGGATCTTGATACCAGAAGCCGATGAGCAGATAACTACAAAGCCCGACCCCCTCCCAGCCGAGATATAACAGCAGCAGGTTGTCCGCCAACACCAGCGTCAGCATGGCGGCGACAAACAAATTCATATAGGCGAAGAAACGGCTGTAGCCCTCTTCCTTGAGCATAAATTCGGCGGCATAGAGATGGATGAGGAAACCGACGAACGTCACCACCAATAGCATCACCAGCGATAGGGCATCCAGGTAGAAGGCGATCTTCGGCATGAAGTTCGCTACGGTCATCCACTGCCAGAGCGTCTGCGCATAGGCGTAGCCGGGGGGAGGCGCATTGATGAAACTGAATGCCACGATAATGCCCACGAGCGCCGACAGTCCTACTGACCCGACGCCGATGAGCGCCACCTGCGGTCGTGAAAGCCGCGAACCGATCAGGACCAGCCCCAAGAAGCTGGCAAAGGGGAAGGCCGGAACCAACCACAGCAGCTGCAGCATAATCAGCCTCGCATCGTGCTGGCCAAATCGATATCGACGGCTTTGAAGCGCTGCGCCATCTGCAGGATCAGCGCCAGACCAACTGCCACCTCGGCGGCTGCCATGGCTAGGATGAACATGAACATGACCTGGCCATCGGCTTGTTGCCACCGCGAGCCCGCGACGATAAAGGCCAGCCCGGCGGCGTTCAACATGATCTCAACGGACATCAGCATGAAGATCACGTTACGGCGTACCAACAGGCCGATCAGTCCCAGCGCGAACAGGACGCTGGCCAGGAACAGCCCCTGCTCCATAGGTATCATCGCCATGGCGCTCCTCCCTCGGCCTGGAACGATCGCGCTGCCGACGACCCAGGTGGTAGGCTCCAACTAGACCGGCCAGCAACAGCATGGCGGCCAGCTCGACACCGATAAGGTAAGGCCCGTAGAGGGCGATACCTACCTCTTGCGGCTCGACGACCCTGGGGCTGACGGACGGACTCCCGGGTTGGCTCAGGATATAGAGCAACTCCCCGACGAGGATCGCTGCCAGGATCGTCGGTCCGATCCACATTCGCGGCCGCACCCACCCACGCTCCCGCGCGATGGCGGCCTGCCCCAGATTGAGCAGCATCACTACGAAGACAAAGAGGACCATAATGGCGCCAGCGTAAATGATGACCTCGAGCGCCGCCACGAAAGGCGCCCCTAATACGAAGAACACCACTGCTATAGCCAGGAGCGACACGATCAAGTATAACAGAGCATGCGCTGCGTCCAGCCGGGTGATCGCCATGATGGTGGAGGCAATGGCCACAGCTGCGGCGATGTAGAAAACAGCGTGCATCAAATGGGCTCCCTGAGCGCTCCCTCTTAAGGCAATAAGCTGCGTACATCCACAGGCGGCGACTCGTTTTCGGCTTCCCCTTTGTCCTTGCCGCTGATGGCCAGCCCGGCTACCCGGTAGAAATTGTAGCCAGGGTATTTGCCGGGCCCGTTGATTAATAGATCTTCCTTCTCATACACCAGGTTTTGCCGGTCGTACTCGCTCATCTCAAAATCTGGGGTGAGCTGGATCGCATACGTCGGGCATGCCTCTTCGCAGAAGCCGCAGAAGATGCAGCGTGAGAAGTTGATGCGGAAGAACTCCGGGTAACGCTGGCCGGCTTCATCTTGCGTGGCTTGCAAGGCAATGCAATCCACTGGGCAAGCCACGGCACAGAGATAACAGGCGACGCAACGCTCGCCGCCATCGGGATCACGCGACAAAATGATGCGCCCGCGCCATCGCGGCGTCAGCCGAGGCTTCTCGTCGGGGTACTGAATGGTGGCACGTCTCCTGAAAAGGTGCATGAACACATACCACATGCTGCGCAACAGGCTGAACATTGCGTTCTCCTGGGTTAAAATCCCTCCCCCTCTACGTCGCCAACACCAGGCCGCCGGTTACCACCAGATTTAGCAAAGCCAGCGGCAGTAGCACTTTCCAGCCGTAGGCCATGAGCTGGTCGTAGCGCGGCCGAGGCAGCGAGGCGCGCAGCAAAATGAACAGGCAGATGAAGACGAGGGTTTTCAGGAAAAACCATATGACCGGCGGCAGGGCCGGGCCAAGCCAGCCGCCAAAGAACAGCGTCGTGATTATGGCGGAGATGAGGATGATGCCCAGATATTCGCCGACGAAGAACATGCCGAATTTCATCCCGGAATACTCCGCATGGAAACCAGCGATCAGTTCGCTGTCGGCCTCCGGGAGGTCAAACGGTAGGCGGCGCGTTTCGGCGAGGCCGGCGATGAAAAAGATCCCCAAACCTAAAATCTGGGGGACGCAGAACCATAAATGCCGCTGCGCTTCGACGATGTCCCGCAGGTTGAACGACCCGGCCAGGATCACCACCCCCATGAGCGACAGGCCCATGAACACCTCATAGCTCACCATTTGTGCCGCAGCCCGCAAGCCCCCCAGCAACGAATATTTATTGTTCGATGCCCACCCCGCCAGCATGACGCTGTAGACGCCCATGGACGACATGGCGAGGAAGAACAACAGCCCGATGTTGAGGTCCACGATGCCGATCCCTGGGGCAAAGGGTACGACAGCAAACGACAGCAAGACCGTCACCATGCCCACCGCCGGCGCCAGGATAAAGACCGGCTTATCGGCGAAGGGCGGGACCCAGTCCTCCTTGGTGAGGATTTTGATCATATCCGCCAGCACCTGCATCAGTCCAAACGGCCCCACGCGGTTGGGGCCGTAGCGGTCCTGCCAGGCCGCGAGGAGGCGACGTTCGAGCCAGATCAATCCGGCGCTCAGAGTGAGCAGGACGAACAGAATGCTAACGATATTCAGCAGGGCGCGCAGGGTATCATTCACGGCCTGTCAATCCTCAATACCTCACACCATATGGGCAGTGTCACGCCTTGCACAGCGGGCAGGCCCGCGGAAAGCCCCACAAGCCCCCTGGGCAACCCCAGGTCGATCTTCACAGGCAGGCGGTGGGCCGTGTCGGCCAGCCGCAGTTCCACCTCGTCAGCGGGCCCGACCTGCAGATCGCGGGCATCCTCCTGGTTCAGCGCCAGATACGGCCTGGGTGCCCGCTCGGCCACAGCTGGAGCGAAGAGGCTCAGCTCTTCCGAGCCGAATAGGTGATAGGTGGGGACGAGCAGCCATGCGCCAGGGCGAGGTGCAAACGCAGCTGGCACCTCGTTGAAGTAGGCGCCTTCGCCGTCCTGAGCCGGTTCGATCAGCCGTCGCCCAGGGTCGCCGCCGCGTAACGGGCCGCCGACTTCGCTCTGGAATTTGTTCACCGCTTGGGTGGAGTTCCATGCCGGCGCCCAGAACAGCGGGATGAGGGGCGGCGGGGCTTGTCGTTGCACGCCCTCCATTGAGAAGGCGAGCGGTGCGTCAGGATCGACAGGCGGCCGGCGCTCATGCACATTGCGATGCGCCGCCATAGCGGTACGCCCGCTGTAGCGGTGCGACTGGCGCGCGATCTTCAGGCCTGCGACGCGCCAATCGGCACGCGGTGCCAGGTCCGGAAGCCCCGCGAAGGCGGGAAGCTCGTCTGCCAGGGCGTCGAGGATGTCGTCCAGGTTCTGCCAACTGTCCAGTTCAGTCCAACCGCAGGCCACCATGATGTCGCGCACCCAGCGCCAGCTTTCCTGGATCTCATCTCCGGGCACGAAGACTTGAAAGAAACGCTGGGCCCGCCCTTCGCTGCTGATGAATGTGCCGTCCGCCTCGGCAAATGTCCCGGCCGGCAGGACGACCTCGGCCTGCTCAGCCGTGGCGTGCCGCAGATGATCGATGACGATGACATGCTGGCAGGCGTCCAGGAAGGCACGCACCTGCCCGGCGTTGGCACGCCGATACAGGTCATTCTCCAGAATG
>JBKPCR010000328.1:0-10612 GCA_046727435.1 bacterium | reverse complement strand
CATAGAAAAGGAGGGTAGGGTGGGGCAGAAAGTCCATCCCGTTGGCTTTCGACTTGGCATCACCAAGACCTGGGAGTCCAATTGGTTTGCTCGACGTGGTTACGGTGAGCAGTTGCATGAGGACATTCGCATCCGTCAGTTCATCAAGGAGAAGCTCTTCCACGCTGGGATCGCTCGCATCGAGATTGAACGCGCGGCAAAGCGAGTCAAGATTAACATTCACACCGCACGCCCCGGGATCATCATCGGCCGCAAAGGGACAGAAGTCGACAAGCTGAAAGCTGAACTGGAGGCGATGACCAAGAAGCAGGTCTTCGTGAACATCATCGAGATTCGGCGCGCCGAGCTTGATGCTCAACTCGTAGCTGAAAACGTCGCCCTGCAGCTTGAACGCCGCATCGCATTTCGACGTGCCATGAAAAAGGCGGTCACCTCCGCTCTGCGGCTGGGGGCGAAGGGGATTCGGATCACCTGCTCCGGACGCTTGGGCGGTGCTGAAATGGCGCGCACCGAGTGGTATCGCGAAGGACGGGTGCCCTTGCATACGCTGCGAGCAGATATCGACTACGGCGCGGCGACATCACGGACAACATATGGGGCGATCGGGGTGAAGGTGTGGCTGTTTAAGGGAGAAATAATGCCGCAGCTGCGTACCCCTGCGTCTACAGTGGCTGCGCCCACATGAGACGCTGCGCGATCCGAAGCGGAGGTTCTTGGCCATGTTAATGCCGAAGAAAGTCAAGTACCGCAAACAACATCGTGGGCGTCGCACCGGCATCGCCTACCGTGGATCAAGCCTAAACTATGGGAGTTTCGGGCTCAAAGCGCTCGAGCCTGGTTGGCTGACCAACCGACAGATTGAGGCAGGGCGTATCGCCATGACGCGCCATGTGAAGCGTGGTGGTAAGATCTGGATTCGCATCTTCCCAGACAAGCCTGTCTCGAAAAAACCCCAAGAAACTCGTATGGGAAAGGGAAAGGGTGCACCAGAGTTCTGGGTTGCCGTGGTGCGATCGGGCCGCATCCTCTACGAGATGGAGGGGGTCGATGAGACGATTGCCCGCGAGGCCATGCGCCTGGCGGCGCACAAGCTGCCCTTGAAAACTCGCTTTGTCATGAAGGAGTGAGATGTGGAGGGGCGTCATGAAGGCCGCTGAGCTACGTAATCTATCAGATGAGGAGCTACGCGGAAAGTTGCGAGAGCTGCAAGAAGAGCTGTTTAACTTGCGCTTTCAATTGGCGACGGGACAGATCGAGAATGTGGGCCGCATCCGCACGGTGCGGCGAGACATTGCTCGCCTGAAGACCGTTCAACAGCAGAGAGCGCTGGCCTAGCACGAGTCGCCCCATACCCAGACGAGAGGACATCATGCAGGCACAAGGCCGACGAAAGACCTTGGTGGGTGAGGTTGTGAGCAACAAGATGGTAAAGACAGTATCGGTACGCGTCGACCGTCTGACGAAACATCCCCAGTTTAAGCGTTATGTTCGACGCTCGCGCACCTTCATGGCACATGACGAGAACAGCATCTGCCAACCAGGCGACCGTGTGAGAATCATCGAAAGCCGGCCACTGAGTCGGCATAAACGCTGGCGCGTCATGGCTATCCTGGAACGTACTGAGAGCCAGGAAGCCCGGAGGAATCCATGATTCAGCCCCGCACGATTCTGGACGTTGCCGATAACACAGGCGCGAAAAAGGTCATGTGCATTCGCTCTCTGGGGGGCTCCAACCGCAAATACGCCACCCTGGGAGACGTCATTGTCGTCAGTGTGAAGGAGGCAACCCCTAATGGATCCGTCAAAAAAGGCGAGGTCCGCCGCGCGGTTGTGGTGCGTACGGCCAAAGAGGTCCGGCGCCCTGACGGTTCCTACATCCGATTTGATGGAAATGCGGCAGTGCTGATTAACGAAGCAGGAGACCCGATGGGTACGCGTATTTTTGGCCCTGTAGCCCGTGAACTCCGAGCCAGGAGATATATGAAGATCGTCTCACTCGCTCCCGAGGTGCTATAGCCATGGAGAAGAAAACTCCTCGGACGTGGCATATCCGCAGAGACGATTTTGTCGAAGTCATCACTGGCAAAGATAAAGGCAAGCGCGGCAAGGTCCTCCGCGTGCACACCGATGAAGGACGCATCATCGTCGAGAAGATCCACATGATCAAGCGTCATATGCGACCCAGTCGGCTCACGCAGCAGGGTGGCATTATCGAGCGTGAGGGCAAGATACACGTGTCGAACGTTATGTTGGTCTGTACCCGTTGCGACCTTCCCATACGAGTGGGAAAGAAGAACCTCGAGAATGGCAAAAAGGTTCGCGTGTGCCGTCGGTGCGGGGATGTAGTGGGCCAGGCTGGATGAGACAGATTATTGGGCCCCTGGAGCACCTACATCGATGAGAAGGTGGCCGATGAGGAGATCGGAGAAGCCATGACGGCTCGGTTGAAAGAGCGTTATCAGCATGAGGTGGTGCCTCAATTACGCCAGACATATGACTATCAGAACCCCCACGAGGTACCGCGGCTGACGAAAATCGTCATCAACATGGGAGTGGGAGAGGCTATCCAGAACTCCAAGATCCTTGATTCAGCGGTCAACGAGCTGGCCTTAATTACTGGCCAAAAACCATTGGTTACCAAGTCGAAGAAGTCAATCGCCAACTTCAAACTGCGCGCTGGCATGTCGATTGGGTGTAAAGTCACGTTGCGGCAAGAGCGCATGTACGAGTTCCTGGACCGACTCATCAACGTGGCACTCCCACGGGTGCGTGACTTCAAAGGGATCCCTCCCGATGCTTTCGATGGACGGGGCAATTACGCGCTTGGGATTCGCGAGCAGATTATTTTCCCAGAAGTCAGCTACGAAGCTGTGGAGCGTGTGAAGGGGCTTGGTGTTATTATTGTTACCACGGCACAGACTGACGAGGAAGCACGAAGCTTGTTGGCCCTGCTGGGTATGCCATTCCGCGAGGCATAGGGGGAATTCAAGTTGGCGAAGAAATCCTTGATTGTGAAAGCGAACCGGGTACCGAAATTCCGCGTGCGGGCTTATCATCGCTGTCAGATTTGCGGGCGACCACGGGGATACTTACGGAAATTCCAAATGTGCCGCATCTGCTTTCGTTTGCGGGCATTGCGTGGCGAAGTTCCTGGAGTGATCAAGGCCAGCTGGTAAACTTCCAGCTGCAAAGGGAAGGATGAGGATCTTGACCGATGACGATGACTGATCCAATTGCCGATTTTTTGACACGGATCCGCAATGCGCTTTTGGCTAAGCATGAGACCACAGAAATTCCGGCCTCTAAGCTGAAGTGGCGCCTGGCGGAGATTCTTAAGGCGGAGGGTTATATCGCGGACGCACACCTGGCCGGTGAGGGTCGCCATAAAGTGATTCGTATTGGCCTCAAGTACGATCCCGGTGAGGTCAGTGTAATTCAATCCCTGCAACGAATCAGCAAACCAGGACGCCGCATGTATGTCACAGCTGATCAGCTGCCTCGGGTTCTCAATGGTTTGGGGGTTGCCGTTATTTCGACTTCCCGCGGGGTGATGTCCGACCGCGAGTGCCGCCAGTTACATGTCGGTGGTGAGGTCATGTGCCAGGTCTGGTAGGGAGAGCCATTATGTCTCGTATCGGTAATAAGCCCATCGACCTTCCTGCAGACGTAGAAGTTAACATAGAAGATGGTCAAGTTCAAGTCACAGGACCACGTGGGCATCTAGCACGTACCATGCCAGACCTCCTCGAGCTGCAGTTCGAAGACCATAAGCTCCTTGTTGGGAAAAGGGTCGAGTCCGAACAAGCTCGGGCACTGCACGGTCTCATGCGAACGCTCATCTTTAACATGGTCAAGGGCGTTGCCGAGGGCTTCCAGAAACAGCTGGTGGTATCTGGATTGGGCTATCGCGTTCAGATGCAAGGGAAAAACCTACAGTTAGCCATTGGATATTCACAACCGGTGACCGTTAGCCCACCGGAGGGCATTGAATTCGAGGTCAGCCAACGGAACTTGATCACCGTGCGTGGCGCCAATAAAGAGCAGGTAGGTCAGGTCTCGGCAGAGATTCGCCGTCTTAGACCCCCTGAACCATACAAGGGAGCAGGCATCGCCTATACCAATGAGACCATACGACACAAGGTTGGCAAGGCAGGAGTTTAAGGGAGAGCAGTCGTGTCCGATCAGGTAGGGATCCGGGAACGAGCGCGAAGACGACGGCAGGAGCGTGTGCGCAAGAAGGTCCAGGGTACTCCCGCACGTCCACGCCTGTCAGTTTTCAAGAGCGCCAAACACATTTACGGTCAACTCATCGACGATGTAGGCGGCCATACCCTTGCGGCCGCCTCGAGCTTGAGCCTTTCGTTTCGTGAGCGGGTCCAAAGTATCGAGAAAGCATCAGGAGGGAATGTCAGCGGCGCCAAAATCGTGGGTGAACTCATAGCAGAGCAGGCACATGCGAAGGGTATTACGCAAATCGTCTTCGACCGCAATGGCTTCTTGTATCATGGTCGCGTAAAGGCACTCGCTGAAGCGGCTCGTGAAGCCGGCCTAAGGTTTTAAACGGATTAGAGGAGCCTTCCTGTGCAGGAGTCTATGACGGAGCGCGAAACATCCGGAGAACTCATTGATAAGATCATCTATATTAATCGTGTGGCAAAGGTCGTCAAAGGAGGCCGACGCTTCAGCTTTAGTGCCTTGGTGGTGGTGGGCGACCGCAATGGTCGAGTTGGGGTGGGTATGGGAAAAGCCAACGAAGTGCCAGAGGCCATCCGGAAAGGGATCGAACGCGCCAAGAAGCGCTTCATACGCGTGTCGTTGGCAGGTACGACGATTCCTCACCAGGTGCTTGGCGTATTCGGAGCAGGTCGTGTTCTCCTGAAGCCAGCGTCCAAAGGTACCGGAATCATTGCGGGCGGCCCCGTGCGTGCGATCATGGAAGCCGTGGGCATCGGTGACATCTTAACGAAGTCCCTCGGCTCGAACAATCCTCACAACGTCGTTAAGGCAGCCCTGGCAGGCCTTGAGCGCATTCGTGAGCCCCAAGAGGTCGCCCGCATGAGGGGGCAGGAGCTTTCCGTCATACAACCAGCGCGGGCATCCGCTGGGAGGTAACACCGTGGCACAACTCAAGATCACCCTCATTCGTAGCAGTATCGGAAGCCCTCAGAAGCTTAAAGAGGCGCTGACAGGGCTGGGATTGACAAAACTACACAAGACGGTGATCCGGGAGGACCGCCCAGAGATTCGTGGCATGATCCGCAAAGTGCAACATCTGATTTGGGTGGACGAGATCGCTGAAGGACGCTAGCCTATGAAACTGCATGAGATTAAGCCGGCACGAGGATCGACGAAACGTCGCAAAGTCGTCGGCCGAGGGCGTGGATCAGGGCACGGAACGACGGCAGGGCGCGGGGGAAAGGGACAAACGGCACGTACAGGGTCTAGCATTCCGGCCTGGTTCGAGGGCGGCCAGATGCCCCTGATTCGTCGTTTGCCGAAACGTGGGTTCACGAATATTTTTAAAAAGAACTACGCGATTATTAACATCGAGATCCTCGATCGTTTTGAGTCTGATCAGGAGGTCACCCCAGCACTACTAGTATCTCAGGGGTTGATCCGTTCTCGAAACGACGGTGTCAAGGTGCTTGGAACCGGAGCCTTAACCAAGACCCTGACCGTACATGCCCACAAATTCAGCCAGTCGGCGGCCGCGAAGATTGAAGCGGCGGGTGGAAAGGTCCAGGTGATCGAGCGTGATTGAAGGCTTTCAGAACGCGTTCAGAATCCCGGAACTCAAGAAGCGTATTCTGTTCACCCTAGCACTTCTAGCCGTCTATCGCGTCGGCGCTCATATCCCTACACCCGGAATCGATAGCCAAGCGCTAGCGGCTTTTTTCCAGCAGACCCAGGGAACGCTGCTCGGATTCTTCGACATGTTCTCAGGGGGCGCTCTGAGCCGTCTGACGATCTTCGCCCTGGGAATTATGCCTTACATCAGCGCCTCCATCATATTGGAGTTACTAACAGTTGTTGTGCCCTACCTGGAGAAGCTAAAGAAGGAAGGGGAACAAGGTCGCAAAAAAATCACTCAATATGCCCGCTACGGCACCATTGTTCTTAGCGCTGTGCAAGGTCTGGGGATCAGCCTTGGCCTTGAGAGTATGCAAAGTCCGACTGGGGCACTGGTCGTGCCAGACCCCGGGTGGTCCTTCCGCCTGATGACGGTACTTACACTGACCGCTGGTACCGCCTTTATCATGTGGCTTGGGGAGCAGATCACCGAGCGCGGTATCGGCAATGGGATCTCGTTGATCATCTTCGCCGGAATTGTTGCGCGGCTACCATCGGCGATCGTCAACACTTTTCGGTTGATGGAGACTGGTGAGCTCAATCTTCTGCTGATGATCTTTCTGCTAGGTCTTATGCTAGCTGTCGTTGCGGCGATCGTGTTCATGGAGGCCGGGCATCGGAAGATTCCCATCCAGTATGCCAAGCGAGTGGTCGGACGCCGCATGTATGGGGGGCAGAGCACGCATTTGCCGCTGAAGCTCAACACTTCCGGGGTGATTCCACCGATTTTTGCCTCCTCTATTATTAGTTTCCCCTTAACAATTGCCACCTTTACACACCATCCGTGGCTGGAATGGGTGTCCAATGCGTTGGCTCCAGCGACCCCGCTCTATACGCTAGCGAACGTCGTAATGATCTTCTTTTTCTGCTACTTTTATACGGCTATTATCTTCAATCCCATGGATGTAGCAGAAAATATGAAGAAGTACGGTGGCTTTATTCCAGGGATGCGGCCCGGTAAGCGAACGGCCGAGTATATCGACCGCACATTGACACGCCTGACATTTGTGGGGGCGATTTATCTGTCATTCGTCGTCATCCTACCGGACTACATGATTCGCTATCTGAACGTACCGTTCTATTTTGGAGGCACCGGCTTACTGATCGTCGTCGGCGTGGCTATGGACACGATGCAGCAAATCGAGTCGCACCTCGTCATGCGACATTACGAAAGCTTCCTGAAAAAGGGTCGCTTGCGCGGACGTCGGTAGGGGCGATGGTGGTGGAGATGCGAGTTGAGGAGGAATGTAGGTGCGGCTCATTTTTTTGGGGCCCCCGGCTGCGGGAAAGGGGACTCAGGCCAAGCGACTTGCAGCAGAATGTGGTATACCTCATATCTCAACCGGAGATATTCTCCGGGCAGCCAGTAAGGGGGGAACTTACCTTGGGCGAGAAGCGAAGCGATACATGGATCGCGGCGCACTCGTCCCCGACGACGTAATGATCGGTATCATCCAGGAACGGTTGCAGCAAAGTGACTGCGCACCTGGGTTTATTCTCGATGGCTTTCCTCGCACCATCCCCCAAGCGGAGTCGCTCGCTGAACTCCTGAAGTCGATGAATACACCATTAGATTATGTGGTGAACATGGAGGTGCCGGTCGAGGAAATTTTGCGCCGGATGAATGGCCGACTCACTTGTCAGAATTGTGGCCGGATGTATAATTTGATGCTTAACCCACCGCAGACGCCCGGGCGCTGTGATTGTTGTAGAGGGATCTTAAGCCAACGCGCAGACGACCGCATCGAGACCGTGCATGAGCGAATAGGGGTCTACCGTCAAAGTACGCAACCGCTCATCGAATATTATTCGGCCCGAGGGTTGCTCACAACGATTGATGGCACTGGCTCCATCGATGCCATCGCCAAGCGCATCGGCGAGGCGGTTGGTGGGTGACCGAATTCTATGATCATTTTGAAATCGAAGAGCGAAATCGAAAAGATGACCATAGCATGCCATATCGTTGCTGAGGTATTGCAGGAATTGGTGCGTGTGGTACGGCCGGGCCTCACCACGCTTGAGCTTGATGCCTTTGCCGAACGAAGCATCCGCACGCGGGGTGGTGTGCCAGCCTTCAAGGGCTACCGGGGATTTCCCAATACGCTTTGCGTCGCACTCAACGAGCAAGTGGTGCACGGGATTCCGTCGAAACGGCGGTTACGAGCTGGGGATATCATTGGCCTCGATCTGGGTGCCAAGTGGGAAGGATATTACGGGGATGCAGCGGTCACCGTCCCGGTGGGTCAGATCCCTTCAGATACAGAGTGCTTACTCACGACAGCCCGAGAGGCATTGTACATGGGCATCAAAGAAGTGAGCGCTGGAAAACACCTCTCAGACATTTCGCATGCGATCCAGTGCTATGCGGAAACACGCGGGTACAGCGTGGTCCGGGCCTTTGTGGGGCACGGTATTGGCACTGCACTCCATGAGGAACCACAGGTGCCGAATTTTGGACCACCCGGCCGCGGACCACGCTTGAAAGCCGGTATGGTTCTAGCGATCGAACCCATGGTGAACATCGGTGATGCCGATGTCGAGATCTTGGATGATGGCTGGACAGTTGTCACCGCTGATGGGCAGCTTTCCGCTCATTTCGAGCACACGGTGGCAATCACTGATGACGGGCCCCAGATTCTTACGGCGCTCTGAGGTGATCTTTGACCTCAAGTCATAAGGATTCTATTGCTGGGATGAGATGAGGTACTGAGCTATGGAAAAGGAAGAAGCCATTGAGGTGGAGGGGACCGTTGTCGAACCTCTGCCGAACGCCATGTTTCGTGTAGAGCTAGAAAATGGACACAAGGTTTTGGCGCACGTCTCTGGCAAGATCCGAATGAATTTCATTCGCATCCTTCCGGGAGATAAGGTGAAGATTGAATTGTCGCCTTATGATCTGTCGAGAGGACGAATCACCTACCGGTACAAGTGAGTGTGACAATGCTATGAAAGTCAAAGCTTCGGTAAAACGCCGCTGCGAGAAATGTAAGGTGATTCGCCGCCAGGGGGTGGTGCGCGTGATTTGTAGCAACCCGCGCCACAAGCAGCGCCAAGGATGATGAAATGCAGCGTCGGCAAGTCGGGTGAGGGCTGCATGAGAAAGAGGTAGGAGGGAGCCATGGCTCGTATCGCGGGCGTGGATATTCCACGCGATAAGCGGGTAGAGGTTTCGCTGACGTATATTTATGGCGTCGGTCGGTCAACGGCTAATAGGATTCTGAAGCGCGCTGAAATTAACCCAGATACCCGTGTCAAAGACTTGACGGAACAAGAAATTAGCCGCATCCGCGAGGTGCTCGAAGGCAATTATATTGTCGAGGGTGACTTACGCCGTGACCTGTCGATGAATATCAAACGCCTAATGGATATCGGGACCTATCGTGGTCTACGCCATCGGCGAGGATTGCCAGTGCGAGGCCAACGGACCCGAACTAATTCTCGCACCCGTAAGGGACCGAGGCGTACGGTCGGGGCCAGGAAGAAAGCGAAAAAGTAGGGGGATGATATGGCACGGGGCCGGAGAGAGGGCGGAAGACAGCGGCGACGTGAACGGAAGAATGTGACTGAGGGTATGGCACATATCCAAGCGACGTTCAACAATACGATCATCACCATCACCGACACCATAGGGAATGTGATTTGTTGGGGCAGCTCCGGCTCTCATGGGTTCAAGGGTTCTCGGAAGAGCACACCCTTTGCTGCGCAGGTGGCAGCGGAAGCCGCAGCTAAGAAGGCTATGGATCAGGGGATGCGGAAGATCGAAGTGTGTGTGAAGGGCCCAGGTGCCGGACGGGAAGCGGCCATTCGTTCTCTCCAAGCTGTCGGTCTAGAGATCAACCTGATTCGCGACGTGACCCCTATCCCCCATAATGGCTGCCGACCCCCGAAACGCCGTCGGGTATAGCCACGAGCCAAAGCGGATACAGAGGAGAACATCGTTGGCACGCCATACGGATTCTGTCTGTCGTCTCTGCCGCCGAGAAGGCATGAAGCTTTTCTTGAAGGGCGAACGCTGCTACAGCGAGAAATGTGCTATTACACGCCGAAATTACGCGCCGGGGCAACATGGACAGCGCCGACCGAAACCATCTGAGTACGGCTTGCAGCTACGCGAGAAGCAAAAAGTTAAACGCATCTATGGTGTTTTCGAACGCCAGTTCCGCAGCTATTTCGCCAGGGCAGACCGGCGCAAAGGGGTTACCGGGGAAAACCTTCTGCTCCTACTCGAGCAGCGACTCGATTCGGTAGTATATCGCCTGGGCTTTGCCAGCTCCCGCGCCCAAGCGCGCCAGCTTGTCAGTCATGGACATTTCATGGTCAACAGCCGGAAGGTCGATATTCCCTCGTACCTGGTCAAGAGCGGTGACGTAATCCAAGTCCGCGAACGAAGTCGCACGCTTGAGCCCATTATAATGTCCCTCGAAACCGTTGAACAGCGTGGTATACCGACCTGGCTTGAACTAGATAAGGGGAATTTTAAAGGCATTGTCCACCAATTCCCCTCCCGCGATCAGCTGACCATTCCCATCCAAGAACAGCTCATCGTGGAACTTTATTCGAAATAGCCGGCAGCCTCAAAGGTACGCTGTGGGTCATTACCTGCAGCGAGGCAAGTGTGTGTCTATCATGTTGGGTCAATAGGGGGTTAGACGCAACGATGTTACCCGAGTTCCAGATGCCGAAGCGCATTGAAGTCGACCGGGCAACCCGAACGAACTACTTTGGACGCTTCACGGCAGAACCATTTGAAAGAGGATTTGGT
>JBKPCR010000327.1:0-9474 GCA_046727435.1 bacterium | reverse complement strand
GTAGTTCCATGCTTTCCCTCACCGCATCTCTCGCAAGGTAGGCGAGGTACTCTTGGGCAAACTGGCGAAAGGTGAGCTTCTTCTCCTCGTGGATCCCCAGGTATTCACCCTTCGCAAACTTCACCTGCACCTGCGCGAGCGCAAGCCTTGCCACTTGTATACTGGATCCTATTTTCTTCCGCTTGCGTACCCCCCTTAACGTAGTAGTCGATATACCAGGATTCCGCTTCTTATAGATCGCCACCCTAATTCTCTTTCTTTGGCAAGGCTTCGCCTCTTTGGCTGTCCAAGGGGGTCGGGATTGAAGCCCGCTCCCAGTCCTGCGTAGTGTCACCTTCGCGCGATACATGATTCACAATTGGGATAACCCACAGGCGAAAGCGATGCTCACTCAATGCCGTCGGGCGATGACAGCACACAGTCGACTGCTGGTAATGGAGCGCGCCCTCCCCCCAGGCATACTTCATCTTTAGGCACGCTGGCCGACATAACCATGCTGATGCATTAGGGTGCATTGGTGCGCACTGAGGGGAGTATCGCGTGCTCCTTGAGGCGGCGGGATTCGCGCTGGAGCCCATCATTCCGACGCAGGCCCTGGTGAGCATCAGTGAGAGCGCACCCGCGTATACGTGGAGATGGTCAGGGTAACCCGACACGGGCATGCGACGGCGACGCACCCGAACGTGGCGGGACGTTCGACCTCTACCATACAACGCCGCATATACTAGGAGAGTCTCCCAAAGGTGCTCGGGCGATGCGTGATGACCAAGCCTAACCTCGTCGTGCAGGCGATGACTGACAGGGTACGCAGCCTGCGCAGGAAACATTGCCAGGAGGTGGAGGGTCGCAGGCGCAATGTCAACTGCACTGCAGGGCATCGCGAAGAAGGCCGCAAACCAACCGCCATATCGGTTAGGTCTTCGAAGTATCTAGCGCTTCTCGCACGTGCGCCAGCAGGGTGGTTGGTGTGAAGGGTTTTTGGAGAAACAGACGGTGCTTCTCGGAGATGCCATAGCGTATGATGGTTTCTGATGCATAGCCCGACATGTATATGACCTGCATTTCCGGGCGTGTGGAGACTAACTGCGCTGCCACTTCAGGACCGCTGAGCCCCGGGAGCACCACATCCGCCAACAACAGGTGGATGAGGCCCCGGTGGGCGTTGCTCATTTGCAGGGCCTGTTCACCGCTGGTCGCCTCCAAGACCGCGTATCCCGCGGTCTGGAGGACCTGTCCCACCAAATCTCGCACGACCTGTTCATCCTCGACCAGCAGAATCGTTTCATCAGCATGGGGAGCGAGTTTGGGAGCAGGTTCGACCTTGATCTCTTTGATGGGGGCCTCCACACGGGGCAAATGGATGGTAAATGTGGTGCCGACCCCAAGGATGCTCTCCACCTGCATGTTGCCACCATTCTGATTGACGATGCCATACACGGTGAACAGGCCAAGCCCAGTCCCTTTGCCCGGTTCTTTCGTGGTAAAAAACGGTTCGAAGATGTGCGCTTGCGTCTCCGCGTCCATCCCAGAGCCGGTGTCGCTTACCGCGAGTCTGATATACTCACCTGGCGCCATCCCCCCCAGCCGGCTGGCCAGCGGTGCATCCAACTTAACATTCACGGCGTCTAGGATAAGGCGGCCGCCTTGCGGCATCGCATCCCTGGCATTCACCGCTAGGTTCAAGATGACCTGTTCAAGCTGCCCGGAATCGGCGATGACCTGCCCGAGCCCGGGCGTCACTGAAGCGATCAATTCGATGTCCTCGCCGAGGAGGCGTCGCAGGATGGGGATGATGTTACTGATGATACCTTCGAAATCCAGCACCTGAGACTGGAACGATGACTTGCGACTGACCGTCATGAGTTGGCGTGTCAACACAGCCCCTTGCTCAGCCACATTTTTGATTTCCTGGATGTATCGGCAGAGCGTGCGTTGCCGCGCCAGGCGTCGCTGCAGCATATCACTATAGCCTGAAATCACCTGAAGCAAGTTGTTGAAGTCATGGGCGATGCCGCCAGCCAATCGTCCAATGGCCTCCATTTTCTGGCTCTGGCGTAAGGGCTCCTCTAGACGTCTACGTTCGGTGATCTCCTGTCCAGCTCCATAGACGTGCATGACATATCTCTCGTATCCGTCATGCACCGGACAGGTATAGTCACGGAACCAGCGCTCTTCGCCACGCTGCGTGATGATACGAAATTCGCTGATGTCGGTCTGCCCCATGAGCCAGCGTGGTGGACGCTGCGATACAATGGACAAATCTTCGGCATGAATGAGACTGGTCCAGCCGCCTTGGCACGTGAGCGCCTCGAGCGTATACCCGGTGATAGCAGTAAAGCGCTCGTTCACCCATTCACAAACCATGCTCCCGTCCGCTTTGATGTGCAGGAGATATGCATAATCGGACGTGAGCTCCGAGAGCACCCGATAGCGCTGTTCAGCGGCTCTCAGGGCCTGGAGTGTGTGCGCCTCTTGCTGGCATCGCTTGGCTTGCTCCAAACTGTCTCGGATCGCTTTAAGCAGACGCTGAAGATGCCGCTTCGACACGTAATCATTCAACCCTGCCTTCATCCCGGCGGCAATCGCTTCGTCGTGACTCGCCGAGCTCACCCAAATGACAGGCGTATGAGGAAAGCGCCTGCGAATCCTTTTGAGCACTCTGAGTCCATTGCTCCACTTGAGCTGATATTCGCTCACCACAAGATCGAAGGGGTGCTGGGCAATCGCCTCATCCAGATCCTGTTTGCCGGTGATCTCATGCAACACCGCTCCTGGAAATCCCTTCCGCAAGCGGTGTGCAAGGCGCTTCAGGTCATCTGGATCGTCATCGATGATCAGAAACCGCAAGGAGGGGGTGTCGTGCATCATGGGCTCACCTGTTCCCCTCTGGCGATCTTCCGCCATGAGGGATGGCCGAGGTCCAGGACGAGAGTATGATACAATAACTCACTCCATAGAGGCTCGTGATGCCATCTCGTTAGAAAGCAAATATTCCATCAAAACGGCAAAACTTGCAAATAATTTTTAATGAATCAGCTAAGTCAAGCCCAGGTAACGTCGCCGACATCACATGGGCTTGAGCGCCCTTGACGCCCAAGGAACCATCAGATGAAACAGCCAATTTCACCCTCGTTAAACCGAGATGACCGCAGACGCCACCGAACGCCAATGATGCACCCGAGTGCCGTCGTCGCCGAGGCCGTAGTCAATGCCGGCCGGTGGCTGTGCAATGTTATCGCTGGGTTTTCACCTGGCCCTGATTTCGTCCTCATCAACATCGCGGGGAGGCTACCGGAGCAACGTGTCCACCCACAGGGCTGGCGCGGCTGGCTGCAACGTCGGTTTAATCCACCACGGGAGAGTCTGCACGTGTGGCGCGAACGCTTGCAACTGTTGGCGGCCGATCCGCAGGTCAAGGGCATCATCGTCACCATAGGCGACTTGCAGGCAGGGCTGCCGGCGATCGAGAGCCTGCGGCGAAGCCTACTGGCGTTTCGGACCTCGGGCAAGCGCCTGATCGCCTTTCTGGTGACAGCCAACCTCTACACGTACTATCTGGCCAGCGCGGCTGATACCCTGATGGCACCGGAGAGCGCGGAATTTGCCCTGCATGGCCTGCGCACTGAGGCGACGTTTCTGCGGGCGGCGTTAGATCAGTTGGACGTACGGCCACAATTCCACCATATCGCCGAATATAAATCCGCCGCGAACCGCCTGCTCTATGCGTCGATGCCTGAGCCGCAGCGCGAAATGCAGGCAGCGTTGCTCGAGAACACCTTTGAGGAGGTGGTGGCAGCGATCGCCAGCGCCCGCCAGCAGCCTATCGAGGCCATCCGGCAGGCCGTCGATCAGGGACTACTCTCGGCCGCGGCGGCACGTGCGCGCCACTTACTGGACGCCATCGCGTACGAAGATGAACTTTCCACGTCACTGAGCCAGGTTGGCCAACCCATGGGCATCTATCCCTGGGGGCGTGCTCGACAGCGGATCCGTCGGCCGTACCATTGGCGTTCTCTGGAACGCCATGCCATCGGGATCGTCGAGCTCATCGGCGCCATTGTGCCAGGGGAGAGTCGTGATCTGCCGCTGCCGCTGCCGCTGGTGGGGCAGCAATTGGCTGGACATGAGACGATCGCGCAAGCGCTGCGACGCGCCGAGTCGTCGCCACGCATCAAGGCGATTGTCTTCTATGTCGACTCGCCAGGCGGATCAGCGATCGCCTCAGACCTCATCTGGCACGAGGTAAGCCGCGTGCAGAGGCAGAAACCCGTGGTGGTCTGTATGGGCAACGTCGCGGCCTCCGGCGGCTACTATGTGGCTTGTGGAGCCCAGCATATCGTGGCTGGTGCAACCACCTTGACAGGCTCGATCGGCGTCATCGCCGGCAAGATCGATTGGCACGGCCTCCTCGAAAAGGCTGGTATCCACCGCGAGATCATCCGCATCGGGGCCACCGCATTAATGCCTTCAACCTTCGCCTCCTATTCCGACCATGAGTGGGAGCTGTTACAACGCTGGATGGATGAAATTTATCAGCGCTTCAAGGCACGCGTCGCGGTCGGCAGAGGACGATCGCTCGAGGCCATCGAGGAGATCGCGCGCGGGCGCGTCTGGACCGGTCGCCAGGCCTTGAGCCTTGGTCTCATCGACGAGATCGGAGATGTCGCAGTGGCAGTGCACAAAGCCAAAGAACTGGCGCAGATTCCACTGCATACCGATGTCCCCGTCATGATCATGCGTCCGACCAAAGCTGCACCGTGGCCATCTGTGGCGCCGGCCGCGTGGGAGCCAGCGCTGAGGAGTCTGCGGCAACTGTGGACAGAGCACTCGTTGGCGTTGATGGCACCAGAGATGCATGCCTACTGATTTTTCACTCCAGAGCAATCAGCTCATCCGTCTGCAAACGGCTTTTGACGGCTCCTAAGGCCCCCGTCTCAACCGGTACCCCGGAGCGGTACACGATGACCTGTTGTGTGAAGGGTGACAGGCGGGAACCGGGTGTGAGGATGCCAACCAGGTTCAGCGGATCCGCTGCGGCGATGATGACGGTCTCCGATGTCTTCGACTGCCGCCGCACGGCGCGCAACCCATCGACCGCCTCAGGAAGGGCGAATTGCTCACCGATGAACCCAGCGACGAAGCGTCCACCGCGAATTTCCCCGCGTGCTTCCAGTCGACGGTAGATGGGCAGAAGCGTGCGCCACGGAGGCGTTTGCGTTTCGCGCGCCAGCAGTTCGCGGAACACTACACCGTAACGACGCAGCAATTGTCTGGCCATGGCTTCGTCACGATGCTGCGGAACCCCGGCCGCCGACTCCTGCATCCACACCGGTCTTAACAGCGACCAGCGCCCCACAGGCATCAACCGCGCCGCCGGTCGACCACGGAGCCACCGCCCGGCTAGCCGTCGAGTCGGACGTCGCTTCATCTCAGGCATCAATAAGGTGCGCAGGCCAGCAATACCATCCCCCGTGACCAACCCGCAGGCCACCAGCTCCCACAGCCCGTCTTCGACCTGGATGGGCAAACGGCCGATGTGCTGGGCGAGGTCACTGAGAAACGATGCCCCATGCTGCTTGAGCGCCTCGGCGACTTCACGAGCAGGGTCTGATAACCCAGCGATGACTTCCTCGAAGGACCGTGAGGCGGGCTGCAGCAGCCAGGAGAGGTGTTCGCGCAGCATAAATGCCAGAGGTGCTGCGCGTGTGGGCACGAGCATACGTCCGGCGGATTTCCGCCCATCGTGCGCCTGTGGTTGAAGCTCCTCCACCGTGTCAGCCTGCGCCCGAAGCCCGAGTCGCCCCCAACTGACCTCGCCGGCCAGACAGAGATCTTCCAGGGTGGAGGGGTCGTAGCGCCCGATGCGGGCGGGGAAAATGTGGGTTTCCCAGGCGGGGGCCGGCAATTCGAGACCCTGGAGCTGGCCAATAATTTGTACAAGCCCGGCTCGTCCATGCAGTTGCGTGCCAGGATGGATATGTTGCCAGCGCAATAAGAAGCGGATGAAGTCGGCCGCCGAGACGGGCTCGATTTCGCGCCGCAAGCGACCGATCGTCAAGCGGTGGATGCGAGCCAGCAACCCACGCTCACACCATTCCTCGGTCGCGTCGCCCGGTCGTGGCGTGAAACGCCCGCGCAGGACCGTGCCGTTGGTTTCAAGGGCCAGCATCGCGGCTTCGACACGCCGCTCCGAGAGGCCCAATCGCAACGCCAGGGCCGACACCGTCGTCGGGCCTAGGCACTCCATCCAACCATGCACGATCATCCGTAGAGCGTCTTCCTCGCTGAGTTCCTCGTTGGTTCGGCGCCGCAGGACCGGAGGCTTAATGGCTGGCTGGCACACCACATCGGGGATGGCGAGATGTACGAGCGGTAGGCGCTCGGCAGCGACATAAACGCAATATGGCTGTGGCGATCCGTTGAGATGCCAACGAGCCAAGGTGGCACGGCCATCCTGTACCAGCTCATGGGCGTATGATTGCCAGGTGTTCGCCCCGTCGAGTGGCAGAATACCGACGCTGAGCAGGACGTCGTGGAATTCCTCCACATCGCGGACATCCGGCCAGGCCTGAGCGCAGACCTCATCGATGGCCGCTTGATCGAGGGCGCCGATGCCTCCAGCCAAGTCTGGATCGGTGCGCCGCAACGATACCGCCCGGGTGCGGCGCTCCTCTAGGGGCGCATCATCGAGGAAGGCATACGGGTTGGCATTGAGGATCTCGTGGGTCATCGGCGAGGGCAGAGGGGTATCGATCGCTAAGGTGCGAATCCTCCCGTGCTCGATGGTCGTCAACAGCGCTCGCAGTCCGTCGAGGTCCATGGCCTCGTGCAGGCAATTGGCAATCGTTTCGTTGACCAGTGGGTGATCGGGGGGATCGATGGGCCCGGTATGATTATCCCCGCAGGCCAATTGCGCTGGGAAGACGGCGGCGAGCAGGTCTTGCGCCCGCATGCGCTGGATGGCAACCGGCACCCTCTTCCCCCCTTGATGGCGCAAAATAGCCAGCGCGCGAGTGCTATTCCAGCGCCAACGATTTTCGAACATGGGGGCCGCCAATGCTGCCTGAATGAGATCACGCTCCAGGGCTGTCTCGCGTACCATGGCAAACACGTTTTCCAGCGGAAAGCTATGCTGAGCTCCTAACGATAAGACAATCCCGTCGTCGGTGGCGGCGGCCTGGAGCTCGAAATCGAACGTCAAGCAGAAGCGTTTGCGCAGGGCCATCCCCCAGGCGCGGTTGATGCGGCCGCCAAAGGGCGCATGCAGCACCACCTGCATGCCTCCGGCTTCATCGAAAAAGCGCTCGGCGACGACCACACGCTGGCTTGGGACGACGCCCAGCACCGCCTTCGTCTGTGCCATGTAGGCGACGATTTGCTGGGCTCCGGCCGCGTCGACGCCGGTTTCGGCCTGTAGCCATGGCACGGCCGCCCCCGGCTCAGGCAAGCGCGCCGCGACCTCTTCCCGCAGCTCCGCCACCGCCTGGGACAGCTCGGCTGTACGCGCGGGCGCCTCGCCAAGCCAGAAAGGAATGGTGGGGGGCGCCCCTTGCGCATCCTCCACACGCACGCGTCCGGACTCCACGCGGCGGATGCGCCAGGAACGGTTGCCGAGCAGGAAGATATCCCCGGCAAGGCTCTCAACGGCGAAATCTTCATTGACGGTACCGACGAAGGTTTCGGCGGGCTCCTCAATGACATCGTAATCGGCGGTATCGGGGATGGCCCCGCCACTGGTGATGGCGGCCAGTCGCGCCCCACGCCGGGCATGGATACGGGCGTGCACGCGATCCCAGTGGATCAGGGCAGTGCTGCGCCCACGTCGAGTGCTGACTCCTTCGGCCAGGATTTCGAGAACGGCCTCGAAATCCTCCCGGCGCAAGTGGCGATAGGGATAGGCGCCGCGCACCAGGTCCCATACTGCCGCCTGGGTGATTTCCGCACTGGCGGCGGTGGCAACGATTTGTTGCGCCAGGATGTCGAGCGGGGCATTCGGCAGGAGCACACGATCCAACGTGCCGCGCCGCACGGCCCACACCGCGGCGGCACACTGCACCAGTTCATCGCGCGTCATGGGGAAGAGGATGCCCTTTGGGATACCGCCGACGCCGTGACCGGAGCGGCCGACCCGTTGCAACAGGGTCGCCAGGGCGCGAGGAGCGCCGAGGTGGCAGACCAGGTCCACGTGTCCGATGTCGATGCCAAGCTCCAATGAGGCAGTTGCTACCACCACAGGAATGGCGCCGCTTTTCAGCCCTTCTTCGGCCTCCAGACGCATCTGGCGTGAGAGGCTCCCGTGGTGGGCTGCCACACGCCCTTCTCCCAGGCGCGTGGTCAGTTGGTGCGCCACGCGCTCCACCAGTCGCCGTGTATTCACGAAGACCAACGTGCTGCGATGCTGTTGTGCCAGCGCCGCGATACGGTCGTAGACCTCGCCCCACATTTCATGGCTGGCAATTGGCCCCAACTCCTGATCAGGCACTTCGATCTGCAGCTCCATAGTGCGACGGTGTCCCATATCCACGATAGCGCACTGGGGAGAGCCATTAGGGGTGACTTGATCGGTGCCCACGAGTAGGCGGGCGATGTCCTCGATCGGCTTCTGGGTGGCGCTCAGGCCGATGCGCTGCAGTCGTCGCCCAGCGAGCACGTCAAGCCGCTGCAGGGATAACGCCAAATGCGCCCCACGCTTATCCCCGGCGATGGCATGGATCTCATCCACAATCACCGTCTCGGCGCTGGCGAGCGCCTGGCGACTTCGTTCGGCGGTGAGCAGAATATACAGAGACTCAGGCGTGGTGATCAGGATATGCGGGGGCCGGCGCACCATGGCTTGCCGTTCGCGCGCCGGAGTATCACCAGAGCGCACTGCCGTGCGAATTTCGGGCAGCTTCAGTGCCTCATCTGCCGCACGCCGCAAAATCTCGTTCAGCGGTTGTTGCAGATTTTTCTGGATATCATTGCCGAGGGCTTTGAGGGGAGAGACATAGACGACATAGACGCGGTCGGCGAGGGAGCCCGAGAGACCATGCGTTACCAGGCGATCGATCGACCACAGAAAGGCGGCGAGGGTCTTGCCAGAGCCGGTGGGTGCCGCGATTAGGGTATCAACGCCTGTGGAAATGTGTTGCCATCCAGAAGCTTGTGGGGGTGTGGGGTGCCCAAAACGCTCGTTGAACCAGTGTGCGACCAGCGGCTGGAAGGGAACGTTGTGCATAACAGGCGATGCCTCTCCAACTTCCTGCTTGGTTCAGCGCGGATGAAAGGCCTTGAGCCTCCAAGTCATCTGATCAGTCTAAAGGACATCGCCACTGTAGCATTGGTCGTGAAGATTCGCATGTAAAATCTTGGCCATGGTCCGAACTAACGCTCGCCAGCTACCATCCTGCTCACGGAGAAGCTCAGGGTCGTGGCCGTACCCCCATCGGTGCTACAGTCGACCATGATCTGCCCTTCAAGATTGCGGACGATCGT
>JBKPCR010000326.1:0-11365 GCA_046727435.1 bacterium | reverse complement strand
GGCGGCCGCCTGATTTATCTCGCCGGTCAGGTGGCGAACAACCCCGATGGTTCGGTGGCGGGGGTGGGCGACCTGCGGCGTCAGGCCGAAAAGGTCTATGAAAACATCGGCCATGTGCTGCGTGCAGCCGGCGCCACGCCTGGCAGCGCGGTGAAGGAAACCACCTGGGTGCTGAGCATTGACACCTGGCGACAGCAGGGCACGCCCGTGCGTCGCGCCTTCTACAACGGCGATTATCCGGCCTCCACCCTGGTCGAAATTCAGGGTCTGGCGCGACCGGAGTTCCTCGTAGAAATTGAACTGATCGCGGCGGTGGCATAAAGGGAGGGTCCAACATGCCATTCAGTGCCATCACGACTCCTGAGGCCAAACCTGTGGCTCACTACAAGATGGCGACGCGTCAGGAGGGGGGGCAACTGCTGTATATCTCAGGCCAAGTGGCTCGGGACACCGATGGGAACGTCGTCGGCAAAGGGGATATGCGCACCCAAGCGCGTCAGGTCTTCGAGAACCTCCGGCAAGTCTTGCAGGCGGCTGGTGGTGACTTCAAAGACTTGATGAAAATCACCACCTATATCACCAACATCGAAGATTTCGCGGCGTTGGCTGAGGTGCGCAGTGCGGTTTTCCAGGGAGAACTACCGGCCAGCACCTTGATCGTGGTCAAGAGCCTGTTCAATCCAGATTTCTTGATCGAGGTCGAGGGAGTTGCTGCCATCTGACAGGATTGCCACCATAGATGGACTTAGATAAACACCCAGCATCTGTGGACGGCTGTGTCCATTTGTGGTGACGGTCCTCATGATTTTTCTCGGAGAGGTGACTGATGACGCTTGCGGGAAAGGTGGCGATTGTGACCGGCAGCTCACGTGGGATCGGCAAGGACATTGCCCTGGCGTTCGCCACGGAGGGCGCGGATATCGTGGTGGCGGCGCGTTCGGAGAGCCAGCCCGACCCGCGACTCCCCGGCACCATTCATGAAACCGCACAAGAGGTAGAGGCACTCGGCCGACGCGCCTTAGCGGTCAAGACCGATGTCACCGATGAAGAGCAAATCGCGGCCATGGTGCAGCGCACCCTCGACACCTTTGGACGCATCGACATCCTGGTGAATAACGCCGCCGTCCTGGTGCCGCGAGGCATCCTTGATTTGCCCACCCGCCATCTCGACTTGCATTACCGCGTCAACATCAAAGGCCCTATCCTGTGCATACGGGCGGTTCTGCCCACGATGCTGCAGCAGGGCCAAGGCTGGATTATCAATATTTCCTCGAACGCCGCCATCTTCCCAGGGCCCGGTCCCTACACCGATGTCCGACCGGTACGCGCCTTTATGTATGCAGCCACCAAGGCGGCTCTTGAGCGACTCACCCAAGGCCTGGCGGTGGAATATCAGGCGCAAGGTATTAGTGCCAACGTCCTCTCGCCCGTCGGCCGGGTGCGGACACCGGGCAACGTATTTGGCATGACGCCTCCAGGTGGAACACCAGAGCCATTCGAAAAGGCCGAGGCCATGGGCAAAGCGGCGGTGTTCATCGCCAGCCAACCGCCGCAATCGTTCACTGGCCATATTCTCTTCGACGAAGAGATGGTCCGGCAGCATCACTTGTGACCGCTAAGGCAAGGATCACCATGCCCACTGCAGCACATCAAGGAGAGCCATAGTGAACACTGATGACATCTTAATGTGTCCAGGCCCTAACGACATCGCCGATCGCGTCTTGCGGGCGATGATTCGTCCAGCGGCCTGTCCTGTCACCCCTGAATTCCAGGAATTCTATGAGCAAACGTTGGATATGCTGGCTGAGGTCTATCAGACGCGCAATCAGGTGGTGCCTCTCCCTGGTTCTGGCCGCAGTGGCGTGGAGTCTGCAATCACCAGCGTCATCGAACCGGGCGACCGAGCCCTGGTCATCATCTGCGGAACGTTTGGCCATCTGGCGGCACGGGTGGTCAATGGGGTTGGGGGACAGGCCGAAGAGGTACAGTTCCCATGGGGTGAACAGCTGGATACAGCAGTGATCCGTGACAAACTCACGCAGGGGACCTATAAGCTGGTGACGATGGTGCACAACGAAACTTCCTCTGGAGCCGTGTACATGAACGCTGGGGAGGTCGCCAAACTGGCCCACGCCCACGGAGCCCTTTTTTTGCTCGATGCCATCTCTTCCCTCGGTGGTGCCGACCTTCCCACCGATACGTGGGAGGTTGATCTCTGTGTGTCGTGCAATCACAAGGCTATTGCCGCTCCCATTGGGCATGCCTATGTGGCTGTGAGCGATCGCGCCTGGGACGTCATGGAGGGGCGCCAGGAGCCGTGCCGTAACATCTTTGGGGGTCTTCTCAACTGGAAAGGGCAACCGCTCGACCCACCCGTCGACGGGCGCACTATGCGACGCCTGCAAGGCGTATTTACCGCCGTGCATCTGTTCTATGCCCTGCGCGAGGCGCTCACCATGATCCTGGAGGAGGGATTGGAGGCGCGCTTTGCACGGCACCTCTTGAACGCCCGTGCCTTCCGAGAAGGCATTAAGGCGTTGGGGCTCCAGCCGTTGGCCAGGCCAGAGCTCGCCTCACCCACGGTGACTTGCATTCCATTGCCCGAGGGGATGCGCTCCGGCGATTTCCTGCAGTATCTCCAAAAAGATCACGGCATCTTCACGCTCCCCGGCCTCAGTCCGTATCGCGACACGGCCATTCGCATCGGCCACATGGGCGTCACGGCGATCCCGCGCTGTGTGCTGCACACACTGTACGCCATAGAATCGGTCCTCGCGAAGATGGGGTACAGGGTGGTTCCAGGGGCAGCCGTGAACGGCGCTGAGCAGGTATATGCCGGGGCGGAGGCGCGTGAGCCAGTCAAGGCTGTCGCCTCTTGAATCACAACACACATTCGATTGGGGTAGTCATCTCTCTCGAACGGCTCGTCCAGCCGTATGAGCTGCGTGTCACTCATCAGCACTCGCTTTAGGGCAACTATCTTGTGTTGCCCGCCGCTGAAGGGCGAGGCCCGACGATTGGCCAGCGCCCTTACCCTCGGGCACCATGCGGACGAAAGGCCCTAATCTGAGTGCGTCATTGGCTAGTCAGGGCCGCTTGAGATAGTGTCTCAGAATGAAAAAGGGCATCCCAGCTCTGTCTCAATTTGATAGTCCCCTAAAATAGCTCTCCATGTTAGCTATTGCGGTCCTGGTGTCGTTCCCGTGGCCAATTGAGCCAGAACAACCCGCCAGATCACTAGCCCGCGGCGACTTCCCGTCCCCAGCGATGCTCCACGCCCATCCTTGGAAGCGCACCTCCCCTTCTGATCTCAGGCTGCAGCGGCGGCTGACGGCGGCGCACCTCGAAAAGACAACCCCGCGTCATTCTGGCATAGAACTTGCGCTTAACATTCGTCGAGGCATGAACATGGGGCAATTTTACTAACCGATCTTTCAGATGGTAGCGCTCGCGTATGATCTGTTTCCTAGCTGGACCGCCGATTGGCTGGAACTGGGAATACGCTGTTACTACCTGCACCTGATGGCAGCTGTAGCGCTCATCTACCCGGCCAATATAAGCTCTTCCTCACTATTATCTTATTGGGGGCGGTCAGCGGGCGGCCCACCAGGCTCAAGGGGATCGATAGATAGGAGGAGACTATGGCCACTGCGGAGCAGGTGGTACGGGTGGCGGCGATTGGCGATGTGCATTGCACGAAAACTTCGCAGGGAGCCCTACAATCGTTGTTCCAGCAGATTCATGAGGGGGCTGACATCCTTTTGCTTTGTGGGGACCTCACCGACTATGGACTACCTGAAGAGGCCCAGGTACTAGCGAAGGAATTGACCAGCAGCCTGAAGATCCCGGTCGTCGCGGTACTTGGTAATCACGACTTTGAGTCCGGCCAAGCACAGGAGGTTCAATCTATTCTTAGCGACGCGGGCGTCAGAGTTCTTGATGGCGATGGTTGTGAGATCCATGGCATCGGTTTCGCCGGTGCTAAGGGCTTCGCTGGAGGTTTTGGGGAGCGGGCGTTGGAACCTTGGGGTGAGGAGAGCATCAAGCGCTTCGTCCATGAAGCCATCGACGAGGCCCTGAAGCTCGAAAGAGCTATCTCACGGCTGCAGACTGCACAGCGTATTGTGGTGCTGCATTATTCTCCTATTCGAGCGACAGTTGAGGGTGAGCCGCCGGAGATTTTCCCGTTCCTGGGCTCCAGCCGACTTGAGGAGCCCCTGAATCGCTACGCCGTGACAGCCGTCTTCCATGGGCACGCACATCACGGCAGTCTTGAGGGGCGGACGCAGCAACAGGTTCCCGTTTATAACGTGGCCTTGCCACTATTACGTCGGAGCTTTCCCGACCAACCGTCGTTTCGCGTTGAGCTCATTCCAGTCACGCCACCCTCGGGCTCTAAAGGAGAGTCTAGCTCACAGATTTCTTAGGGGACAGCCCAGGCTCTCGGATGGGAGATAATGGCGAGACGCGGCTTGCATGCACGAGGCAGTACATTAGTCAGGGCAGAGAGGATTGGTTATGCAACTGCATCCTGCGGCCGGGGACAATTTGGAGCCCCGGCTCTATAATTTTTACTGCGCGGCGCTCAGCAAGCTACAACGAGCACAGGTGCCCTTTCTCGTCGGTGGAGCTTATGCTTTGGCTTGCCATACAGGCGTTGTGCGCCATACAAAAGACTTCGATATCTTCACGCGACCTAAGGATTGTGAGCGTGTCCTCGAGGTCTTCTCGGCTACTGGCTACCGAACTGAGGTCACCGATCCATGCTGGCTCGCCAAAGCTTACTCGGGGGAAGACTTCATTGACGTGATTTTCAGTTCCGGCAACTGCGTCGCCGAAGTGGATGATGCTTGGTTTGAATACGCCCTCGATGCCAGGGTCTTCGGTCTGCCGGTCCAACTTTGTCCCGCGGAAGAGACCATCTGGTCAAAAGCTTTTGTGATGGAGCGCGAGCGCTATGATGGTGCAGACGTTGCCCATCTGTTACGCGCCTACGGGGAGCACCTGGATTGGAACCGATTGCTTGACCGTTTCGATTCGCACTGGCGTGTACTCTTGAGTCATCTCGTTCTTTTCGGCTTTATCTACCCCTATGAGCGTGGGTCCCTTCCGGGATTTGTGATGGATACACTGCTGGATCGTCTCCGGAGCGAAGCACAAGCGCCTCCGACGGTAGGACGACTCTGTCAAGGCACGCTACTGTCCAAAGTGCAGTACGCTATCGATCTGGACCGTTGGGGTTATGAAGATGCTCGACGGCTGCCACTGAAGGAGAAGGCCGGACGCTAAGGCGGTTCAATTACCATGGAAGCATTGATAAGAAAGGAGGATTCATGGTTTTAGCGCGATGGACCCTCTTTCGCAACCTCATGTCAGTGCGTGACGTTGGGCGCAAGCTTTTCAACTCGATCAAGAGGATCGGAAGGGCCAAAGGAGAGGTGTGGCGTTTGGATAGATGGAGTCCGGCAGTTGATATCTATGAAACAGCTGACGCCTTAATCTTGAAAGCTGAGCTCCCCGGCTTTTCGAGAGAGGATGTGAACATCGAGATCAAGCAGCATGCCCTCCTGTTGAAAGGGTCACGCCCGCGTGAATTCGAGGTTGCCGTAGAACATTACCATTGTATAGAACGGATGTCTGGCGCTTTTCAGCGCTTTTTTCTATTGCCCACCGCGATCGATTCCGAGAGAGTGACCATTTCCTGCCAAAATGGCCTGCTCGACGTGCGGCTCCCGAAGGCGGGGGTTATCAACTCTGTTGCATCGCCATCGATCAGGCAGACGCAGACGAAGCTGACTCAGTCTAGTTCACCTTAAAAAGCCGCATCTTGTCTATACTTGCCCTACCAACCAGACATAGACGTGCCGCCGATGCGCCAGTTATATTACGTTTACGTTGTTTCCTCCGCGATCTTCAGTTCCTCCATGGCCACCTCGCGCAGCCGAAACTTCTGCACCTTGCCGCTGGAGGTCATAGGGAATTCTTTCATAAATAACACATGGCGCGGGATCTTGAAGCTGGCGAGCTTGCCGCGGCAGAACTCGATGAGGTCCGGTGCTGTCACGTTGACGCCAGAATTCAGAACGACACAGGCCGCTCCGACCTCGCTGAGCCGTGTGTCGGGTACCCCAACGATCTTGACCTGATTGACCGCTGGATGTAGCAGCAGGAAGGCCTCCACTTCCACAGGATCAACGTTCTCGCCGCCGACCTTGAGGATCTCCTTGTAGCGCCCCAAAAACCGCACCATGCCATCGTCGTGCATGATCGCCATATCCCCGGTGTGCAGCCAGCCATCGGGGTCGATGGCCTTGGCTGTTTCCTCTGGTTTCTTGTAATAGCCCTGCATCACCCCGTAACCCCGCGTGCACAGCTCCCCCATTGAGTTTGGCGGCAGGGGGTGTCCCGTCGTGGGATCGATGACCTTAAATTCATACCCGGGAAGCGGCCAGCCTGACCCCAT
This sequence comes from bacterium, assembly GCA_046727435.1. Taxonomy (GTDB): domain Bacteria; phylum Tectomicrobia; class Entotheonellia; order J063; family CAVPRW01; genus CAVPRW01. The sequence continues at coordinate 4,902 of JBKPCR010000326.1, read as the reverse complement.
ACAGCGGTCATCTGCCGACGAGTCCAGAAACGATAGGAGCGCGCCCACGCCCACTTCTGTCATGCCCCAACCGGTTAGCGTCGGGCAGAGAAGCCGTTGGGCTTTGCGCGCCACGAGCTCGGAGCTGGCCATGCCAGCGGCCAGAATTCCCGTGCGTAGCGAACGCAGATCCACTGTGGCGCAGGTGGGGTGAGTCATCAGATCATGGAAATGGGTATCGAAGCCATGCAACATGGTGGCCTTCTCTTGCGCGATCAAGACCAGAGCTTCAGCGGGATCGAAGAGCGTGGTAAGCACCATGCGTGCGCCGGTAACCATGCTCATCAATGGCCCTTCATACAACCCGAAAGCGTGGAAGAGAGGAAGGTACATCAAGATCACGTCTCTGGGGGTTACGCCCATGCGATTCGCTTGGTCGATGATTGTGCGTAGGATGTTGTGGCTGTGCATCACCCCCTTCGGGAATCCCGTTGTGCCTGACGTGTACATGATCAGGGCCGTGGCATCGGGTTCCACAGCGCGTTGGCGCTCCGCAAGTGCCGCAGCTGGGATCATTTCACCGTCGGCCACCATTTCAGGCCAGGCGTGCGTGCCCGCCAACCGCTGTACCCCGAGGACGATGATGCGCTGGAGATCAGGGAGCAGCGCTACACTCACGTGATTCGGGTCGCTCTGGTGGAGATCAGGACAGAGATCGCATACCATCTTGCTATAGCGCACCGGACCGGAGCAGTCGACGGTGATGAGCGTCGTACTATCGGATTGGCGCACCACATATTCCAGCTCAGCGGTGCGGAAACGAGTATTAATGGGCACCAGGATGGCCCCGATCTTCATGACCGCAAACAGGGTTGACAGCCACTCGGGACGATTGGGCATCCACAGCGACACTTTTTCGCCGGGCTGAATGCCAAGTGCGAGCAGGCCTTTGGCGACGCGATCGGTCTCAAGCTTGAGGTCGGCAAAGGACCAACGCTTGCCCTCATAGAACAGTGCCTGACGCTCGCCGAATCGTGCAGCGGCCCGATCGACGAGGGCTCCTATGCTGACTTTTTCAAACCAATCCCCCACGCTACCTCCCTAATGTGTGCAAAATCTCTCATCCCAGGCTGTTCCGATGGTTCAGGGAAAAAAGCAGAGCAGTCAAGCCATCCCGGAAGCCCAGCTGTTCATACGGAAATCGGTGGGGCCGTAGCTTTGAGCGCTTGGGCGATGCGCTGATCGAAGGGAGGACGAAGTACACCCACCTCGGTGATGATGGCTTGCACATACGTATGCGGCGTCACATCAAACGCTGGATTGAGGACACCGATCCCCGTCGGAGCGATTTGACGGTCGCCAACATGCGTGACCTCCTCGGGCTGGCGCTCTTCGATGGGAATGTGATCGCCGGAAGGGAGGGATCCATCAATGGTCGACAGCGGCGCCGCCACGTAAAATGGAATGCCATGCGCGTGCGCCAACACCGCCACCCCATATGTCCCAATCTTATTGGCTACGTCGCCGTTGGCGGCGATGCGATCTGCCCCCACAATCACGAGATCGATCATGCCACGCCGCATCAAGGAGGCAGCCATGTTGTCGGCAATGAGGGTCACTGGGATGCCGTCTTTGTGCAATTCCCAGGCTGTCAGTCGGGCGCCCTGCAGGACCGGACGGGTCTCGTCGGCGATGACCTGTACATGCTTACCCTGTTCGACCGCGGCGCGGATCACCCCCAGCGCCGTACCATAGCCCGCCGTCGCCAAGGCACCCGCATTACAATGCGTGAGTATGCGGGCCTGATCGGCAATCAGGGCCTGGCCATACAAGCCCATCTGTCGGTTGTTGGCGATATCCTCAGCGAGGATGCACAATGCCTCCTGTTCCAAACGGGCCTTCAGGTCAGCGATGGAAAGCTGGCGCTGGGTCTGGGCACAGGTTTTCATGCGTGCAATGGCCCAGAAGAGATTGACCGCGGTCGGACGTGTTGCCGCCATGACTGCACAGATCTCGGTGAAGCGCGCCCAGAAGTGGTCGAAATCCGCGGCCTCGATGGCGCGGGCGCCGACCGCTAATCCAAGCGCCGCGGTCACACCGATGGCCGGGGCCCCACGCACCGCCAGAGTCCGGATCGCCTCCGCCACCGTCTGATAATCGCGACAATCGATGAAGACTTCCTCGCTTGGCAGCCGCCGCTGATCGATCAGCCGGACGGCACCGTTGACGTATTCGACCGTGGCAACCATGCTCTTCCTCGCGTCGTCTGTCGCGGGCGTTAGCCCCGATCTGTCTCGCTCACGTCTCTTCGGGCCTCAGAGGTTTCCAACAGTGGGGGGAGGCGATCCGCAGATTCCTCGTGCTCTTCCCCGATCGTTTCGAGCGCCCGGAGGTGCTCTTCCACGATGTGACGGATGTCAGAAACAAGCTGGTGCCTCTGGCGTTTGAGCTCTTGCACATCCTGCTGGAGCACTTCAAGTTGGCGCTCGGCATCGACTCGCAGCTGGTTCGCCTTCAGGGTCGATTCCAAGACGACCTGTTCAGCCTGTTTTTCGGCGCGCCCGATCCAATCCTCGCGGATTTGTTGGATAGCCGTGAGAGCCTTCTTAAGCTCATCCTCCCCCTGTTGCATACGCTGCAGTTCTTGATCCTTTCTCGTCAAGGCATCGCGCAGGCGGGCGTTTTCGCGGACCAAGTCCTCCATGTCGCCAGCCACCAGCTCGAGAAATTTGTCGACTTCCCCCGGGTCTAAGCCACGGAAACGGAGCGGAAACTGCTGCTGTCGGATCTCCAGCGCCGTCACCTTCATACCTACCACCTCCCTGCACAAACCCGTGTGGCACCGCTCATCGTAAACGGCTTGCAATCCCCTGCAGCGAGGCTACAAGAAATTGGTCGAGAAAGTATATGGCCAAAATGACGATCAGCGGCGAGAAGTCGATGCCAAAGCCACCTCCGGGCAGCTTGCGTCGGATTGGCTCCAGCACCGGCTCGGTTGCCCGATAGAGAAACTGCACGATGGGATTATAGGGATCAGGCGAGACCCACGAAATTACCGCACGCGCGATGATGACCCACATGTAAAGCCAGAGCGCATAGTGGAGAACAAGCGCAATAGCCCCAAAGAAATTCCCAAATACGAACATCCTGTCTTCCTTTTTCTGGTCTCTGGCGAAAGACCGCTTGCCCACAGGAGCCGAAGACATGTTCTATCAATGTCGGGCGTGGACGGATCACCGGCACAGGTCCCTTCTCCGGAACCTGTCAGTGAGATTACCGGCCAAGTTCGCGGGACCGCAGTGTCGCGCGTTCAACGGCGTCGATAACTGCCCCGCGAAACGCACGCTCTTCCAAAGCATGCAGTCCGGCAATCGTCGTTCCGGCCGGCGACGTCACGCGATCCTTTAATTCGCCAGGATGCAGGCCGGTTTCCAGCAGCAGCTTGGCCGAACCGTAAACTGTTTGCGCTGCCAACGTCAGCGCTGCTTCGCGGCTAAGGCCCATCATTACTCCGCCGTCAGCGAGAGCTTCAATGAGAACGAAGATATAGGCTGGTCCGCTGCCACTCAGGCCAGTCACGGCATCCATCAAATATTCGGCAACCACGACCGTCCTTCCCAGAGCATCGAAGAGGACACGGGCAACCTCCAAGTCTACTGGCGTGGCATGGCTGCCAACGCACAGCCCGGCAGCCCCAGCAAGCACCAGGGCCGGGGTGTTTGGCATCACGCGCACCACCCGGACCGGTTTCCCGAAGGCGCTCTCAATCTTCGCCGTGGGCACTCCTGCGGCAATCGAGATAACCACCTTCTGATCATCCACTACCGCGGCCATCCCCTGGATGGTCTGTGTGATGTCCTGGGGTTTGACGGCTAAAATGATCAGGTCAGCCGGCACCACGGCTGTGACGTTGTCGGTCAACGCCTGTACTGTGTAGGTGTCTCGCAGGTAGCATAGCCGCGCCTCGATGATATCGGTGACGGTGATCTGCTGGGGCTTGATGAGCTGAGCCGCGATGAGGCCTTTGAGAATGGCCTCGCCCATGTTCCCCCCACCGATGATGACCAGCCGTTTGTCACTCAACATGGCAAGCGTCCTCATCAAGTGCTGAGTGCTGAGTCCTGAGGGATGAGTCCCGATCGAGAAGCTGAACCGTTGTTGCAGACGTTAGGCAACTGTTGATCACTCATCCCTCAGCCCTCAGCCCGCTTATCCTGGTCGGGCGCCGAAGATGGCTGAGCCGACGCGGACCATCGTAGCGCCTTCTTCGACCGCGACTTCGAAATCATGGGACATCCCCATCGACAATTCTGACATGGACACCGTCGGGATGCGCTCACGTGCGATTTGTTCAGCCAGGGTGCGAAGCTCAACGAAATAGGGTCGGGCATGTTCCGCGATCTCGACGGCGGGCGGCACGCACATGAGCCCGCGAATCGCCACATGCGGTAACGCTGCGACCTGTTGCACCAGCGCCATGGTCTCGGCGGCAGGCACACCCGACTTCGTCGTCTCGTCGCCGATGTTCACCTGAATCAGCACGGGCATGACGATGTTGTGCCTCGCGGCGCGTGTGTTGAGGTCTTGCGCCAGGGGTAGACTGTCGACCGACTCGATCAGATTGAACAGATCACAGACAACCCTCACCTTATTCCGTTGCAGATGGCCGATCAGATGCCACTGGACCTCACGCCCCAGGGCTTCGATCTTGGCCTGGGCTTCTTGCACGCGATTCTCGCCGAACACCCGCTGACCAGCATCGATGGCCTCACGAATGCGCTCCACCGGCATCGTTTTCGTCACCGCCACGAGCATGACCCCTTCTGGATCACGGCCGACGCGGGTGGCGCCTTTGGCGATCCGCTCCTTCACGGCACTGAGGTTGTCTGCCACTGTCCCCATGGCCATCCCCCTGTCTGTCAC
>JBKPCR010000325.1:0-6202 GCA_046727435.1 bacterium | reverse complement strand
GACGGCCAACTTCTGGTTGACGGGATGATCCTCCGCGAGCAGGATGCGGAGCCGTGGCCGGCCTTCGCGGAGCGTATGCTGGGTGATGACCGGGGGGCGTGTGGCGTGCCCTGCCGGCTTCCGCAGAGCCTGGCTGATGGCCTCCCAAAGCTCGCTCTGGGTGATCGGCTTCGTCAGGTAGGCGGCAATCCCTAATGTCCGACAGCGCGCGACATCCCCCCGCTGCCCGCCAGAGGTCAGCATCATGATGGTTGCCTCGGCCCACCTGGCATGTTGCATGATCTGCGCGGCAAGGGCAAAGCCATCCAGCTCCGGCATGTGGGCGTCGACTAACACCAGGGGGAAGGGCGTGCCGGCCGCACGAGCCCGATACAGGGCCGCCAGCGCCGCCGCCCCATGGGCCCCGGCCAGCGGTTGCATCTGCCAGTGGCTGAGCAGCTCGACGAGGATGCGGCGGTTGGTGGCATTATCGTCCACCACCAGCACGGGCAGGGCCCGGACATCCACGGCGTCCATTAATCTGACGCTCAACGACAGCGGCCTGAACATATCCGCGGTCTCGCACGGGATGTAGACTTTCGAGAACAGGATGACCGCAAAGAGATTTCCTGAAGGCAACATGCCGCCGAACCCTAACACGGACTGAATGCCGAACGGCAACACAAACTCCTGTTGTGCGGGGATATAGGCACTGCCAACCGCCTGAGGCACATGAAAAACGTTATAAGTCTTCTGCTCCAACTCCACCAGGAACTGCGGGTCCGGCTGGAGCACCGTGTGAATCTCCAGACCGAACTGCCGGATCAGATTGGCAATCATGGGCACTTGGGCCACGATCTCTGGGCTAGGCAGCGGAATCGCCTGATGGCCAACTGATGTTTCTCTCGCATTCCAGGCGGGTTTCTCACCGACGGTTGCTATAAGTGTCAAGCACCTCATGTCTGGCGCCGCAGGCTGTCCGCAGGGTGAAATTCGTCAGGTCGTGCACAACCAGCCTCCTTAATGGCTCACAACATCACGTCACGGGATCCAAGCCCCTCCTCGACCTGCTGCCGTCGACGATCGCGGCGATCCTTCCGGCGCGTGATCGTCAGTAACTATCGGGATTATGAGCGAAGCTGGTGACGCACGCATGCACCAGCGCCACGAAACGTGTGCTATTGGTGCACGGCAAGGTCTTCTCCCCATCGAGACTGAAACCCAACAGGCTACGAGATCTGACACACCCAATTCCATTTAGAGCACCCAACATAGTCTATGTCAACATAATTTTATCAAAATTGATCATAATATGGGTCTCTAGAGCGGTGTCGTGCAATTAGGCACACCCCGCCATTTTGTCGGCATCCTTACGAGAATATGACGGCTCACCACACCTGATCGCCGCATCCGTTTGTTGGCCTATCCGAGTTATTAAGCACCGGATAAGGTCGGTTTCACTCCGCACTGGCGTATAGGATGTTGTGATGCAGTTTGCCATGGCTTCTGTGGAAGGAAAGCTGTGCAAGTGCGGAACAGGAATGTGGGGAAGATATTTCATGAAGGAGTCATTCGTGATTTTATGCGAACGGTACGACGTCTCTCGTCAAAGGAGCGGAACTGGAGAGCGGTGAGGATTCTATTCAAGAACTCATAGATCTCTCAATGCTCGGGACGTCTGTACACTTGCTGGGAAGCTGCAGGCAAAGATACTGCTCGAGGGGTTCAGGAATATGGTGGGGATTCAGGACGTTCGTGCCAAATCGCCCAATGTGTTCCGTCCGGTAAGGACGCTGGGAAGGAATATTTTCCGGCCATCCCGACTCTTCTTCATCAACGAGAACGGTGGAGTCAGAGTTGCGATGACGAACGGGTGGAGGTGGAGTGAGGAGAAGGGACATGAGAGCGCGACATCTGTGGAGGGCGACGGCATTCGGTATCCTGATCATGTCCGCGTGGCTGTTCAGTCGAGACGCCAGTACGCAACAGGCACCTCGCACGCATCAGATCTTCATGACCGCTATTGAGATCAAAGGCTCGACGACCACCGATAACCTGGCGCCCCCGGCGGTCAACCCTATTGATCTATCGAAGGGCTATGGCTTTAAGGGCCCAGGTGAGGCAGATAAGACCGCCCCACAGCGGTGGGAAGTCGCAAGCTACACCTTCGCCCCAGGATTCGTTACCGTGCAGCAGGGAGACACCGTGACGCTCACCGCGTTCGTCGTCAATGGGGACCATCACGACGTCGCCTTACTGGCACCTGATGAGCAGGTCGTGGTGCCGACGGCCATATGGCAGCGGGGCCGGCAATATCAGGTGTCCTTTGTGGCTGAGAAAGCGGGCACCTATCACCTGAAGTGTTTCGCCCATGCGCCCACCATGACCGCCAACATTCTGGTACTGCCGCGCTAGCGTGCAGTCGCATCGATGGGGCACGCAAGGTCGCCACCGCTTCGCCTTCCGTATTAAATCGTGACACTCTCCTGCCTTTGTCTATTCTAAGACATTGATTTTCCATCTTCGTATGTTTATAGGTTACGATATTTCGTCCCATCGACCATGGGCGCGGACCTGCTGAACGATCTGGAGCGGCAGGCCAGCACTGAGCTGGCCCAAGTTCTGCCGCAAGCACAGGAGGCGAAAATCGAGGTGAGACGTTCTGTGGTCATTGGCTCCCTGTTTCGGAAGATCATCGCGACGGCCGAGGCAGAACACGTGGACCTCATCGTGATGGCGACGCGTGGTCGGACCGGTCTCAGCCATCTGATCATAGGCAGCGTCGCGGATCCCGTAGTCCGCACCGCCCCCTGCCCAGTGCTGACCATCCGGCCACCGGCGGAAAAGGCGTGAGCCACCAAACCGCATCAGAATATCCTTGAGACCGGTGCGGACGGGCGATCTCATCTTCGAGCGACCAGAAGCGGCATGATGGCAAACACCCCAAGCATCACGATGTATGTCGTGTCGAGGCTTGTTGCACCTGACGGGGCGAGCCATGTGGTGTGCTGGGATTTCGTCGCTCACAGTGGCCCGTCTCGCAGGTGAGCTCGGTCGTGAGGCCCCAGAGAAAGAGAAATTATGTCTCGTGTGGTCCACTTCGAGATTCATGCCAGCCAACCCCAGACCCTCATGGACTTCTACGCCGGCCTGTTCGGCTGGAGCTTCACGAAGTGGGAGGGGCCAGCCGACTACCGGCTCATCGAGACCGGTCCGTCTGATCAACCAGGAATCAATGGCGGCCTCCTGCCGCGGCACGGCCCGGCCCCACTGCCGGAGATGCCACCCGTCAATGCCTTCGTCTGTACGGTGGAGATTCCGTCCCTGGAGAAAGCTCTGAGTCAAAGCATCGCCCTTGGGGGCACGGTCGTGCTTCCCAAGATGCCCATTCCAGGGATCGGCTGGCTGGCGTACGTCAAGGATCCCGATGGCAATATGTTCGGGCTCTTGCAGCCGGATCAGCAGGCGGCTTAACCAGCCATAGACGTCATGGCACGGCGCCCTGGCGCGTAGCCCAGGCGCCGCTCACCTGGCTCGACCGGCGGCCTGGGACCGAGGCTTCCTTCACTCAATTCGTTCTCGGCTCTTCGAGCCTCACGGCCTGCCGGGCCAGCAGTTTCCAATTGCCGTCTTGCTTTTGCCAGACCATTAGGACGCCGATCTTCACCGGGTTGGTCTTCCCGTCGCGTTCGGTCTCGCCCGTGAGTGTGTGCCGCACAATAGCGTTATTGCCGACGATTTGGGTGGTCTGATCCGTGAGGGTGATGAACTTCCACGTCGAACGTCCGCTCGTCGCGCCGTCGATAAATTGGGCTTTGTTCTCGACCCGGCCTGCCGAATGGCCATAGCTGAGCTGATCCGCGCAGAGCGCCTCGAATTGGCTGCGATCGGCCTTTAGCGTAGCGTTACGGAAGGCTTCCACAGCCTGCGCCACGGCCGCCTCGTCGTTGGATTGTGCAGCCACCGGATGCGCCGCGCCCAGCAGCGTGAGTGCCATGACGACGATGGAAAGCACGAATGTCCGCATCATCCACCTCCTCTTCTGTCCACAAGTCTTGAGACGCCTCCATGACACCGCTTGGGGTCAAGCGGATTGGTCATGCGCACTGTATCATACCTGGACTTAGTAAGGCGGTTAAAATCACCGCCAGGGCGTCAAATTTCAATTGGGGTCACCTCACGAAACGGAAAAAATCGTACGCTAGCGGCGCATCCTGTCAGCTTGATGCTTATGAATTGGCTGACAGACCGTCAAAAAAACCAAATATGGCCCTACGCTGACATGTTTTTTGCCGCGTCCTGACGTGCAGTTGAAGCGTACCTCAACTTGACGGACTTATACTGCCTATGACCGCAAACGCTTGTCTGGCACGGTACGATTCTCGTTAGCGCACTGCACAGGATCAGGCGCGTCATGAGCACCTCTCCTCTATGACCTGGGGGGATGGGACGTGGCAGCCATCGCGTGGGCATGCTCATCGCTTGAAACCGAGGATAAGCACACCGGCGCCAACCAAGAGGATACCCAACCACTCCCGCATCGTGGGACGCTCGTGGTGCACAATGGTGGTAAAGCGGCCACCAGCTGGAGACTCAACTTGCCCATCGGCGCGGCTTTGGACGCGTCTCCCACTTTCAAGGCGCGGAAGTAACAGACCCACGAGGCACCTGTGGCCAATCTGGGCAATACCAACAAGAGCCAGGTCTTCGAGCGGAGCGCGAACGGGTTGCTCCATCTCCCCGCGATAGACACGAACCCCGCGAGGACCCTCAGGATCATACACGTGCGCACCAGCGTGGCGAGCTCCGAAGCGATGCCTTCCAAACCGATCTTGACAAAAATCGCCGTGAGCACGGCGAACACTGCCGACAGAAGCGCCCAGTAAAACCAGTCATGGTATGGCGGGCTCTCACCAACCATAACGAAAAGCCGCCATTCCCTGGCGGCTCTTGTTGTCTGCTTATACGGCGATGGCGTCTTCGAGTTTTTCATCCGCGCTTCCAATACGGGGGCCTGTCAGCCACGTCATGGCGCCATACGTCCCGGCATGATGGGCCAGCAGGGGAGCGATCATGGAGGCCATCTATTAGGGTATCGATGGGTGGAAGTTCGATAAACGTTGCTGGCAGATCGTCGGTGCTGACGTGGCGCGGAGATGCGGGTGCTCAGACAAGCGGCCGCTTTTTTGATGCCCGAGGATCGATCGCGGGGAAGCCTATCACGCGTGAAGGCATGCACGGGGATGTCGGCTCCGGGTGATAGACCTGGAGTCTTTTGGGGTGGAGGAGAGCATCTCCCTCCCCGGCCCATTACAACGAAAGAACCGGGGAGGGACAGGGATTATCGCGCCGTGGTGGTGACCTTTTTCACCGACTGGGCTTGCGGCCCTTTGGGACCCTGGGTGACCGCAAACTCGACCTGGTCACCTTCATTCAGAGCCTTGAACCCCGACGCGTCAATCGCCGAGTAGTGGACAAAGATATCCGGACCCTCATCCTGCGTGATGAACCCAAACCCTTTGTCCGCATTAAACCACTTCACTGTTCCATGCGCCATGGATGATCCTCCTGGCAGAGAGTGGAAAAAATGCCGCCACGCCTGCTCGAAGGACCATAGAAAAACCGCAATCGGTCTAGGTATCGCCGTTGCGGTCCTTGGATGTCTCGGGAAGGTTTTGCACTGCTGGCGACTGCAATACGATGAAAAAATTATAGCAGAGAAGAAATGCCTGAGCAAGGGCACAGAGGCACGCCACAAAAAACCCCCTGCCGGTCATAGACATCCGGAGGGGGTATCAGCACACGCGCCGCCTGGAAACATACCCACACGGCGCGCTTAGGAGCAGGGGGGCGTATCCATCGCAGAGCTCCTCTCCAAAGGGCTGCTGCCACACGGATCGTCCTACGAGGAAGCCTTACGGCTTCACACCCACTACTAATCTCCAAATATGTCTCGCAGCCACCTTGTTGTCAAGAGGATCGAAGCACGCGGGTGGGAACACTCTAGCAAGAGGGACGTGGGTCTGCGTGAGGAGTGAACACCTCAGGCCTCGCCTGGGAATCATGAAGGCCTTACAACCCCTTTCGTGAGGGACGATGGCTCCCGGGGCGATTAATCCGCCGCCGACGGGTTTCCACAGCCCGCTCGAGGGCCAGGCGGAGTTGGGACTCGAAAAATGGCTTCGAGAGATACCCCGCCGGCACCATGCGCCAGTGGTGAATG
>JBKPCR010000324.1:0-6172 GCA_046727435.1 bacterium | reverse complement strand
GGTGGGGGCGACGGTGGTGCTGATGGGGATTATGGCCGTGCCCATCATGACCAAGGCCGGCTATGACATCCGCATGTCCGCAGGCGCGATCACGGCGGGGGGTACGCTGGGCATCCTGGTCCCCCCCAGCGTCATGCTGGTCGTGATGGGCCCGGTCATGGGGGTCTCGGTCGCCGAGCTCTATGCCTCGTGTTTCGGTCCCGGGTTCCTGTTGGCCGGCATCTTCATCGCCTATACCTTGGTCCGCAGCCTGATCAACCCGAGGCTGGGGCCGCCCCTGCCGCCCGAGGAACGCATGGGCAGCCTCAAGGACATTGTCGTCGAGCTGACGATGGGCATGTTACCACACGCCGTGCTCATCATTGCCACCCTCGGCACCATCATCTGGGGCTGGGCGACGCCCACCGAGGCGGCAGCCATGGGCGTTGTCGGCGCCGCGTTCCTAGCCATTGTGTACCGCGAGTTCACCTGGCAGCGTCTCAAGGACGCCGTCTACAACACCCTGCTCCAGTCCAGCACGGTCCTGTTCCTCGCTGTCGCGTCCAACGTCTTCGGCGCCGTGTTCTCGCGGCTAGGGACCGCGACGGTAGCCACCAACGCACTACTCGCCTGGCAGATCCCGCCGGTGGCGATGCTGGCCGTCGTCATGGTCGTCATCTTCCTGCTCGGCTGGCCCTTCGAGTGGCCGGCGGTCGTGCTGGTCTTCGTGCCGCTGCTCCAGCCCATCATCATGGCCATGAAGATCGACATGCTGTGGTTCGCCACGCTCATCGCCGTCAACCTCCAGACGGCCTTCCTGTCGCCGCCGGTCGCGATGTCGGCGTACTACCTCAAGGGGGTGGCGCCGAACTGGGAGCTCGGGGATATCTACCGGGGCATGGGCCAGTTCATGGTGCTCCAGCTCATCGGCCTGGCGCTCTGCATCATCTTCCCCGACATCGCCCTCTGGTTCCCGCGTTGGCTGTTCGGCAAGTGACACGGATAGGGCCCGTGATAAGGGCCGCGTCCAGGGCATAACGGCCATCATCTTCGTGTTCTTGCCGATCCTCTATGCGGTGATCGAGGGGCTGAAATATATCCCGGCCTGGTTCAGTGCCCCGATCGCCATGAACCTCCGGACAGCGTATCAGCCTCTGCCGATTGCCATGTCAGCCTACTGCCTCAAGGCGGTAATTCCTCGGTGGCAGCCGCCATCGTTGCTGGTACTGGCGGATTAGGTGATTGATCCATGAGAACGGTCGCCTGGGTCAAGCTAGTTGTTGCGTGTTTCGCCGGACTTCCTCGCCGGTCGCATGGGGCACGCCGGTTGATCGCTGGCGTCCCTCCGACAACCGTCCAGCAGTCGTTCATTGAGAACGTAAAGAAGTACGAGTTTGCCACCGCGCATTTTCAGTGGTTGGACGAGTGGCTGCAAAAGGATGAAAGCGTAAAACGTTACCAGTTCAATATGCTGACGCTACATGACTATGGGAAGTTTTTCTTGAAGCTCCGCAAAGGAGATCTCGTGGGCTTCAGGTCGAGGCTGGACGTGGCCACGGCGAAAGCCGCCGGAGCTATGAGCTAATGCAGACCATGCAGACGCCTAACTGTCGTATCCTGACCTATATGTGCGGTGGTGTAGGAGGAAGGCGGAAGATGAGCATCACGAAAGCGTATGAAGAAGTCATTGAGTTCATAGCGGCTGGAACGACTCCGAGTGGCGTTGTAAGCTTCCAGCCATCCGAAGCGGTGAAAGAACGTGTGGCGGATCTGATGCACCAAGAGAAAAGTCTTGGCCTTTCACCAGAAGAACAATCGGAATTAGACCACTATCTACAATTGGGACATTTTATGAGGTTGGCGAAAGCACGTGCTCGTCAGCACATCTCCGATGCCTAGTTACATTAACGAAGAGCTTCGGCGCCTGCTGGCCCTCCGCACGGATTATCTCCCCGATTCTGGCTTGATATACGAAGAGCATACGATCTATAGGTGCGAAGTCGGCCATATAACCAGCGTGAAACATGGCGGCCCGAGACAAACGAACAATATGCGTATGCCTGCGTATTCTACAACCGCCAGAAAGGCAGTGACATTGGGTCAATGTTGTGGCAGACAAGGGGATACAGCCAGTTTTTTGATCCACGGATTGACGATGGGAGAGAACACTTTCGCTGTCTCTCTTTTTTCTGAGTGCCTTAGGAGTTCCAGTCACAGTCTGTAGTCCGTCTTCGGGATGATGTTCACGCCCGATCAACATGAGGAACTTGCTGTCTTCCTGTGCCCGCCACTCATCCTCATAGCAGGCATGGGAGGCCTCAATGGAATAATCTTCAAGCCGCACCTTCACAATCTGAGCAGTAGCGCCTCCTCAGCCTCCTTTAGCCACGCATGGAAGTTTGGTGATTCCGAGGTGTTAACCTGTGCAAGCACAGTTCGGCGTATAATCGAGTGCGGCATCCTGGTACTCTCAGCCTCAATCTCTGCTAACCGTTCATTAACTGTGTCTAAAACCTCGTCAGAGGTGGTCTTGATGCTTTTCCTGCGCACTTTGTCAGCAAGTTGCTTCAAGTAATTATTAGCCTGGAGCTTATATTCCACTGACCATCTGGCCCGTGAGATTCAAGAGACTATCAAGGTTATTCAGACGTGTCTGCTGGTCTGGATCTGTATTGACCAGAGACACCTGAGCGCCAGTCACCTTGACCGAGAAATGGGCGTGGGCAGTTCTTTCGTAGGGATGAAACCAATCGTCGAAAGGATGGAGGTTTGCCAGGGTGATCGGAGATTTCTCGCCTTTGCATTCCCGCGAGTTACAGCGGTGACAAACCGGCATGATATTTTTAGGATGGCACGATAACGCTGAATACTTACTCTTTGGCAGCCAGTGATCCACTTCCGGGCCGTTCATATCCCCGTCGCAAGGCGGGCAGACTCGGACGTAATTTTCTTGAGTGAAGATTTCGGCAAATTGGCTTCGGTTGAAACAATGGCCTGTGATTTTGCGTGTGTCGATCGGTAATCCCTCATGCAGTGCGATTTGATAAAAAGCTTCAAGTAGGGTGCTAAGGCAAGATACAATTGCGTCCAATCTTAAAGTCTGTACTGAGGAAAACTCTGTTGGAGAGCGGACCGTCGCATCAAAAGACTCGGTAGAGGCCTGATTATTGTCGAAGTGCCTGCGGATTCTTTGCTTCTGAGATCGCGATACTGAAGCGAAGGTTTGCATGGCGGAAAGTAGGGAAGTCCCTCTGTAGGAACGACGCGCAAACTTCTCCAGCGGTGTGGTACAACCATACAGCAGAACTGATTTCGATCACTGGATCCACGGTTCGCGAAAGATTGACTTCCACGTTTCCTCATCCTGTAATTGAGGTTCTGCTAATGGTGGCTCTGCATATCTTTCCCACCGCAGCAGGTCCATGTACTTGGCCCGCAATACGTGGAGGTGGTTTAGAACATCGTGGATTTCCAGGACTATCGGGGAGTCCTTCGGCCCCTTCGCATCGACATGGGCAACACGCTTGTTGGTGTACTCCTTGATACCCTTCGTCCGCTCAAGGAGGTCGGCCAATTCGGCCTGCACCGTATCTGAGTTAATGTGATCTGCGCCGGGTGCGACGAGGCGATCAAACTCACTGTGTGCTGCCCCTTCGGACTTCGACGAATAGTGGGTGACGACTTGCGCAACGAATCGCTCGCGTGAGAGTATATGAGGGCAATCGCTAATTTCTTTGAGCAGGCGTGCGAGCGAGATAGACCGTGTATGCGGGTCAACTTGTCGCCGAACCGCCATCAAAATGGAATCCTCAAAAATTTTGGCCATCCACATGTAGAAAGAATTATTCTCGCGCCGAAGCCGTAGATTAGCGCGCAAGATTGCCCCCACTTCATTGTGGATGCGGCGACTCACGAGGGCCTCCATGATCTCCTCGTGATCTTCAGAATATGCTCACCCCACCTCTTGAACCGTTCGTCATCGGTCATTCTCTGGCCCTCACTCAAACCGCCGGTCATCGGCAATTGAGCACCACCTGGTAGGTTTGGGAGTCCCACGGGCTGGTGCAAGTCTTCCCCAGTGGCGGCGTGATGGGGGTCTGCCACTGCCGCAACGTCGAGCTCCCGGTCGAAACGGCTTTCGAGGCGTTGTCGCACAGAGTCATGAGCCGGTTCAACGTCGGCTCGTGGTGGGTCTGACAGCGTACCCCAGAGCCAGCCAGGGCGGGGCTCACCAGGGCGAGTATGAGCCCGAGCAGGGCTAAGGTGCTCGGGGTTCGCGTCAAGGTGTCGCCTCCATAACTTACTGTGCACGACGGGCATTGAATTGTTCGAACGCCCTGTGAAGACGGAGCACTTCCTGATCGGGCACTACAGATAGGATCTCCGATGCTATCGTTGGCGCTCCCAAGTGCCTTGCGACGGACCTCACGAAATACTCTGCGTCATCCGGAAGATAAACCCCTTGCAGATCGCCGTAAGGCCCCGGTAGTTGGTCCTTGTTTTGATCCCCAAAACACGTCGGAATGACTACCTTACCTGTGAGGGTGTCTTGGAGGTAGCGTTGAACGGCTGTTGCAATCAAGGCTTGTTCATGGATATGGCTAATGAATACATCGGCCATCTGAAGTCCCTCCGCTCCTCATACACCCTCATCTGTGCCATTGCGCCCGTGATGGCGAGGAAACAGCGCCCCGTGGCCGTGGAGGTATCGATGTGTTCTCTCAATGAAATCAGCTCGATCTCGCGCTGTTCGAAGTCCCGCACAATCTCCAACAAGTGCATGAGCGACCGGGTCATCCGACTCAGTTCGGTGATGACCACCGTGTCGCCAGGTCGCACATAAGCCATCAACTGTTCCCAGCCCGGGCGGTCGGCTTTGATCCCACTGACCTGGTCCATAAACGTCTTCATGCACCCGGCCTGGGTGAGCGCATCGAGCTGGGCATCCAGTTTCT
Source organism: bacterium (assembly GCA_046727435.1). Classification (GTDB taxonomy): domain Bacteria; phylum Tectomicrobia; class Entotheonellia; order J063; family CAVPRW01; genus CAVPRW01. The sequence goes on along the minus strand of JBKPCR010000324.1, from coordinate 1,238 downwards.
GGCCAGGTGTACTCACACGGGCATAGCCGATTTTGCAGACGCGGGCTTCGGTGGCCATCATCACGGTCCTCGTTGCAGAGATGTCGTGTCTCCGGTATCGTGCGAGAACTTGTTGCCGCTGTCAACTATGCGCATGTTGTTTCTCGCACGAGTTCTGGCATGGGATAGGCGGGTTCTCACGCGCCGGTAAGTCCCCGAAAAGACGCCGTGCACAAAGTACACTTTTGGCACGCTCTGCCTTCCTGGCACGACAATGACGGCGATTCACGAGACAGCCTATCCACGGATCCATTCCAATCTGACCGATAAAGAACTGCGGGAGCTCTACACCCCGACCGCTGATGATCTGGCGTTTATCCGCGACGCCACGAAATCGGCGGTGACCGCTCTGGGGCTGGCCATCCTGCTCAAGACCTTTCAACGCTTGGGGTACTTCCCGGCCTTTGATGCCTTACCTCCGCGCCTCATTGATTATATCGCCGGAGTGATGGGGACCCCGCACGTCGAGAGCAGCCTCCAGCAGTATGAAGTCAGCGGCTATCGCTGGCGGCATCTCCCGCTCATTCGCACGCACCTCCGGATCACCGCCTTCAGCGACGGTGGCCGTCGCGTCCTGGTCGGTGCGGTGCTCGAGGCGGCGCGGAGCAAAGATATCCTCGCAGATATCATCAACGTGGGCATCGAAGCCCTCGTCCAGGCGCGCTATGTGTAGCGGCCCGAGAATATAGATCGTCCTGCCCGAAACCATCGCAGTTTTCAGCCCACAGTCAGTGAGAATATCATCGCGCTCAAACCCAGATTATTTAAGAATGAACCCACGCTTCCTGAGAACAGCCCGAGAACATCCGGCTGAGCCCACATTGAGTGAGAATGACCGGCAAGCGCGGCATAGCGATTTCCCCATAACCGTTTCTCCTTGATCATCCTGCCCAACCCCACTACACTCACGCCGAAACCCTTCCCGGTTGGTGATCTTGCCGTGCCTGCTGGAGGACACCACGATGATGCGTCGCACCATCGGGCTCATTGTCACCCTCGCCCTTGCCATCCTCGCGGTGCCACTCCACCCCAAGGCGCAACCGGTAGCGACCATGCGACGGATCGGGATCCTCGTCTCGGGCTTCCCCCCTGCTACGGGACTGTACCCCCAGCAGCAGGCCTTCCTGCACGAGCTCCGGACGCTGGGCTACGTCGAGGGGCAGCACCTCGCGGTTGAGTGGCGCTTTGCGGAGCGGCAG
>JBKPCR010000323.1:0-9802 GCA_046727435.1 bacterium | reverse complement strand
GGCGTGCGCATCGCGCGCTGGCATGCCTCAGCCGACAGATACTCTGCATCAAGCATGGCGGTGAGTACGCGATTGCGTCGCTCTACCGCGCGCTCCGGATGCTTATAGGGGGAGTAGAGATGTGGTGCGCGGATCAGGCCGGCCATGAGCGCTGCCTCCGCGATCGTCAGCTCTTGCACGTCTTTGCGAAAGTACAAACGCGCCGCTTCCCCAACACCGTTGATGCTGATCGAGCCACGCTGACCGAGATAGATCTCATTGAGATAGAGCTCAAGGATGGCCGCTTTCGAATAGCGCGCCTCCACCATCACTGCCATAATCATTTCAGCGCTCTTGCGCCAGATCGAGCGCTTCGGGGTCAGAAAGAAATTTTTGACGAGTTGCTGCGTCAGCGTACTGCCCCCTTCAGTTACGCCTCCAGCCCGCACATTGCGATAGAGCGCTCGCAGGATACCGAGCCAATCGACGCCTCGATGGGCGTAAAAGCGGCGATCTTCAATGGCGATGACCGCCTGGATGAGGTACGGTGGAATGCCGCCGATCTTGACGAGCTGTCGTTTTTCGCGCTCTGGCGTAAAAAACTCACTGACCAGTTGCGGCTCTAGGTCGACGACGCTGATCGCCTGGTCGCCTCGCAGATCACGGATCTCCCGCACGTTGTTGCGCCGAAAGCTGACGCGGATGGTGCGGGCAGGCTCGCGGCGGTAGGGATAACGAAACTCGCGCAAGGCGATATCGACTTGGGCGGCATGCACGCGATACTGCCCCTGATGCGTCAGCGCCTGCACCGGCCGATAGCCTAGACGTTCCAAGCTCGCTTGCAGGTCCTCGAGGCGAAGCGGAAGCCCAGGGTATAATGACTCCGGCTCGGCATACACCTTTGAGGACAGACTCCAACGCTTCCCCTCAAAGCCCAGGATGATCATCTGAGAGAACTGCACATACACATACGCTGCTCCCACCAAGGCGCAGAGCACCGCCGGAATGAGCAGCAGTGGGATGCGCCACACAACCCGATTCCACCAGCGGTGGCGCGGGTTCTGGGCTCTGACGCGTCGACGGCGCGGGCTGCGTCGTGCCACCTCAACCTCCTCAGCGAGCGGTGGTCGAAAACTTGTCATGCCTCACTGCAACAAGGTTCTGCATGCGTCAAACACCTCCGACTAGGGAAGGGGGAACACTAACCAAAGGAAAGGGTTAGGCAAGCCCCAACAGGTGGCGGGCGATGACCAGACGTTGGATTTGATTGGTGCCCTCGTAGATCTGCATGAGCTTGGCGTCACGCATATATTTTTCGAGGGGCAGGTCCTTCATATAGCCGTAACCCCCGAAGACCTGCACCGCATCAGTGGTCACACGCATGGCGATATCGGTGGCAAAACATTTCGCTAAGGACGACTCCTTCGTCGCTCGATGCCCCTGGTCGATGAGCCAGGCGCACTGCCAGGTCAGCAGACGCGCGGCTTCGATGTCCTTCGCCATGTCGGCCAGGAGCAGTTGGATCGCCTGGTGATGGCCGATCGGCGTCCCAAACGTGATGCGCTCCTTGGCATATTGAACAGCCGCGTCCATGGCGGCGCGAGCCAGCCCGACGGACATGGCGGCGATCATCGGTCGGGTGCGGTCTAGCGTCACCATGGCGATTCTGAACCCTTCATCCTCTCGACCCAGTAGCTTGGCACGGGGCACGCGGACGTCCTCAAAGATGACCTCGGCGGTATCGGAGGCCCGCTGGCCCATCTTATCGAATTTCTTGCCATGCGAAATACCAGGGGTGTCGGCTGGCACAATGAACCCAGCGATGCCTTGATGGCGCAGGCTTTTGTCCCGAGTAGCGAAAACGGTGTAGAGGCTGGCGACGCTACCGTTGGTGATGAAAGTTTTAGTGCCGTTGAGAATGTAAGTGTCGCCATCGCGCTTGGCCGTGGTGGACATCGAAGCCACGTCAGAACCCGCCCCCGGCTCGGTCAGACAGAAGGCTCCCATGTTGAAGCCGGAGCAGAACGGGGTGAGGAAGGTGCGTTGTTGCTCCTCGGAGCCAGCGACGAGGATCGGCATCAGGGCGAGGTCATTGACCATGATGGACGTGGTAATACCGGCACAAGCTGCCCCCAGTTCCTCGACGATGAGGCAGCACTCAAGGGCGCTCAGTCCGCCACCTCCATAGGCAGCGGGCACACTGGCATTCATCAGGCCGATGGCGTGGGCCTTGCGATAGATGGCCCAGGGGAACTCGCCGGTCTTATCGTAGTGCATCGCCACGGGCGCGATCTCGTTCTGGGCGAACTCCCGCGCCACGCGCCGTAGCTCCTCCTGTTCCTCAGTCAGAGCAAAATTGACCATCGGTCCGCTCCTTCCTGATGATAGATGAAGAGGGGGGGAGGACGATTGAGCGTCAGGACCGGAACAGGCGGCTCGCTTTGGGATTGGCCTGATCAAACGATTCGAGTTGCCGATAGCTGTCGGCTACGGTCTCAGACTGTCGCGCCCATTCTTCCATCAGGCGCTCGAGCGCCTTGTCCCATTGCTGGCGTTCGAGGTGGAGCGCGTGCCAGCGCTCATGATCCTGATAGAGCTCGGCGCTAGCCAGTTCCGCATCACGTGTACGCATCTGTGCTTCCATTCCTGCAACGGCGGCTTCAAGCTCCACCACTCGACGTTCCGCCCGGCTCAACGCCTTCACCAGCTCGCGCCGGGCAGATTCCTGAGGAATTGGTTTGCTGATCTTTACACGTGCCGGCGGCTGACCATTCCGCCGGTTCTCCTTGGGGTCCTCATCCGTGTCCTCTACCAGCTCCAGCTCCTGCTTCCAGAGGTAGTACTCGTAATCACCCGGATAGTCGAGCGCCCGACCGTCTTCGATCTCCACCACGCGCGTCGCCATGCGTGTCAGGAAGATGGGATCATGGGAGATGAAGACGATGGTCCCAGGAAAATCCAGTAGCGCATCGGTGAGCACATCAACTGATGCGGGGTCGAGATGATTCGTTGGCTCATCCAAGAGGAGTGTATTGGCTGGATTGAGCAGCATACGCGCTAGGGCCACGCGACTGCGCTCGCCGCCACTCAGAACACCGATTGGCTTGAACTGGTCGTCGCCGTGGAAGAGAAAGGTACCCGCCACGGCGCGCAGCCACGGCAGGTCGGCGTGGGGTGCCACCTCCTGCAAGGAATCGAGCACCGTGTGGGCCGGGGTCAGGACGTCGGCCTGATGCTGGGCAAAATAATGCAGGCTCACCCCATACCCGACCTGGCGCTCACCGTGATCGATCGGAAGCACGCCGGCCAGGATTTTCAGCAGAGTGCTCTTGCCGGCGCCGTTTTCGCCGAGCAACGCCACGCGCTGGCCGCGTTCGACACGGAACTCAAGGGTACGGTACACGGTCGTGGCCCCGTAGCTCTTGCCCACCTCTTGGAGGTCGAAGACCAGACGTCCGCTCGGCGCCGGCTTTGGGAAATGGAACCGAATGCGTTTAGGGTCACGCTCCCGCTCGATCTGCTGGACACGCTCGAGCTGCTTCAAGCGGGATTGCACCTGACGCGCCTTGGTCGCTTTGGCGCGGAAGCGATCGACAAAGCGTTGCACGCGGGCCATCTCCCGTTCCTGAGCTTGGGCTGCGGCCTCCAGCTGCTCTTCACGTGCCCGCCGAGTGGCGAGGTAGCGATCGTAGTTGCCGGTATACGTACGGATGGTCTGGCGGTGAATTTCCCAGATATGTGTCACGATACGGTTCAGGAAGGCGGTATCGTGGCTGACCGCCAACACCGTCTGGCGTGATCGCAACAAAAACTGCTCAAACCAGGCCTGGGTCCCGGCATCGAGGTGATTGGTCGGCTCGTCGAGCATCAACACGTCCGGCGCCGTCAGCAACAGATGCGCCAGCGCTACGCGCATGCGGTAGCCCCCGGACAAGCTCAGGAGAGCACAGTCGTAGTCGCCTTCCGTGAAACCGAGCCCCGCCAGTATGCGTTTAGCTTCGTGTTCTGGATAGCGGCCGCGGTGCACCGCCTCCAGGACGCTCAGGTTCGGGTCCTGCTCCAACTCCTGCGGCAAATAACCCACTCGCAGCCCGCCGGGCATGCGAATGGTGCCGCTGTCAGGAGTTTCCTCAGCATTGATCAGACGCAATAGTGTGGTCTTGCCCGAGCCGTTAGGACCCACCAGGCCGACACGCGTCTTGGCCTGGAGGTACGCCGTGGCCTGGGCGAACACCACTTGGGGACCAAATGCTTTTGAAATCGACTCGATCTGGATCATAGCTTCGCCATTATACGGGGTCTCCCGTGCCCTTCGCAACCTCCTAACGCCGTTTGTATAGGAGCGCGAGTCTTCGACCATCGCATGGATAGGAAGAGTACGCCTTTGAAATGGCGGCCTGCATTTGCCTCTGCCCAGAAAGGTGCGTATATTGGCAGCCATGTGTTCGCGGCAGGCGGGGGCCACGAACACGCCAAGCCTCAATGTGGCTGCCTCGCCGCCCGGGCTTAATTCACCTCAGACCGATGCAAAGGAGGGCAGGTTGCAGTGGATCAGAGGACGCTCGATCAGTTGTGCATCAATACCATCCGCATGCTGGCAGTGGACGCGGTGGAAAGGGCCAAATCCGGCCATCCCGGCATGCCGATGGGCACGGCGGTATTGGCCTATGTGCTGTGGACACGGTTCTTGAAGCATAATCCGGCTACCCCACAGTGGCCGGATCGGGACCGCTTCGTGTTATCGGCTGGGCATGGTTCCATGCTGCTATACAGTCTACTGCATCTCACGGGATACGACCTGCCGTTGGATGAGCTGAAACAATTCCGGCAGTGGGGCAGTCGCACGCCGGGGCATCCCGAATATGGCATGACGCCAGGTGTAGAGACGACCACAGGGCCCTTAGGGCAGGGATTTGCTAATGGCGTGGGCATGGCCATCGCTGAAGCCTTCCTGGCCGAGCGCTTCAATCGACCAGCCCATACCATCGTCGATCATTATACCTACGCTATTGTCAGCGATGGCGACCTAATGGAAGGCGTGGCCTCGGAGGCGGCGTCGCTTGCCGGACATTTGCAGCTTGGCAAGCTGATCTATCTCTATGATGACAACGACATCTCTATCGACGGCTCCACCGATCTCACCTTCACCGAACAGGTGGACAAGCGCTTCGACGCCTACGGCTGGCATGTGCAGGAGATCGCCGACGGCAACGATGTGGCGGCGATTGACGCCGCCCTCAAAGCGGCCCAGGCTCAGCGCACGAAGCCATCGCTAATCATCGTGCACACCCATATTGCCTACGGCAGCCCTGGCAAGCAGGACACGGCGGAGGCCCATGGCGCGCCCCTCGGCGCTGAGGAGGTGAAGCGCACCAAGGAGTTTTTCGGCTGGCCTCAGGAGCCCCCGTTTTACCTACCCGAGGAGGCATTGACCCATTTCCGCATGGCTGTTGAGCGAGGTCAAAACTGGGAAGCGGAGTGGCAATCGCGGTTTGCATCATACGCCGCAACCCATCCCGATCTGGCGGCCGAATGGCAGCGGACATTGCGACGTGAGTTGCCGCCAGGATGGGAAGCGAGTTTGCCGACCTTCAAAGCTGAGGATGGGACGATGGCGACTCGCGTCGCGTCAGGGCGTGTGCTCAATGCGCTCGCACCCACGATCCCCAACCTGATCGGTGGCTCGGCCGACCTGGCGACCTCGAACAATACACTCTTGCGTGGGGCGGGCGAATTCAGCCCACGGAATCGTGGTGGTCGGAACATCTACTTCGGCGTGCGCGAACACGGCATGGGCGCCACCCTGAATGGCCTAGCCGTGCATGGGGGTGTGATTCCCTATGGCGCGACGTTCTTGATCTTCTCCGACTATATGCGGCCGGCCATTCGTCTGGCGGCGTTATCGCAGCTGCCGGTGATCTACGTCTTCACCCATGACAGCCTCGGTCTTGGAGAAGATGGCCCGACGCATCAACCTATCGAGCATCTGGCAGCCCTGCGTGCCATACCTCACCTCACAGTCATCCGTCCGGCGGATGCCAACGAGACCATGGTGGGCTGGCGTGTGGCCCTCACCCAGCGGCATGGCCCGGTCGCCTTGGTCCTCACCCGACAGAATCTGCCGATCTTCGATCGCGCCCAGATGGGCGCCGCTGATGGCCTGGCGCGGGGAGCATACATCTTGCTCGATACCGAGGGGGCGATGCCCGACATCATCCTCATCGCCAGCGGGTCGGAGGTGGCCCTGGCTGCTGAAGCCCGTGAGCAGTTGGCCCAGCAAGGCATCAGGGCGCGTTTGGTGAGCATGCCGAGCTGGGAGCTCTTTGAGCAGCAGCCACAGGCCTATCAGGAGACGGTACTGCCACCGACGGTACGCAAACGCCTGGCCATTGAGGCAGGAGTGCCGCAGGGATGGCGTGACTATGTCGGGCCGGAGGGAGACATCATCGGCCTGACGCGTTTCGGGGCTTCCGCGCCAGGGCCGGTGGTGATGGACAAACTTGGATTCAACGCCCCTCATGTGGTGGTCCGGGCATTGAAGCTGCTCGGCAGGACCTAACATTCCTGAAGCCGATATTGAGCGTCTACTTCTCGCGTGTGGAGTGGAGATTACCGAAGACCGGAGCTCAAGGGTATGCATCGCTCTCCATGGGCAACAACATCACAAGGAGTGCTCGCGATGGAGAAACCGGCTGAGACGACTTATCCAATCGAGGAGTTGTTGAAACGACGCTGGAGTCCGCGCGCCTTCGCTGATCGCCTAGTGGAACCCGAAAAACTGCTGAGCCTCTGGGAGGCCGCCCGGTGGTCAGCTTCCACGGCCAATCAACAGCCCTGGTACTTCATTGTCGCTACCAAGGAGCATGCAGCCGAGCATGCGCGCCTCCTGAGTTGCCTCCGCGAGAACAATCAGCAGTGGGCCTCGCGTGCGCCGGTCCTCATGGTTTCGGTCGCCAAGCTCACGTTCGATGCCAACGGCCAACCCAATCGCCATGCCTTCCATGACGTCGGTCTGGCGGTCGCCAATCTGATCACCCAAGCGACGGCCCTCGGACTGTATGTGCATCAGATGGCCGGATTCTATCCAGACCGGGTACGTGAGCTCTATGGCGTTCCTGATGGTTTTGAACCAGTAGCGGGGATCGTGCTCGGTCACCTCGGGGATCCAACCATCTTGCCCGAGGATCTCCAACAACGTGAATTGGCCCCACGGGTCCGCAGGCCGATCGAGAGCTTTGTGTTCCAGGGCGTGTGGGGGAAGACCTCGCCATTGGTCATGCCGCAATAAAGCCGGACGTGTTATGATATAATGATAGAATAGAGTCTCGTTGAACATTGCTAGCTATGACATGCAGATAAGCAACCATAGAGGTCAGCATGTTGGTCCACCAACCACGCAACCAGGGAGATCATGGATTCCGCCTGGGTCGTCCTCTTTACCTCCTCGGCGGCGTCGTAGCTCTCCTGGCACTTGGCTTGAGCATTGCCGCGGCAGAGATCGATCACAGCCAGGAGATCATCCGAGAGAAGGTCGAGCAGCTTAGACTTTTCAAGAGCTTGAAGATCGATGACGCGTCTGTCACCTCGAGCATCGTGGTGCCGGACTTCTACGAGCGACGGGAGTTCCAACTCGCCTGGGTGAAGCACACCTCGATCGAGGACTTGTTTCGTGCTATCAGAGAGAGTGAGGCGGATGGTCTCGACCCACGAGATTATCATCTCGCTGCACTTGAGCGGCTCCGGCGAGGGTTAGAGGCGAGTCCGACGCCCACGCCAGCCATGCTGGCCGACTTCGACATTCTGCTCACCGATGCCCTGGTTCGTCTGAGTTATCATCTCATGTTTGGCAAGGTCGACCCCGAGCGGTTAGACCCGAGCTGGAATATGTCCAGAGAAATCATTGGCTTGGATCATGCTGTCACCATCCAACAGGCACTCGACTCCGAATCGCTCTATCAGGCCATTGACCATGAGAAACCCAAACACGCGTTTTACACCGAACTGAAGGCGGCACTGGCAATGTATCGCGCCATTAAGGCTGCAGGGGGGTGGCCACAGATTTCGTCGGGGCCGTCCCTGAAGCCGGGGATGCATGACGAGCGTATACCGACGCTGCGTCGACGACTTAGCCTCACCGGCGACCTCGCGCCACGGTCCGTCGACCACTCACAGGCCTTTGACGGCGCCCTAGTCGAGGCCGTTAAAACCTTTCAGCGGCGCCATGGACTCGCCGCCGATGGCGCCCTTGGCCGCGAAACTCTGGCGGCCCTCAACGTGCCAATCGAAGAGCGTATCCAGCAATTACGCGTGAACCTGGAACGGGGACGGTGGATGCTCCACAATCTCGAGAGCACATTCATTGTGGTGAACGTAGCCGGGTATCATTCCTACTATGTCAAGGAGGGTCAGATGGTATGGCAAGGGCGCGCACAGGTAGGACGACCCCTTCGCCAGACACCGAGCTTCAAGGCCGAGATGACCTACCTGGTGTTCAATCCTACCTGGACAGTGCCTCCGACGATTCTGGCTCAGGACTATCTGCCATTCCTGAAACAGGACCCTAGCTATGTCCAGCGCAAAGGGCTAAAGGTCATCGATCGTGCCGGGAGAGCTGTCGAGCCCTGGCAGATCGATTGGTCGCGTTACTCCGCCAGCTATTCTCCTTATTTGTTACGGCAGGATCCCGGGCCGCGGAATGCCCTCGGGCGGGTCAAATTCATTTTCCCCAATGACCATGCCGTCTTTCTGCATGATACGCCCAAGCAGAAACTGTTCGACCGCACTGAGCGTGCCTTCAGCTCCGGCTGCATTCGGGTCGAAAACGCTCTGGAGCTCGCCCGCTTGCTGCTGGACGATGAGGTGCAATGGAACCGGAAGTCGATCCGCAAGGTCATCGAGTCGGGGAAAACCCGCACAGTCTCTCTGCATGAACCCGTCCCTGTGTTGCTGCTCTACTGGACCGCCTGGGTTGGGCCTGACGGACAGGTCAATTTCGGTCATGACCTCTACGATCGCGATAAACTCGTGCAGAAGGGCCTGTCGGGCGACTTTCGCTTCCGGAAACGCCCGGTGTTTGAGGTACCACCCCCGAGCCCTGAATCCATGGCCATGGACGGACGAGATGCCGAATGAGCGAGTACGCTGCCAGAGACGGGCACAGACGATCGCCATGAGGGTGTTCCGACATGTATGAGGTCACGGTCATCGAAGCGGACCTGAACGATTGCCAACACCAGACGGCCATCTTACAGCTCATCAATGCCTATGCCCGCGATCCCATGGGCGATGGACGAGACCTCCCCGAGGCGGTGAGCGATCGGCTGATCTCAGGGCTTCGGCAGCATCCGACATCCTTGGTTTTTCTTGCGTTCGATGGTGCGACACCGGTCGGCGTCGCCGTCTGCTTTGTAGGTTTCTCGACCTTCGCGGCACGCCCGCTGATCAATATTCATGATCTCGCTATCATCCCTGACTATCGGGGGCTGGGAATCGGTCGCTTACTGTTGGAAGGGGTCGAGGCCAAAGGGCGTGAGCTGGGGTGTTGCAAGCTGACGCTGGAGGTTCGAGAAGATAACCACCGCGCGCAGCGACTCTACCAAAGGTTTGGCTTCGGGGACATATCCAGTGAGCTCGGCACAGTGCGGCACTGGTTCCTACAGAAACGCCTGTAAGACTGTCAGCTGGTCGCGGCTTAAGCCTCCGGGGCATAGCCAAGATTGGGTGCCAACCACTTCTCGACTTCCGTAAGTTCCATCCCTTTGCGCTTAGTGTAGGACCTGACCTGATCCCGATCGACTCTCCCGACGCTGAAATAACGGGCCTG
>JBKPCR010000322.1:0-4120 GCA_046727435.1 bacterium | reverse complement strand
GTGATGGACTCGGATTTGTCGAGTGTGACATCGGTATGCGGAACCAGAACGACCAGGAAACGACGCCAGGCACCGCCGTCGCCGTCCTGCCGTTGCGCGGGGGACGGCCGGTGCCCTATCCATTTGTCGCACCGCAGAAGTGACTGTTGAGTGCTGAGGATCGAGGGGAACCACAGATGGACACAGACCCACACGGATAATCTGTGTTCATCTGTGTGGATCGATGATTTGCTTCTTTGGATGGTTCTTCTCAATCCCTTGGTCCTGGATGCCTATTTAGTAGACTGACGCAGGCGTAGCCAAATGTAAAGGAGTCTAACATGCCTGACCTACCGACATTCGTCGAAGTGCACGAAGAAGGCCCCCGCGATGGCCTACAGATCGAGAAGACATTCATTCCGACGGACACAAAGCTCAAGTTCATCGAGGCGCTATCGGCGACGGGCCTCAAAGAGATGCAGGTGACCTCGTTCGTTCGCCCAGACCTCGTGCCCCAAATGGCGGATGCCGAGGATATCGCGGCGCGCTTCACCCCCAAGCCGGGCGTACGCTATACCGCGCTCTATCTGAACGAGAAGGGCCTGCTGCGGGCCCTGGCGACTAAAAAGTTTCACGTCGAGGGGCGTCTGAGCCTCACCGCCAGCGAGGCGTTTTGCAAGCGCAATATCAACAAGACGATTCAAGAAAACATCAACATGCTTCCCAATTGGATCAAGATCTTTAAAGACAATGATGTCCCGATCGAAGGAGGTGGCATCATGGCCGCCTTCGGCTGCAACTTCGAGGGAGATGTGCCGTTGGATCGCGTCGCGAACCTGATCCAGGTCTTTGAGGATCTGTCCAAGGCCTATGACTTCCAGCTCCAAGAGGTGAGCCTGGCCGACACCATGGGCTGGGCGAACCCTGAGCAGATCAAACGCGTCGTCGGAGCGATGCAATCACGCTGGCCCGAGGTGCACTTCTCCCTGCATCTGCACGATACCCGCGGTACCGGCTTGGCAAACGTCTATGCTGGCCTGCAGATGGGCATCGACAGCTTCGATGCCTGCGTCGGTGGGCTGGGTGGCTGTCCATTTGCCGGCCATGCTGGGGCGTCAGGAAACGTGTGCTCCGAGGACATCGTATTTATGTGTCAGGAGATGGGCATCGAGACCGGCATCGATCTGGACCAACTGATCGACTGCGCCAAAATGGCAGAAGGGATCGTCGGACACCCACTGCCGGGCAAGGTCATGAAAGGTGGGAATCTGCGCAAGTACCGCGAGGCGGCGGCGCTAGCCCGCAACGCCTAACAGGCGTGTCAGGCAGCGATCGCTTTTTCCCCCTCTCCCACTGGGAGGGGGGTGGGGTGAGGGAAACCGCGGTGCATCGAGATGCCTGACTGCCCTCATCTCAACCCGCTCCTCGAGGGAGAGGGAAAGCCATCTGGGCGCCTCACCTGGCGCTCATGCTCCCGAGGACAAGGAAATCGGCGCAGAGATGCGACGGCAAAATAATGACGGCCCTCCCCAGAAGTGTAAAAACCTTGACAATGATTGACGAATACCTTACGATGGCGCCGCTCGTTCGGGTTACAGCCATTGGCCGCGTCGCTCTTCCTACAGAGAGTTAGGTACGCCCGCTGTGATGCTGGAAACGGGTGCCGTGACGGGAACGGGGCAGTATCACGAGAGTCCCGCCGTGTAGAGGTTGGCTTCCCCATCCGGGCCCGGTTCTGTTGGAAGGGGAATCCCGTGCAATCCGACATCATCTCAAGTCGCAGGAGGCCTCGTGATCCTGCAGAAAATCCTCCGATTCGCGGAGGAGGATCTAGCTCGCGTCGAGCTGGAAATCCGCCAACAACTGAGCTCCGAGGTCGACCGCATCGGCGAGATAGGCCGCTATCTTCTGCTCAGCGGCGGTAAGCGCATTCGTCCTATCCTTTTACTCCTCACCGCCAAGCTAGCCGGGTATTCCGGTGAACGCATCTTTCCACTGTCGGCGATGATCGAGTTTATGCACACAGCCACGCTCCTGCACGACGATGTCATCGATCATTCCCACCTGCGTCGCGGCCACCCCACGGTGAACTCCCGCTGGGGTAGTGCCCTCTCCATTTTGGTCGGTGATTTTCTCTATGCCAAGGCGATGGCGCTCGTCGTCGATGACGGCGACCCACAGATTCTCAAGGAAATCACCCGTGTCACCATGACGATGACCGAAGGGCAGGTGATGGAGACCCTGAGAATTGGGGACACCAGTTTGACGGGGACCGAGTACCGACAAATTATACGCCAGAAGACTGCGGCCCTGTTTGGTGCCTGTTGTTATATCGGCGGCGTGCTCGGTGGTCTCCCGGCGGAGCGCAGCGAAGGCTTGCGCCGCTTCGGCATCACCTTCGGGAGCGCGTTTCAGCTCGTTGATGATGCCCTGGACTTCACCGGCAAGGAGCAGCGCCTCGGCAAACCGGTGGGGAGTGATCTGCGGGAGGGCAAAGTTACCCTTCCCGTGATCATCACACTGCAGCATACCTCGCCTGATGAATCGGCGATCATTGATCGCTTCGTCCGCGGCGATGATCGATCGCCAGAGGCCTTCCAGGACATCGTCGCCCTGATTCAGAGGTACAATGGCATCGAGTATGCCCTGCGCGAAGCCGAACGGTACGTGGAGCAAGCAGAGCTGGAGCTGCAGGGGTTCGCCGATGGGCCAGCCTATAACCTTCTGATGGGGCTGGCTGACTTCATCATCAAACGGGAGGTCTAAGAGCTTCCATAAACGCTATGGCCTCGAGATGGTTGCACACCGCGATCGTGCCATACAGCGAGCGTGCCCTTGTCTCGCTGGCCCGTCAAGCCATCCAGCCTTATTTGACTCCTGGCGAACATCTCATACCTGCCTCGGGAGGCGGGCATTCGACCTGATGAACCAGTGGATTTCTCGCGGTTCGAGGATACACGGTATCATTGATTATCTAAGACCATGAGACTCATTCTTGCCTCGGCATCGCCACGCCGGCGCGACTTGCTCGCCGCCTGTGGCATTTCCTTCGAGATTATCCCCTCTATGATCGATGAACATCCGCTCCGCGATGAGCAGGCAGCGACGTACGTGCAGCGCCTGGCCCTGGCGAAAGCGGAGTCGGTGGCCCAGCATCACACTGATGCGGTTGTGTTGGGTGCCGATACCACCGTCACCATCGATGGTCTGATATTAGCCAAGCCACAGAGTCTCGATGACGCCCGCCAGATGCTACATCGCCTGTGCGGCAGGGAGCACGAAATTTTGACAGGGGTGGCGGTGGTCGCGGGCAAGATGGCGGGGCGTGTTGGCGATCGATCTGCCCAGGCAATGGTGGCCAGCCGTGTCCTGATGCGTCACTTCACGGCCACCACCATTGAGTGGTACATCACCACCGGCGAGCCTGTGGACAAGGCGGGGGCCTATGCGGTCCAGGGGCTCGGTGGGGCGCTGGTTGAGCGGGTCGAGGGCTCGTATACGAATGCGGTGGGGCTGCCACTCGATGAAACGCTCGCGCTGCTGCGCCGCTTTGGCATTGCTGGCTAACGTTGGAGTTGGTCCATCTGCTGCTGAAAGTGATCGCGCCAGTTTTCGGGCAACGCCTCGACCTGCACCACGCGCTGTAACAGACTGACTTGGTCGGGGCCATCCCGGTACAAGTTGGCGACGTCCTCCACCGTCACCCCATGACCGTCTCGACTCATCAGCTCGATCGCGTCCCCGGCTCCCACCTCCCCCTCTTGCATGACTTTCAGATAAAAGCCGGAGCGCCCACTGGCCAGAAACCGCTTGACGATATCCTCTCGCCCAAATTTGGCTGCCAGCTTGTAGCACGGCACACGGGGCTGCGTCACCAAGGCAACCGCTGACCCGATGCGAAACGTGTCGCCGACGTTGACCACCCCTTCCAGCAACCCTGTAGTGGTGAAGTTTTCGCCGAACATCCCCCAGGGCAACTCCATGTCTGTGAATTCACCCCGCCAGTAGTCGTAATGCTCGGAGGGATACACATAGATCGCTTTGTCCGGCCCACCGTGCACGGAGAGATCGGCCTGTCGGTCGCCCGCCAGATTGAGAGTTCTTACCTGCACGCGGCCATTGACCGGCGTCTTGAAAATCC
>JBKPCR010000321.1:0-4865 GCA_046727435.1 bacterium | reverse complement strand
GTTGAGCCGACCACGAGATCGGGTGGGCGCTGGCTATACCTACCAATGGGAACCCATAGGTTCAGAGCAGCTGGCCGAGTTCTACTACAATTTGTTCCTCACGGACCGGTTGTCGTTAATTGGCAACGTTCAGTGGCTCATTTCTGGCCCGAACCAGGTGACTGGTCAGTTTAACAATAATGTCGTCATTCCAGGGTTGCGGGCGGTCGTGGGGTTCTAAGGGCAACACCGTGACGTGGCAACAGGAAGTTGACCCAAGGGAACGAGGAGAAAGGAGACGCATCATGAGGCGCACGGTTCTCATCATGGCGGCCCTGCTGGCGCTGGTGAGTGGGCTGATGTGGAGTGTGGTTCTGGACGCAGATCCGAAGAGTTTGGCGGACTATGATCCCAAAACGCTGGTGATCGTAGTCAATCGGGATTCAAGTGATGTCACCATCATCGACCCGGCCACGGACAAGATCATCAAGCAAATCGCCCTCGGCACTTACACCAATGCGCACATGGCGATGCCCAGCCATGACGGAAAGAAGATCCTCATCTCGGCTACCGGGCGTGATCGCTTCTTGGTGGTGGACTTGGTGACGGGCAAGGTCGAGCATACGGTCAAGACGGGAAAGGCACCGGAACATTTCGATGCGACGCCGGACGGCCAGTTGACGTTCGTCGGCAACATGGAAGACTCAACGGTCTCCGTCATCAATGTGCATGAGGGGCGCGAGATCCAGCGGGTGACAGGCTTCTTTGAGCCGCACGGCTTCAGCGCATTGCCCGATGGCTCGAAGGTGTACGTCTCGAGCCTTGGTGCCCATGAGGTCGCCGTGTTGGACGGTAAGAGTGGGCGCATGCTCAAACGCCTCGCCGTTGGCGACGTGGGCCGCGTTGCCGCGCGCGATCCCCAGCGGTATCTGTCTGAGATCAAAGGGATCGTCAATCCGACGCTGACGCGTGACGGCGCCTTTGCCTATGCGGCGGATAGCGACACGGGCGTGCTGGCGATTATCGACACGAAAACCGACAAGATCGTCAAGACACTTCAGGTCGGCGAGCAGCCGTGGCGGGCATACAATTCCCCGGATGGCCGCTGGATGCTTGTGCCCAACAACGGCGATGAGACCGTGTCGGTCATCGACACGGCCAGTCAAAAGATCGTGGCCAAGCTTAACGCTGGGCCTGAAATGACCGGGGTCAACTTTGCCGCAGGAGGCCGCAAGGCGTATGTCATTAGCCGGGGGAATTCCACGGTCTTCGTCTATGACATGCAAACATTTGGCCTCATCACGCGCCTGAAGATCGGCACCAACTTGGCCCTGGAGACCGCCGCGACATCGGCGGATAGCAATAAGGTCTACCTGGCCTCCTCGACCGACGACTCGGTGTATGTCATCGACGCGCAGACGGACCAGGTGAAGCGCATCGCCAATGTCGGGAAGTATCCATGGGGCGTCAGTATCCTGGCCGCTGCGAGCCCCAACTACTGCCATTAATCGCTGCTTTCGCGTGCCGGTGGTCACGCCTCTGTTCTGGTGGCACCGTGCCTGGCTCGGTGTCACCCTGGCACTCCTCGGTGTATGGACGAGCGGGTGTGCCGGGCCACCGGCCAGCGATCCGGCGAAGGCCGAGTTGCTCCGGCAGATCCGCGAAGCCTATCTGTTCAACGTGGACGTGTCAGGTCTCGAGCTTCTGTCAGTCCCCGAGATCGTCGCGCGACTCGATTCGGACACACGCCTGGTTGAGATGCGGCGGATGTCGCTCAACTTCATCCGCGGCTTCGAGCCTGAAGGCTCAGTCGTGGATGTACAAGTGTTGGGCGGCGGCCGAGGCACGCTCCGGTTGGGCTTCCTTGGACGCCGGACTCGTGCAGACATGGAGACGGTGCTCGACGAATTCGCTCCGCCGCTCTGTGCTCTCACCATCGATCTCCGGAACAATGCTGGCGGGAGCTTCGAGCAGGCCCTACGCCTCGCCGAAAGGTTTCTCCCCGCAGGGGTGCCGCTGGCCATCTATGAAGGGCGAGAAGGACGCGCCTTGCTGTATGCGACCGGCCCAGCAGCACCTCGCCAGGAACGCCTGACACTCGTAATCAATGGCCAGACAGCCAGCAGCGCTGAGTTGTTTGCTGGCATCTTGCAGTGGCACCATCGGGCGGAGCTTGTCGGCTCGCCCACGGTTGGCAAGCGTACTGTCCAGCGCGTCGCACGCCTCGACCAGCAACACTTGCTGTTTCTCACCACGGGCCGGTTTCTAGCACCGGATGGGACCCCGTTTGGCGTCAACGGGTTAATGCCGGATCGCGCTTTAGAGGGAGACGATATGCGCAACCTCATGGAGCCGTGCGCACCTAGCCCGTATACCGGTCCATAAGCGCGGTACGCGCAAGGCGGATGGGAATATATGTCAGTTTGCGCACTGACTCCGGCGCCAGTTCCACCGAGACCCGTGTTCCGCAGTCCTTCGCCTCGTTGACAAAATCGGATTCTGTCGCAATTTTTCATTTGAGTCGATTTAGGAGATGATCTCCCTCGGTGACTCAGCGTGAAACGAGCGGGGGAGAGACCATGGCAGTGAGCTTCAAGGGGGCCCATTTTCCGCAGGATATTATTCTGACAGGCGTCCGCTGGTATGTTGCCTACCCGTTGAGCACGCGCCATATTGAAGAACTCATGCGCGAACGCGGGGTCTCGGTCGATCATTCCACGGTCAATCGTTGGGTCATCAGGTACAGCCCACAGCTGGAAGAGGCGTTCCAGCGCCGCAAGCGCCCGGTCTGGATCAGTTGGCGGATGGATGAGACCCATATTCGGGTCAAGGGGGAGTAGCGTTATCTCTATCGGGCGGTGGATACGTACGGTCAGACCATTGACTTTCTGCTCACGGAGCACCGGGATACAGAGGCGGCGCTGCGCTTTCTGACGCAAGCGATCCACCGTCACGGCGTCCCCGAAACCATTACCATTGACGGCAGTGAGGCCAATGAAGCCGCCATCAAACGCGACAACGAGGAGGACGGCACCCGCATCATCATCCGGCAGGTGAAATATGTGAAGAACATGGTCGAACAGGACCATCGAGCCGTTAAGCGGGTGACTTGTCCCAGGTTGGGATGCAAATCGTTCAACGCCGCACAGGCGACGCTGGCCGGGATCGAGCTCATGCACATGCTCAAGAAACGGCAACTAGTCGTTAAGGAGTGAGGAGAGGACCTCACGGCGGCCGAACAGTTCTCTGCCCTGGCCGCTTAATCCCTCCACTGGCAGGGCCGGCTTACCTCAAACGCTCGACAAACAAAAATTTGCGACAGAACCTATTTGCCTCTGATACCTATGGCCCGACGTGATTGTCGCGAATATCCTGGCGTGGTTAGCACTTTCTGCTTCATGGCAGATCATAGTGAAAGCAAGAAAGGAATTATTATCGTAAGCATCCCGATCTCTTTAACGTCTGTGGTACACTGCACGCCCATCCTGATTTTCTTTCACGATGGATCTTCGACATGGAGGTCCGCTTTCCATGAGTCTTCGGCTCCCAAATTTACCAGGACTGGCGCGCTGATTATTTTAGACCGCACCGATGAACGGGGAAGGGGGGCACACCCCACAACTGACGTTCAATACATCTGGCCGCGCGTCGTGCTGCGCCTTCAGGGCATTCCCCGGAGAAGCGCTGGACTGAGCGATACAACCAGGCAAGAGCCTTTTCAGAGAACTTCTGTAGAGATTTTTGATAAATTGCATAAGGATCAGTTAATATCTTGACGATACCCCTTTCACCGCAGCAGCCTCTGCATCACAGAGGGCTTCTGAGAATATGACCTACGGATTTACGTATGCCGGTACTTCGGCGACTGACCACAGCGCTTCTCCTGCTATTCTGCCTGGCCCCGCTCGGGAAGCCTCTCGGCATGGTCCTCTGTTTTGGCGCCGATGGCCACATCGCGCTTGAGCCCGTCCATGACCGCGGCCATAGCACGTCTGCGCCGACACGCGCAGGGCTTAACCAGCAAGCCGCGAGGCTCCTCGCCGGCGGTGAACGCGCAGACCTCTGCGTCGATGTGACCTTTTTGGCAAGCGATAGCAACGGGCAGCTGCTCCCGGCCTCCGATACGTGCCAAAAATCTGAGCCCCAGGTGTTTGTGCCGGTGCTTGTCATCATGCCAGCGTCCACCGAGCGTCCCGCATCCTCCATCCTTCCCGACCGAGCGCTCTCGATCCATCACTCCCTGACCATCCTTCGAAGCGTGGTGCTCCACATCTAACACGACGCGTCCGAGCGCCCTTTGCCGGCCTCGCTCTGCGTGAGGTCCTGGCGGCGGCTCTCACACGCCGTGCTTCCGCTGTGTTCTCCCGCGACTGCACCCATTTTTGAGGATAGGACATGGATGTGACACACCTGATGCCTGTTGGCATGGTATTGATCGTGGCGCTCTCCGGCTGTGCCTCCGAGCGTATAGAAGCCGTGCGGCCAGAGCCCAGACCTCTGGGGCAACACGTGCCTGCCTTCCAGGCACCCGAGGAGCTCCCAGCAAACCCTCCCCGTGGGCCACAGCCGGGAGAGCCGACCGGACTGCTCATCCTGCGCCAGGCCCTGGCGCTCGCGCTGCTGCGGAACCCGGAGCTGGCATCCACCGCCTGGGAGGTGCGCGCTGGAGAGGCGCGGACACTGCAAGCCGGACTCCTACCCAACCCCGGGGTTAGCGTCGAAGTGGAGAATTTCGCCGGCTCTGGTGAATTCCGAGGCTTCGACGCGGCCGAGACCACTATCGCCCTTGGTCAGGTGATCGAACTTGGGGGCAAGCGCCTGAGGCGGGCCCGCGTCGCGGCCCTGGAGCGCGATCTGGCGGCGTGGGATTACGAGGCCACACGCCT
>JBKPCR010000320.1:0-12192 GCA_046727435.1 bacterium | reverse complement strand
TCGTTCGTGGGGCCCCTCGCCAATCTGACGCTTTGGGGAATGGTTCACTTTACTCATGTCAGAGCGGGGTTCTCGGGGTATTAGCCACAGTGGACCGAAAACCTCCGTTAAGCGCTCATGGCCTTTATTTCCCGTGAGTTCCGGACTGGCTACGAGACGAGGTAACGAGCTGTCAGCGTCACGTCACCGGCCTCATGACCAGACTGCGTGATGGCCAGATGACCACGCACTTTGGCCCTGTTTTCGCCGTGAAAGTCCCCTCGATACCTTCTTAAACCCTGGTAAACCGCGCCGTAACCCGATTCTGCGCAGTTCTGGATGGTATGAAAGCCGGCGGAAAAAACAGGGGCATATGCGGATAGCCTCATGTCCGTAGCCGGGCGTACGGACCTTAATGGAGGTTTTCGGTTGGATGTGCTTAATACCCCCTGGTGCACATCGCTGTGGCGCTGGCGGGAACGGCCGGGGCGCTCCTGAGTCGTCGCCTGGGCCTGGGCGTCAGTCGTCACACCCTCCTGCGCCTGCGGCGTCGTCTGCCCCTCCCGGACGTGGCCACCCCTCAAATGCTCGGTGTCGACGACTGGGCCGTTCGGAAAGGTCGGACCTATGGGACCATCTTGATTGATCTCGAGCGGCGTCGACCGCTCGCCCTCCTACCCGATCGGGAGGCCAAGACCGTGGCCTTATGATTGCAGGCTCATCCCAGCGTCCGTGTGATCACCCGGGATCGGTCCAGAGCCTATGCGGACGGAGGCCGGCCAGGCGCCCCCGACGCGCTCCAGGTTGCGGACCGCTTTCACCTGGGGCAGAACCTCGTGGAGGCCCTCGACCAGGGATTTAACGCCCATAGCCACGCCCTTGAGGCCGTCCATGTGGCACTCTATCACGCGCCGGTGACGCCACCCGACGGCACGGTGGCCGTGCCGGTGCCACCCCCTTCCTCACCACGCCCGGCCCAGGAGCTGGCCCACCCACGGCAGGCGCGGCGGCTGGCGCTTCATCAGCAGATCTGGGCCTTCCACCAGCAGGGGTGGCCCGGGTGGGCCATGGCCCAGCCGCTGGGGATTGGCAAGCATACCGTGTGTCGCTACCGCCGGACGAAGACCTTGCCCGCGCGTAAGCGCCGTACGGGCCGCGGCCGCAGCCTCCTCACGCCCGACACCCCCGATCTCCTCGAGCGCTGGAACGCGGGTTGTCGTGAGGCTTTGCGGCTCTTCCGGGAGATCCAACCACAGGGCTACCCCGGCAGTTATGCCACGGTCGCCCGCGACGCCCAGCGTCTGCGCCAGGCACAGGGGGAGACACCTCGGCAGCGGCGACGCCGCCACCCCGTGCCGCTCGTCACCGCGCCGCCGCACCGCGCCTTGATCCCGCGCCGGGCGACCTGGCTCGTCTGGCGACGGCCGGAGCTACGTACGCCCGCGGAGCAGGAGCTGCTCACGCAACTCACAGCCCAGGAGGCCCCGCTCGCCGACGCGATCGCACTCGCCCAGGATGTTGCCCAGCTCGTGCGCCAGCGGCAACCCGAACATCGAGACCCCTGGCTGGCACGGGCGGCGGAGAGTCCCCTGGTCCCTGTGCAGCGGTTTGCGAAAGGGTTGCGCGACGACTACGACGCGGTCAAAGCTGGTGTCACCCTGCCCTGGAGTCATGGCCCGGTGGAGGGCCATATCAAGCGTTTGAAGACACTCAAACGCCAGATGTTTGGCCGTGCCAGTCTCGATCTGCTCCAGCGGCGCTTGATGCTGGCTGCATAAGGACAGCGCCAAAGCGGGGACTGCGTCACTGGGCGATTCCCTCAACACAGTGTTGGCGCATGTGCTGGGCTACTGTGTCCCGGCTCGCGATAGAGAGCCGGAGCGTAGGTGAGGGGACGCGACAACGGGCACCACGCCTCCACTCACGCATCACCAAAAGTGGCCAAGAGCCAGGATGTCGTGGCGAGTTTTGTCCCGGCCGCTCCCTGAAGCCGTCAGGGGGCGGGGAGACATGTTCATGCGGGTGTGTGTCCTATGCGGGGCCCCCCGAGCCCCCCGAGCCCCCGATGCCCATCACCGGAATCTCCCGCTTGAGGAGGACGACCCACGACTGCTGGAATGCGAGTACGCTGCACACTTCCCAGCCGTCCGCCCCAAACCGATTCATCTCCCTCATGGCTTCCGGTGTCACGTCCCTCCCCTCCGATCCGAGAGGTCGCTCGATCCGTTCGTGTGTGTATTCCCATAGCGCCATGACTGGTATCCTCCTGAGGGCCTCTGTCTGCTGCCGGGCTCGGTGCCCCGGCCGCCGTATTACACCACTCCCAGTGTATCAGGCTTCCTCCTCCGGATCTTCGCTTTGCGGGCTACTGTTAGATGTCCGCCGCTGTGCCGGATGACAGTTACAACCCAGGGGTCCCGCGGTAACAGGCGCACCATCTCATGCTGTTGGGCTGGATACCGACGGGTCGGTGCACGTCCCACGAGGGCCCCCGCGGTCATAGGCCCCGGGCCTGACAGGGGGCCCGCCACGGGCCTGCTGCACCTGGGTACACCGCGCCATCAGGGAACCGGGTAGACGACGCGCCTGGTGGACCTACGGGGGTGCCGGCAGCGATGCCAGCAGGCGCACCAGCTCGGCCGGGTCCACCGGCTTGACCAGGTGATGATCGAACCCGGCGGCCTGCGAGTGCTGTCGGTCCGACTCCTGGCCCCAGCCGGTCAGTGCGAGCAGCACCATCCCCTGGCCCCACGGCTGCTGTCGGATCCGGTAGGCCACCTCGTAGCCGTCGAGCGTCGGCAGGCCGATGTCGAGCAGCACCACGTCGGGTCGGAACGCCTCGGCCACTGCCACCGCGTCGAGGCCGTCGTGGGCGGTGCGGATCGCATGGCCCTTGCGCTGCAGCAGTTTCCCCAAGCTGGCCGCCGTGAGCCGCTCATCGTCGACCACCAGAATGCGTCGCGCGACCGCCGGCGGCGGGCGTGCAGGTGCCTCGCCGGCGCCGGGCCGTGCGGCCGCCGGCTCACGAGCGATGGGTAGGCGGACGGTGAACACGCTCCCCTGGCCGGGACCGTCGCTGTGCGCCGTGATGGTGCCGCCGTGCAGCGCGACGATGCGCTGAACCAGGGTCAGACCAACGCCTAGTCCACTCTGGACGCGCGCCCGCGACGGCTCCCCCTGCGTGAACATCTCGAAGATGTGGGGCAGCAGCTCGGCCGGGATGCCGATGCCGGTGTCCCGCACCGTCACGACGGCCTCACGCCCGTACCGCTCGGCGGTGAGTCCGATGTGCCCGCTCGGCTCGGTGTATTTGGCGGCGTTGTTGAGCAGGTTGGCGAGCACCTGGGCCAGGCGGATCGGGTCGGCGTCCAACGCGATCGGCTCTGGCGGGAGGGTGACGACAAAGCCCTGGCCGCTCGCCTCGATGAGCGGGCGGCTGGTCTCCACGGCTACCTGCACGACCGCCGCGAGGTCGAGGCGCTCCGGGCGGAGCTCCAGCGTGTCACGGGTGAGGCGGGAGAGGTCCAGCAGGTCGTCCACGAGCCGGGTCATCTGCCGCAGTTGGCGGTCGATCACGTCCACCCCCCAGTGCACCTCGGGGTCCAGGAGACTGTGGTGTTGCATGAGGTACACGGCGTTGCGGATGGGGGCCAGGGGGTTGCGCAACTCGTGCGCCAACGTCGCCAGGAACGCGTCCTTCTGCCGGTCCGCCACGGTGAGGTCCTGCGTGCGCTGCTGGAGCAAGTCCCGCAGCCGCGTCATCTCGGCCAAGCGGTGCGCTTCAACGGCCCTGTCGTAGCGGGTCTGCAGGAAGGTGTGGCCGAGTGTCGCCAGCAGGTCGGCATACACGCGCAGGGTGGCGCGTGTGACCGGCACTTCCAGGCGCGCCAGCTGCCACACCTGCGCGGGGCGGAGGCCGCACGTGACGGCTGCGTGCTCCAGCGCCAGTGATTCGGGGTACTGGTCGAAGACTTGGCCCGCCAGCAGCGCCCCCAACACGTGGTCGCCCAGCACCAGCGGCACGGTGACATGCACCAGTCCGGTCAGATCCCGGGTGACGCGGACCTCCCCAGCGGTCAACGCGTCGGCGACGCAGCTGCGCGGCTGGGGCGGCAGGAGGCAGAACGGACACGCGGTGGCGCCGGGGGGAGCCTGTGCGCGCAGCAGACGCCACGTCGGCTGGGGGTTGAGGCATGGGCCGAGCAAACGTCCGTCGACATCGACCAGCGCCACCGCCAGATGCGTGGCGCGGGCGTACGTGTCCAACCCCTCCTGCCACACCGCGAGGTCGAGCACGTCCTGCTGCAGCGCCGGCGACCATGCGAGTGCTGGCTGGGGGGAGGACCCCCAAGATCCGGACCTGCGCTCGGCTCCGACATCGGCGTACCCTCTTCCGGCGTTGGCGGGTCATGCGTCCGCGCCATCAGGTCACCCCCGTGGCCGCCGCGTTCGTCCCGCTGGGCAGCACGGTAGGGCTGAGCCGGGTCGGTGCGCGGCTGAGCAGGCCGTAGTAGCTCGAGAACGGCAGTACCGGCAGTGCCTGTGCCTGGTCCACGGGCACCAGGGTGAGGCCGCCGGGCCCGATGGTGAACTCCCGAGTCACGAACTGGTTGGCACTGCCCCGGGCCTTGGCGACCGTGAGGGCCCGGTGCAGCGTGTTACTCAACTCCACGAAGTTCAGCAGCACGATGTTGTCGACGATGGAGCTGACTGGGAACTCCGGCATGAACTGGTTCACACCGAACAGCTCCGGGTTCTCGTAGCTCAAGAAGGTCGTCATCAGGCGCTGCTTGCTATAGTCCACCAGGGCGTGGACGAACTCGCGGTAGAGCTGCTCGTCCTCCAGGGCGTTTTGGTAACTCGTCACCCCGTCCACGATCAGCCGTTCAATGTGGTGCGCTTCGATGATCCGGGTGATGCGCGCGAAGTGCACGTCGAGCTCCAGCTCGCGCGGGCTCTCGTAGAAGAACTGGATGGTCCCGCTCTCCAGGTGCTCGCGCAGGTTGAGGCCGAGGGTCTCGGCGTTGCGCATGACCTGCTCGGGGTGCTCGTCGAGGGAGACCATCAGGCCGCGCTTATGGTTCTTGGCGCCTTCCAGCAGCAGCTGCGTGCCGAGCACGGTCTTGCCCACGCCCGAGACACCCACCGCCATCGTGACCGAGCCATCGAAGACGCCCCCGCCGAATAGCTCGTCGAGCGGGGCGGAGCCGATGACCGACTGCCGGGTGCGGGATGTGGGCTGTGCCTCCCTCCCGAGGTCGCGGGGCGGGGCCTGCACCCGGCGGAAGACCTCCAGCCCCTGGCCGGCGGTAATGTGCAGCGTGTGCAGGCCGGTGTCGTAGTCCTGCCCCCGGCTCTTGGTGACCTCCAGGCTGCGGCGGGTGCCGCGCCGCTTCTGCTCGCGGCGCAGCACGAGCACCGTATCGCACAGAAACTCACTCACCTCCAGGGCGAAGGCCTGCTGCTCGACGGCGGTGACTTCGTGCGACAGGACCGCCGTCAGGTTCTCGCGCTGCAACCCCTCCAGCAGCAGCTGCAAGAGCTGGCGGTAGGAGCCCATACCGTTGCTATCGCCCTCGAGGGGGTCGTTCAAGCGGTTCGGCACCGTGCGCAGGAGCGAGATGCCGTCGATGAAGATGCGCTGGGCGTCCATCTGGTCCGCGACTTCCAGGAGCAGGCTGTCGGGCGAGCGCAGCTCCTGGCTGAGCACCTGCGGGCTGGTGAAGATGATCTTCAGCTGGTTCTGCTCCTGCAACCCCTCCAGGTCCCAGCCGAAGGCCACGGCGTCGCGAATGAGCTTCCATGGCGACACCTCAAAGGTCACAATGATGCCCGGCTCGTGGTGCTCGGTAATCCCCCGGTAGACGAACTCCAGGCCCAGCAGCGTCTTGCCGGTGCCAGCCGCACCTTCCACCAGGAGAACGTTGTTCCTGGGGAAGCCGCCCCGAAGGATGTCGTCCAGGCCGGTGATACCCGTCCGAATCAGATCGCTTTCAGCCATGTTTCCTTTCCTCCTCTACACGTGTGCCACCACAGCCTGGTCGCCTGGACGGCTGGGCCTCGGCACGGACGTGCTGGGCCGCTTGCAGCCGCTCCTGGTCCGTGCGGTCACCACCCCGCAAGCGCTTGGCGAGGCGCACCCGGCCGGCACGGTGGCTGGCCAAGGCCAGGAGGCATGCCCAGGCGTCACCCCGCGGGGGGTCCGATGGCACGGTGAACCGATAGAGGCGCACAATCTGGGACACCCGGGAGCGTTCCACGAGCCCCAGGCACTCCAGCACATCCAGAGCGGCGACGACCGGGCCGCTGGCATACCCCAGGAGGCGCGCGATCACGTCGGCGCCGACCAGGCTGCTCTGGTGGCGGTACAGAAAGATCAGCACGTCCCACTGCGGCAGCGAGGTCAGGCCCAGCGTGTGCAGCCAGCCGTCGATGTCGGCATCGGAGACGTCATCGTGCGGGATCATCCGGGATCTCCTTCCATCCGAGGGTGCCAGGCCCCACGGCCGGCCTCACGACGGCCGCCGCGGGCCATACGTCGCCCCGGTCGCGCCGGCGTCTGGTGCACCGGCAGGTCACTCATGGGCGCGTCTCCTCCGGGCGCTCGGGCTCGCGCAGGAACGCCAGGACGTCGGGTTCGCGGATGCGCCACAGCCGGCCAGCTTTGACGCCCTTCAACGCCCCCGTCCGCAGCCAATCAAGCACGGTCTTGCGCGGCACGACCAAGCGCCCGGCCACCTCCTCCGGCGTTAGGAATTGTTCGAGGTGTTCGCCTTGCATGTCACGCCACCTCCCGGGCGTATAAGCCGTTGTTCAGCACATAGCGCACGGTGCAGGCATGCCAACGGCCGCCGCGCTTGGTGGGCACGCCGCGGTTGGTGAGCCGCGCGGCGATCCAGCGTAAGGAGCGACCCTGCTGACGCCAGCCCTGCACCTGGTGGACGATCGCCTGCTCGGTCGGGTTCGGTGTCAGCGCATCGCCGACGCGGTCGAACCCATACGGGGTCGGGCTGTAGGGTTGATGCCGCGCCTTTTTCTGACGCAGGGCGGCCGCTGTACGCTCGCCAATCAGCCGTTTTTCCATCTCGGCGAAGCCGGCGAGCATGGTTAAAAACATGCGCCCGACGGCGCTCGCGGTGTTGATCGACTGCCCCCCATGATCGACGAGGTGTAAGCTGATGCCGGTTTGATCCCAGACCTGCACTGTGCTCAGGCAATCGATCGTGCTGCGGAAGGCGCGATCCAGCCTGACGAGAATCACGTGCGACGCCTCGCGGCGGGCCAGGGCACGGACCAGCGCGGCCCCGCCCTCTCGGCGCGCGAGCGGGCGCTCGGTGCTCACGCCCTCATCGCGGTAGATGTCGCGCAGCGTCAACCCAGCCGCGGCGCAATAGGCCCGAATCCGGGCGTCCTGCGCCTCCAGCGAGCTCTCTTCCCGCGCCTGCTCGGCGGTGCTGACGCGGATATAACCGACGGCGTCCATCACTGGTCTCCTCCCCTGACCCTCGTCGTGTATAGCTAACCATCGCTACTCTAGCATAGGCGGCGGCCGTTGGCGGACTTTTTTTCCGATGGGCTGTGTATAGAACCGTTGGGTTTGATCCGCAAGGCATCGGACGGCATTATCAACTTATTCCTGCGGATGCCATCACAGGGCATAGAGGTGTGAAGGCTACACCTCACTTTACCTTTATGCAGCCATCACCGTGCCCATGATCTCCCACCAGATCTGGAATCAGTGGGCCATGTCCTGACGGTACACGGAAGCAGGTAGGAGGTGGCGTCGAGAACGGAAGGGCGAGGCGATAGGACCGTACAGATAATTCACTGACGAACAGCGGGAGTTGTGGGGTACTGGCCGCTTCTCGGGCATTCATTCCTCCTTCACCAGCAGCCATCCATCGAAGGGCAGGCGGAAGGAATCGATGTATACCTCGATTCGCAGCGCGATGGGCGGACCGCACTCTCAATTTTGCAAATTAAATCGTTCAAATCCGTGGAGTAAATGTGCGGACATAGCACAGTTAGGCATTGTCGAGGATAGCAGACCTCGGTTGAGAGGAGGCAGACCATCATGGACAAGAATCCTAACACTTATGAGGCCC
Source organism: bacterium (assembly GCA_046727435.1). Taxonomy (GTDB): domain Bacteria; phylum Tectomicrobia; class Entotheonellia; order J063; family CAVPRW01; genus CAVPRW01. Next base: position 4,108 of record JBKPCR010000320.1, on the reverse strand, counting down.
CCGGTTGTCAAGAGTCAAAAGTATCCCGTCAGCGGATTTTTGCGTTTTTCGCCGCTTTTTTGATGCTGGCATCGTTGGCAATCGGCCGCGTGTCCTGACTTGATTTCCACATGCTGGTACACCAATGTGGCTGCACCAAACACGTATTGAGGTTCGATCGCCGTGTGAACGACGATGGCAGAGAGTAGCCAGTATGTTCTCTGCGACCTAGAAACTTATTGGTGCCCTCGTACCGTCCTATTCAAACGACGGGATAAACGTGAAACGTTCCCCAGTTAGGTTCAGGCTCGGGTGAGGAGCAGCACACACACACCGTTGACCAGTTTTGCCGTATCAGCAGGAGCGGGAGTCGGTGTCTAATCAACCGTGTGGCTCAGGGATCACGACCTATACGCTCATGGGCGTTCCAAGACGCAGTGCTTGACACATGATCGAGCGTTTATGAACCGGCTCATCCCACGGCTGTCCAGTTAGGCGTGCAGCTCACCGACTCCCCTCCCTTAGGCCTGAAGGAAGGTGTGCATATCAAAAGCCGTTGTTCGTTTTAACATGTAATAGACGGCCCGCGCCAATTTATGCGCCAAGATCGTTAAGGCTTTTCCCTTACTCTGTTTTTTCTCCAATCTGGCCAAAAATTTCTGACCGGCGGGATGATCCCGCAAGAATAAGACCGCGGCTTCGGAGAACGCCCACTTGAGATGGACATTGCCGATTTTGGCCCCCGACGTTCCGGAGCGTTTGCCGGCAGATTCCTTGGCACACTTCACGAGACGACCATACGAAGCGAACTCTTGCACCCGAGGGAAGCGCTCGATGTCATGGATTTCGTAGAGCAACACGAGGCTGAGAATCTTGCCAATGCCGGGGACGGTGCGCAGCAGATATAAGGTATTGGCGTCATGGTGCTTGGCGGCTCTGACGATGGCGAGCTCGAGGTCACGGAGCAACTCATCGTAGCAGCCGATGAGTGCGAGATCGACTTCAAGGCTTTTTTGCACCGCTGGATCGGTAAACCGTTCAGCGACGCCGTCGCGATTGGCTTGGTAGGCGATCTTTTTGCCGATCGCAGGCAGATTATATTGGCTGTTGGTATTTTGCACGTGCGCCAGGAGTTCGCCGCGTTTGCGTGCCAGGTGCGTGCGTCGGCGCAGCAGGTCGCGGGTGGCGCGCCTCTCGCGAGGATAGACATACGCCTGCGGGAGCATCCCGCCGCGCAGCAGCACGGCGATTTTATGGGCGTCGATCTTGTCATTTTTGGCCTTGCCGCCATGGATGGCCTTCATATAGAGGGCATGGCCGAGGACAAAAGGGATGCTGTGTTCAGCACAGAGGTCAGCAAGCCAGTACCAGGTCAACATACATTCGGCAGCGATGACGAGCTGATCGCGGTAAGGGGCGATGGCCTTGAGAAGCGCTTCGGGGGTGGCTTGCATGTTACGGTGCAACAGGGTTTCCCCGGCTTGGTCGAGGATGCACACGTACATGGTGCGGGTGTGTAGATCGATGCCACCGTAATACGGGTGCTGTTTGGTGTAGAATCGCATTGAGGTCTCCTCCTTGTTCGTGACGAGGGTTTTTGCCACTCCGAGCATACCACGGTGGTCTGCTAGGGAGGGGGCCTCAATAAGTATCAACCTCATTTGGGTCGATCTGGAGATGACCGGGCTCGATGTCGCGTCGAGCACCATCATCGAGATCGCCCTCGTCATCACGGACCAGGATCTCAAGGAACTAGACAGATGGCCCTCCGGGAATGCTGGTCAGGCGATCCACCAACCGGCGGATGTGTTGGAGAAGATCGATGCATGGGGCCGTAAGACCCACACCAAGACTGGCCTGTTGTAGAGAGTCTGCAAGTCTTCCGTAGATCTGGCTGCGGCGGAGCAGGAGGCGCTGGCCTTGGTCCAGCAATACTGCCCTCAACCAGGCTCGAAACGCACCGAAGGATGCCCGCTCGCCGGCAATTCCATCGGGCGCGACCGCGCCTTCTTGCAGGCTTACATGCCCAGACTCGAACACTACACCAGCTATCGAAACGTGGACGTTTCTACCATCAAGGAGTTGGTCAAGTGGTGGCATCCCGATGATCGCTATGTGAAAGCCGAAACCGGCAAGCACGGCGCGATGCCTGATATCCTTGCCTCGATTGAGGAATTGCAGCACTACCGCTCGAAGGTCTTCAGGTCGTAACATAGTGACACGCAACGAGCGGCACCCGAGTGGTCCCATTCCGAGCCCCACACCTCAGTGAGCCGTGGTGGAAGTGGTTCTGTCGTACATGAGCGTTTTCGAGCGTGTTGGCGTCTGTCAGTCATGGAATGGCTGAGACCCGATTGCTCAATTTCCCCCTACCATCGACATGTGCGACAGAACCACCGAATGACATTCCTTCTGCTGATGGAAACATCGCAGAGGTGGCCTGACCGACGCGTGATGGGCTCAAGCACGCGAAGGCAATTTATTGTCGAACTTTGGGAGAGGGGGTTACTCCATGTATCTCTCGCGTCTCACCTTTCACACGCAACTGGGGAAGACTGGTGCCGTAGAGCAGGAGCTCCGCCAACTGATGGCCATGGTGAGTCAGATGGGTGGCCTGCGGGCGCGCGTCCTGCGTCACCACTTGGCTTCGCCCGGCACCGCTGATGTGGTCTTCGAACCGGAAGCCGCAGATCTCGCGCTGCTCGAAGCCCAGATCAAGCACGTCACTGGGACGACGGAGTTCCAACAGTGGCCTGGGCGCATGTCGGCGATGCTCACCCCGTCGCCGAAACGCGAGATGTATCTCCTCGTGGAGTACACGTGATCACGCCCCCTTGTCCCCCTATCCCCCAAGCGCCAGGTGGGCGGATCGATAGGCGCATACCAGCGCCCACAAGCCACACGTGAGCCGTAGCACTGACATGGGGAGACTGACGGCGTATACCTCCTGAGCCAGCTTGGTCAGTCCGTGGGCGCCTGGGCACCGAGTGGGGCACGCTGGGATTGCAGCCCATGAGTTGCCCGCTATCTGGCTTCGGCGTCCAGGCGGTGTAGGTCATGCGGTGCATGGGACGATCCGCGCCTAGGTGCTTCTGCGGGCCATTGAGGAGGGAGGAAATGGGCACCGTCTTCATCGTCATTCTGGTGGTATTGATCCTCGCGGGAATAGGATTGGTATCGCTGTTTCGGCGCCGCTGACTACTTGTTGCGGCTCGCACTCATTGAACACCGAGCTCGCAATGATGTACTCTCCCGGGCCCACATGATTGATCCTGGGCTCGCACTCATGTTCCATGGGCTCACATTCGTGGTACCCAGCTGAGCGTATGGCGGATAACCGCGCTGAGGCGGGCGGACGAGGAGCGCCCTGAGCGGACCCAGCCGTGCGGTCAGGTTGCCCGACAGCGGTCGCCTAGTGACTCTGCCACCCAGCAGTGCTATGGTGGATCATGACCGCTCGATTCAGGAGTCTCTGGTCACGACGGCTCGACCACCACAGGATGAACCGGCACGCTCGCGTGTGCCCGTGCGCCATGCGGCCTCATCCGAAGCGTTCATGGGCACAGCACAGGAGGAGCCCACCCATGGCCCAAGAGAATCTTGACCCACACGCGGAAGGCTACGTCTTTAGCCCTGTGAATTCGGTCATGGGCTTCTTCGACTCCCACGACCAGCTCGATCCAGCTCTGCAGTCCCTGCGTGAGGCAGGCTTCGAGCCGGATCTTGAAGGCGCATCAGGCGCACCAGATTAACTTCTGGGGACCTTTGGCGGTCGAGCGCCTCGGATAGGTACGCGGGTGTGAGACCGTCATGCCCCGGATGGTGTCTGGTGACGGCGCGCTCCTCGCGGGTCACCGTCATAGTCGTGCGGCTGTCGCATGGCGCCCACGTGGCACAGACACTCCTGGGAGCGCGGTGCTGGGGCATGCTGGTCACGGATCGTGGGCGTGCCACCCACATGGGTACCCCCGTGGGTGGCGATAGGTCCGCTGGGCGCATCGGCGGCGGGCCATCGACGCGATGATCGAGCGCGGTGGGCGCAGACCCAACGGATGTTCCACGGGTGGCCTCGCGTCCGCGCCGGCATGCTCAAACACTCGTGCGTTCGCGTCGCTATGGGGCCAGTGCG
>JBKPCR010000319.1:0-7146 GCA_046727435.1 bacterium | reverse complement strand
ACCAGGACACTCGGCAGGCTGAGAGGTCGCACCGCTTCCACCACCCCCTGTTGGGCCAGGCGGCACAGCGCCAGAAATTGCAGCAATTGCTCGCCGGCGCGGGGCCCACGGCAGATGCCCCAGAAGGTCGTCGTCTGTGTCTGTCGGTTGGCCCGTCCGAGGCGTTGCACGAACGTCGTCACGCTCTCTGGCGGCTCATACAGGACGATGGCGTCCACGTCTCCGACATCGATGCCCAACTCCAGGGTGCTGGTGGCGATACACAGGGCCTGTGCCTGGCGTTGAAACAGACGCTCGACCTCCTGTCGTTGGCGCGGTTTGAGGTTGCTGTAATGCAGAAAGGTGGACTGCTGCAGATAGCCATCCTGGCGTAGCAGGGCGAAGAGTCGGTCGCAGCGACTGCGACTGTTGGCAAACAGCAGCAGCTTGCGGTGGCCGAAGCGCCGGACGAGATCGTCGATGAACACGACCAGTTCCTCATCCTCGCGCTGCAGGTGCACCAGATGCGGCTGGATCGGGCGTTGGACAGGGCTGCTGACAAAAGCGGTGTCCGGCCGCAACCCCAGAACGGTGCGGATGACCTCAGGCCCCGCTAATGTGGCTGAGAGGGCGAGTTTTTGCAGCCGTCCACGGCGGCGACGTTCGAGGCGCTGCAGGAGATAGGCCAGATGGCGACCGCGATAGCCCTGGATGAACTGGTGGACCTCATCGATGATGAGCACGCTCACCCGCTGCAAGAAGGCCCGGATGTCGTGGTTTGGGCTACCGAGCATGACGTCGAGCGATTCAGGCGTGGTCAGCAACACATCGGCCTGCCCGGCCGGCAACCGTTTCACATCCCCGGTGCGTATGCCCAGGCGTAGGCCCAGGCGCTCGTGGATAAGCAGCTCCAGGCGGCGGCGTAGGTCTTGTGCCAGGGCCCGTGTTGGCACCACGTAAAGGATGGCCTCGGCGCGGCCAGAGGCGATCAGGCGTTCCAGGCAGGGAGCCAGTACCGCCTCGGTTTTGCCGCTGCCGGTAGCGGCCTGTAAAATCAGATCCTGGCCCTGGAGAATGAGCGGGATGACCTCATGTTGGAAGGGACGCAGCACGGCAAAGGCGCCGTAGAAGGCGCGGTAGGTGTTGGGCAATTGCAGGAGAGGGGAGGTCGTCACAGCCGATCTCTTGGCGTATTGACCGATGGCTTCCGCACTGAGCGGTGCCTGCCGCTCGTATCACGCATCCAATTCAGCCATCGGCTGGGCCCACACGGCATGCATGTGGCCGAGGCTGTGCCATTACCTTGCAGCTGCACCGTGCTGCTCCTCTACGTATATCGGGAGGCGGAAGGCGAACGAAGCGCCCTGTCCAGGTCGGCTTTCACACCAGATCCCCCCGTTTAGCTTCGCGATTATCTCCTTCGGCGATTACGGTCAGATAATTGCTCAGCGTGTGCGCTGCAAACTGCACACGACTCGCGTCGAAGGCCGGGAGTTGGGCAAGATTCCCAAGCGCTTTGTCCAACTCGGCCTGCGCTGCTTGCAACGACGTAATAATCTCGTCCTTGGCATTCATCACACCAAGTCCTCTCACAGACCATGGTTGGTCTCATGACCACTAGGGATTCTATCAAGCAAAGGTAAAAGCTTCCCAAATGATCCGTATCACGTCACCATCATGTGGTGATAGTAACGCAGGGTTGTTTTTTGATCAATGACTTGAGCTCGTTCGCGTGGGCAAGACCGCCTGTGTGCGCCCTGGTCACGTATGGGGTGCGGCTTGCTGCGCAAACCACTCCTGCTGGTGCACCTGATCGAGCTCATCGACCAGGGCCTTGAACGTCAAGCGTGGATCCTGCAGGGGCAGGGTGGGAAGGCCAGCCGTGAGCAATGGCAGGAGGTGTTCCCGGTCAGCGGACCAGCCGTAGGCTGCCGCATGCAAGGCGATCAGTGTCTCACAAAGATCTCGCCAGACCGTTGGTGACAAACTGCGCAGCTGATAGAGTGAGAGCTGGCGCCAGGCCTGGGCGTAATTGCAGTCGAATTCTGGCAGGTGATAGTCTTCCGTCTGGAGGCGTTGGAAGAAGTCGGGGGTGAAAGCAAATACGGGATAGAAGCCCGGGGGTGGGAAGTCGGGACAAAGCAGGCGGTGCAGGATACGATAGCTGCGAGCACGCAGTGGGCGTCGCACCTGGGAGATGGCTTCGCCCTCGTCGAACAACAGTACCCAGCCGCGATACCCCATGCCGCGGAAGAGTTGTGGCAGTGCCAGGACCATCTGCAGGAATGGTTCATCGCCGGAAAGAGCGAGCGATGCCTGGCGGTAAAACGATACCTGACGATACTTCAGGGCGGCACGCAGGCGAGCCACTGGGACGGTTTCCCCCTGCAGGGCACGCCGGAGCGTCCAGGGAAACTCGCCCGGCGGGAAATCGCGGTAGCGGGCGAACCCTCGCTGCCGCGGCGCCTCCTCCAGCGTGGGCTGGGCTAGCGCCACCAGAATGGCCTTGAAGACATGCGGCATATCGGCGGGAAGGAGAGCGGCCAGCGCACTGCTGCGAACCTCGGAGGCGAGAGGTTGCGCCTTGGCCCAGGCGCTCCAGGCGTCGATAAATGACGCCCCTGCAGCCGGGCCCTCAGGCACCGCTGGGAAGGTTAACCCTTGCAACAAGGCACGATAGACCTGCCGAAACTGGTGCAGCGGCGCTTCCCGCGGATCCAGGTTGATAGCGCTCACCGCGTAGCCCTGCTGCAGGGCAGCCTCTCGCAGGTAAGCTAACGTATGAGACTTCCCCTGTCCGTATGGCCCGCAGACGCAGAGGTGTGCCCCGGCCCTCGCTTCGACGTTCAGCAAATCTTGGCGCAGCCTGGCATCCAGCTCTGCACGATGGGCCGTCAACAGGTGGACTGCCAGCGGGTCGTAGAGGCCCTCGCGCAAGCGCTCGAGCACACGGCGCAACTGAAACGCGGAATAGCCCTCCAGGCCATGGGGAGCGGCGGTTCCCATTAGGCATCCCATTTCGGGGGCGGCTGTTCGATGCGCTCTTGGGCGATCTCCTTCTGGGTGGCGACGATCTGGTCGGTTAGGTCAACGCTCTCCAGGGTACCCTCTTGTTCCGCCATGTCCAGATAGCGGACGATCTGCTTGATGAATAAGCGTACTTCTGGCAGGAGTCCCATGCGCTGCTGGGTCTCGCACACCTGTTGGATGAAGGCATCGGTCATGATGGACTCGGCTTGCCAGCGATAGGCGCACTCATGAATGCGGCGCAAGCGCTTGCCCAGTTCGAGCAGCTCGGGAACCTCCAGGGGTGTACGATGCAGGTCGATGACGATGCTGCGATAGTTCAGCCGACGGCTCTCACCCACAGACCGGACGCGACTCCACAGCGCATCGTAAGATTTGAACCCCTTGTCGGCCAGGATGACGTCGGGGATGATGGAGAAGAAGACGTGCAGATGGTGCGCCTGCTCGGCGTTGTCGATGAACAGCCGCACATTTTCGTAGGCCGCATTGCGCACTGCAGCCGATTGGGTCATCACCGTCTCCAGCTCGTCCAGTAGCAAGATCAGACCCTGATGGCCCAGGGAGCGCAAGAACAGGGTGAGCGAGACCAATAGCCGCTTGCTGTTGGTCTTATTCAGGGAGTCAAAGATCTGGAATGGCTTGAGCTCGCGTTTGCTCAGACGCCCACCTTCGAACCATTCGTAGAGGGTATGGCGCTCGTTCTCCCGTGTCTCCGGCGTCTCCACCCCAGCCAGAGGGCGAAAGCGGTTCTGAACCAGGGCGATCAGGCCATTGGCGAAATTCAGGTCCATGCCCTCCAGGCCTCGCAGAGTCTCACCCAGCGCCTCCACACGCGCCGCACGAGTGGCCTCGTCCGGGGCTTCGCCCAAGTGCGGCTGCAGGGTGTCCAACCATTGTGCGATCAGACCGCGAAGACCTCGTGTCCCCGACGCGGTGGCCAGGTTGGAGACGATCTCGCGATAGACCAGCTCAAACTTCTGCATTGGCGCCTCACGGGTCAGCACCACGAAGGAGACGGCGAAACCTGCCTGCACGGCCAGGTGCCGAATGATGGACAGAAAGTGCGTTTTGCCGTCCCCATAGTCGCCGTTGAGAAAGCGCACCTTGGTGCCGCCGGCGCCGATGTAGTGGGCGAGGTCGTCTTCGATAATGCTCAGCCAGCGCTCCCGCCCTACCGTGAAACATGGCACCTGCTCAACCGGCACACTGCCGCGGCGGAGGTGCTCGATGATGGTGCGCGCCTCCACTGGCTGCAACTGTTCCAACGATTCTACCGCGGTCATACCTCACCCCGCTGAAACGACAGACCGCTGATGCGACGCCTCTCACCAGAGGTATCAATTAGCCATAAGGCATTGTTCCGTCCCGGGCTCAGACGCAGAATGTAGCCATCCGACGTCGTGGCAACGCCGGAGCTGAAATACCGCCAGAAATCCACGGCGAATTGGTCGGCGTCGTAGCCGCGAAACTTGCCCTTGGCCATATCCTGAAAGAAGCTACGCGATTGCAGCGACAGCGTATATTCCATATAAATCGTCTGGATCGGCGCAGTATCGCCGTCACCCCTGCTGGCGGCCTGATTGACCTTCTGGTATACGCCGAAGAGGCCATCGATGAAGCCTTGCGGGTCGAAAGGGCGGTCATACAGGTGGCGCTGTAAGGCCACAATGGCGCGTATGAGGCGTGTCGGATCAACGGTTTTGAGCGGCCTGCCATTCAGCAGGGTACGCTTCTCGGTGAACACGACCTCCAGCTCAATCCCTTTGAGCAACCGCAAGCGGGGAAAATCGTTCTCCAACGGTAACCCTGCTTCTTCCACCAGCCGAGTAAAATCCTCCAGGAAGCGGAGCTGATAACGTTCAACTTTCTGAGCGGCGTCGGCGCGCAACCGGTCAAAGACCTCTTTGGCGTCTTCCCAGCCAGGTTCGGCCTCGACCTCGCTGGCCGTGCGACTGTTCAACAGCTCGTAGAGCTGAAAAAAATCATCCCGGCTGGCGCTGCGGAGACAGCGATTGACGAAATCGGCGATCCCCTGCCGGCGGTTGACCTCGCGCTGATATGGGCGCAGCATCTCGGTTAACCGCGCCTGTTGGGCTTGCAGGAAGTCTTCGGGCTCCATACATGGCTCCTATGATGCGAGTCATTACCGCGCTGCAGCAGGCGTGACGACCGGGGTACCTCTTGCACGCTAAGTCGGCACTGCTACATGATTTATGGCGCATCCTGGAAGGACTTGTCAATGGAAAAGCAGCCGTGCAGCAGGGAATAGGCGTCTACCACTGCCGTTGTCCCCAACATTCGGAATGTGTGCGCTCAGACGCCGGAATGGGGTTCCTCCGCTTGCCAACTGAGTCCACCTCCGACCTCCCCCTCGGCCGTGAACTCGAGCCGGCGAGGCCTGAATTGGTAATGCGAGAGCCAGCGGTCGGGGGCCTTTGGGAAAGGGAGGGTGACGGCCTCCGAGGTCCTCTGGTTCAGCCTGACAGCCTCTTGCACAAACACCTCCGAGTCAAAAACCGCGATGTGTTCCGGGGAAAAAGGCAGTTCCATGCGGCTCATGGTGGCTCCTCCTCGAAAACGGGCGAGATTGTTGGTTGGAGTTGCTATAATGCCGCATGTCCGCTTGGATTGGTATTCCCCATCACTCAGAAGGGCTGCCAGCTTGGGGGTTCGAGTTCTTCAACTGTGTAATCAAATCGTATTGATCTATGCATCTTTCACCCTCCGTTCAGAAGTGCTACGATTGCTCTCAATCCATGTGCGAGCGTCACCACACCCAATTTTACAGTCGCAGAGAGGAACGCAATGCCTCTGATTGATGTCGATGGTCTCGAGTCGATATTTCATGGATCATCCACGGGCGGTGTTTGGCAAGGTCAAACTGTCCGAACCGCATAAATTTCCAGTGTTGTTGGGATATCCCTTGGCTGAGGGCATGGCACAGGTAGGCATTGGGTTCTCTGAGAATACGCAAAAGCGCGAGGCGTTACTCAATCACTATCTGACCTTTGAACGTCGGTGGTCGGAGCAATCGGCGAAAGCGTACCAATCATTTGTGCATACGATGAAGATCCTTCTGCGGAAAGGGTACTCTGGGAGCAGGTTCCGTATATCCGGTGCAAAGCTCGCCGATGTTCCGGAGCTTATTTATCTCTTGGCTCCACGCGAGCTGATGCCACATTTCTTGTACCGGCTGGTCAAAAAGGTGAAGCATGAAATCAGCGGCAGGGTGACAGAGCTCATCGTGGTCAATTATTGCGAGCAGGCTCCTAACCCCCCAGAGCCGAGTCTATCTCAGTGATGAACGAGACCGGTTACAGATGAATCGCTTAGTCTTGGACTGGAAAGTCGGGAATGAAGAGACGAAGAGCCTGATACGCCTGCAGGAGTTAGTGAACTCCTCTCTCAAAAAGGCCCACATCGGCTACCTGGACAATACAGCGCAGCAATTGAGCGATCTCCACTACACCGACGCGTCGCATCACATTGGCACAACGCGCGTGAGTGATGATCCACGAACAGGGGTAGTCGATAGCGATTGTCGTGTACACGGGATCAGGAATCTGTATATTGCCGGAAGTTCGATCTTTCCTACATCCGGGCATGCCAACCCAACGTTGACCATAGTGGCCTTAGCGATTCGTCTTGCAGAGCACCTGAAGAGCCTCTGGGACTGAGCGCAGCCAGCATAGTACTACAGTCCTCGCTCAACGCGGCTGCGCCACCACGTCCACGAGGGCGGCGCGGCCTTCCTCGACGACGACTTTGAGGGCACGCTCGAGTGCGGCCCGCAGGGCGCGGGCGTCTTCCACCGGTCCCTCGGCATAGATCCCAAAGCCCCGCGCCACCGTGGCAAAATCCACCGGCGGCTCATCGAGCCGGGTGCCGATGCCCTTGTTGGCAACGGGGCGGCCGCGGAGGCGCGCCACCTCCTCGGCATGCTCCTCCGAGTTGTAGAGGCTGCGATTGTTATGCATGACCATCAGGAGCGGGATCTGATGATGCGCCGCCGTCCAGAGGGCGCTGCTACAGGCCAGTAGGTCGCCATCGGATTGCAGATCGATACACACGCGCCCGGAGCCTTTATCAGCCAGGGCTGCCCCCAAGGAGGCGCCGATAGCATAACCGACCCCAGCGCCA
>JBKPCR010000318.1:0-11852 GCA_046727435.1 bacterium | reverse complement strand
CGCAACTGGCTGGGCGTCCCGGTAGAGCAGTGGGGGATGTCCAACAATCCACCCTACCGGTTTGCGGCCCCTTCGTTTGAGGCGGCGCGATTCCGGTTGGAGCAGGATCTGCGCATCAGGGTCATGCTGCATTAGCGACGGACAGCTGCCTCGGCCTGAGCCGTGAAGAGGTTTGGGTGGAACGGGCTTCGGCCTGCTCCACGCCATAGAGGCCGTGTACCTTCATCGTACGGCTAATTGCCGACCGGCATAATCGGGTGATATATCTCCCTTCCATCACGACGGAAGGGAGGCGCCATGGGATACGATTCGCTCTTCTATGCGCTGTTGGTGAGTTTCAAGCAAGTCGTAATAGGAGCTCATCCTGGTTCCCATTGATCCACAACGTTGCGCACAATGCCCTGGTGAGATCGACCATCTCTTGGGATGTCGAGATGATGCTCGACTTGCGCTTGAAGCGCCCGAACCAGTGGCACTGCCGACAATGATTGCGCTCGATGTCATGCGTTGTCGCTTTGCTCTGCACCAGCTTGTCCGCGGGGATGACAGCTGCATACGTCGCCCATGTGTCGGTGCCATATAGCTTCACATCCCCCTGGGGCAGGCGGTCGATCAGCTTCTGCACGGTTGCCTTGTCCCGCCGCCCGGACTCCGAGTCGAGCCGCTGCCCCATGTCGCGATCCAGCGCTTTCCAGAGCCAGCGTGTGTGGCGTTTTTTCTTCAGGTACTGCCACATCTCATCCAGCTCCAGGATGCGAGTTCTCCTACGGGCTCTGGCTTCTTCGCGTGCTCCTGAGCGCAGGCGCGGCTCCAGGTGAGGACGGCCTGGGCCGAGACGCGGCGGAGCCATTGTTGATGACCCGATCACGCTGACATTTGCGGCACGCATGCATCAGTCTTTTCTCCAGAGGTAGTGCCTAGATGATCCTCCAGAGAAATATCACTGGGCGCCCGTGAATATGCCACCACTACTTGCTTGAAACTCAGCAAATCCGTATAGAAGGTTTGCGGATATACCAGCCAGAGCCTCTGTCATACCCTCCACCCTGAAGAGATATCCTGATCCCGCCACTACTACTCGCCATGCTCGCTAGCTGGTCGGCTGGCAGGTGCATGGCGCGGGCGATCTCCGGCGTGAGCGTCTAGTCTATAATCCCGGCGACGTGCCGCCGATTGTATGGCTCTCGGCCGGGCGTCGAGGCGCCGCTGACGTGGGGCGGGCGGCCAGGGTGACCCTCACCGTGTGCTCCTGTCTATGGCTCAGCACAGTGAGGGAGACCGTCTGCCCGACCTCGGTCCTGCGGGCCAGCGCAGTGACAAGGTCGTCGAACCCATGGACGGGTTGTCCATCCAGGGCGACGATGACGTCGCCGCCGAGGCGCACCCGTGCGCCCTCAATGGCCACCTGGCGGTCACTGCCGTGCAAGCCCGCCCGGTCGGCTGGACCGCCGGGGACCACGTCTGCCACCAGGGCGCCGCGCTGCTCGGGCTTGAGCCCCATGGCCGTGGCAAGCGCTGGGGTCAAGGAGGTTCCACTCATGCCCAGCCAGGGGTGCTCATAGTGCCCCGTCTGGATTAGCACCGGCACCACCTTCTGTACGACGGCGGATGGAATCGCGAAGCCAATGCCGGCCGAGACACCTGCCGGGGAGACGATGGCCGAGGTCACGCCGATCACCCGGCCGGCATCGTCCACCAGCACGCCCCCCGAGTTGCCGGGGTTCAGCGGTGCGTCCGTCTGCAGGATATCCGTAATGGTGTAACTCGGCCCTTGCTCATCTTCGGCCCCGACGGGTAACGCTCGCCCCAGGGCACTGACGAACTCCACTGTCATGGTGTTCTGCAAGCCGAAGGGGTTGCCGAAGACCGCCGTGAGCTGGCCGACTTTGACCTGCGTCGAATCGGCCAGCTGCACCGGTCGCAACCGGTCGGCGGGCAGGTCCAATGGTTTTTGGTACGGGGGGCCATACTACGGTTGGGCGCCCAATTGGTGGATCCGAGACTATGGATATAGCGCATGGGGAGACGGAGGGGAATGGGGGGACGAAGACGGAGGGCATGAAGGTGAACGCCATGGCGAGCATGGAGAGCATGAGGGTGGAGGCCATGGCGAGCACGGAGGCCATGAAGGTGGAGAGCATGGAGAGGGTGGGGGCCACGGCGGCGGTGGAGGGCATGGCGGCGGTGGAGGTGGAGGGCATGGCGGAAGGTAAAATTTAGAATGAACTGGGGAATGCCCTATATCCACACGTTCCTCGCTGCTTGATTAATGGGGAGCACGACACCGAGACGGCGGCCCCATCCAGGCTTGACGGCCATTCAGCCTCCGAGCCCGGAGTAGGTACATTTTTCTTGACAAGCCTGAGCCCCAGGTATATGTAGGACCATCCGCCATTTCCAGGTGCTTCTCCTGACCGTCGCTGACGTGGTACTCGGCAGTGTGCCGCAGCGCATAAGGAGCCTCTCGATGCACTATGGACATATCGGTCTCCTCTCAAGGTTGACACCCAATTCCTGTTTTCGCGCAAACTCCCGATTCCTGGCGAGACCCCAGCTCCTCACGCGCATCTAAGGCCCTTTCCTTCGAGGGGGCATACATCCGTTCCATCACGATCTTAACCGGCAGCGTAGCCGGCCATAATTGGCGGGCCGCGGGATCATGAAGGCATCTGCACGCCGTGCAGAAATGCTCGGATAAGCTCCAGCCAGGGCACTGCACAGTCCTGCTGGCAGGAAGAGGGTGCCATGGAACTTTCGCGACGCGACTTTCTCCACGCTTCCACCAGTGCCGCGGCGGGGACGGCGATCGGCGGCCTCGTCGGGCTGGGTGCCACGTTAGGTCCAGCGACGGCACGGGCACAGGAGCTGCGCATCAAGGACGCCAAGACCGTTCCCAGCGTATGCCCATACTGCTCCGTTGGGTGCGCCACGCTCGTGTACACGGTGAACGATCACATCATCAATATCGAGGGGGATCCCCGCAGTCCCCATAGTGAGGGGACTCTCTGTCCCAAGGGGGCGGCGATCTATCAACTGCACATCAACCCCAATCGTCCCACGCAGGTCTTGCACCGCGCCCCCGGTGCCACGGCGTGGGAGGTCTGGAACCTCGATCGCGCCATGGATCGCGTCGCCGAACTGGTCAAAAAGACGCGCGATGAGACGTTCATTGAACGCCTCCCCGACGGCAGGCTGGTCAACAGCACGACCGCCCTCTTCTCGCTGGGTGGCGCCACGCTGGACAACGAGTGGAACCATGTTCAGCAGAAGCTGATGCGGGGCTTGGGGATCGTGCCCATCGAGAATCAGGCCCGTATCTGACACAGCTCTAGCGTCCCCGGTCTGGGGACACGCCTTGGTCGCGGCGCTGCGACCATGTACCCGCGCAACATGGTCTTCTCCGACTGCATTGTGATTCAAGGCTCCAACATGGCCGAATGTCATCCTGTCGCCTTCCGGTGGCCGATGCAGGCCAAGCTGAATGGCGCCAAGATCATCCATGTGGACCCACGCTTCACCCGCACCACCGCGATGGCCGATATCCATGCCCCAGTTCGGGCCGGAACAGACATCGCTTTCCTGGGCGGGCTGATCAATTACGTTTTCAATAGCGAGCGCTGGAACAACGATCCGTTCTTCAAGGAGTATGTCGTCAACTACACCAATGCGGCGACGATCATTAGCGAGGCTTTCAAGGATGCGGAAGAGCTCGACGGCGTGTTCTCGGGCTTGATGGAATATACGCCGAGCGGCGATGCTTGGCCTTATGACGGCTTTGTCGGCAGATACAACAACGCGTCCTGGCAATATAAGGTCGGTGGACCACCTCCAGACCCTCGCGCCCGAACGGAGCAACCATCCGGTATCGAACAGCAGATGGAGCAACGCCCGCCGGGGCCGCCCTTTGATGACTTGATCCGGTCGCTCCGCAAGCCCCCGCCCGAGCGTGACGAGACGCTGCAGCACCCGATGAGCGTGTTCCAAATTGTCAAACGCCACTTCAGCCGCTATACGCCAGAGATGGTCGAAGAGGTGACCGGCTGCCCAAAGGGCACCTTCATTCAGGTGGCCGAGACGATTCTGGCGAATTCTGGGCGCGAGCGCACCACGGCCTGGAGCTACGCGGTGGGGTGGACCCAGCATACCTATGGTCCGCAAATGATCGGCTGTTGCGCGCTGCTGCAGCTCCTCCTGGGGAACATTGGCCGACCTGGTGGCGGGGTCATGGCCCTCCGCGGGCATGCCTCGATCCAGGGCTCGACGGATGTCCCGACACTCTACCATAGTATCCACGGTTACATGCCACACCCCTCGGCGCTGAAAAAGCACGACACCTTGCACGATTACTTGATGATTGAGGCGAGTCCCACCGGATATTGGGCCAACATGCCGAAGTTTCTGGTCTCCTATCTCAAGTCGATGTACGGCGATGCCGCCACCGCCGAGAACCAGTTCGGCTACGACTGGCACCCGAAGATCGTCGGCGATCACTCCCACCTGCCGATGTTTGTAGCCATGGCGGATGGCCGGGTGAAGGGTATGCTCTGCATCGGCCAGAACCCCGCCACCTCGCTCAATGCCAGCGTGGAGCGCAAGGGCTTGCGCAAACTCGAGTGGCTGGTGGTCAAGGACAACTGGATCACCGAGACCGCGGCGTCCTGGTATAACGCACCGGAGGTCAAAAACGGCGAGGTCAAGCCGCAGGACATTCAAACCGAAGTCTTCTTCTTCCCGTCGGCGCAGGTGGCCGAATACGAAGGGAGCTTCACGAACACCCAGCGTATGCTGCAGTGGCATTTCAAGGCCGCCGACCCGCCGGGGGATTGCCGCTCCGATCCCTGGTTCACCTATCAGCTCGGCAAGCGGCTGAAGAAGCTGTACGCTGACAGCACGCTGCCGCGCGACCAGGGGTTTAATAACCTGATCTGGGACTACGAGCCGGCCGAGCCGCCGAGCATCCCCGGTGAGCCGGACGCTCAGCGGATTCTCAAGGAGATCAATGGCTACGAGACCGCCACCGGCCGACATCTCGGCGGCTTCGGCGAGCTGAAGGACGATGGCTCCACCACCTGCGCCTCGTGGATCTACTGCGGCGTGTTCCCTGCCCCCGACAAAAACCTCGCCGCTAGCAAGGAGCCAGATCCGCCGGGCGTCGTGAGCGCCGAGCTCAATTGGGGCTGGGCCTGGCCAGCGAATCGGCGCGTCATGTACAACCGCGCGTCGGCCGACCCGGCGGGCCATCCCTGGAGCGAGCGCAAGAAGTGGATCTGGTGGGATGGGCAGAAGTGGACGGGCTATGATGTGCCAGACTTCGTGCCGAACAAGCCGCCGGACGCCCCGGCACAGCCGGACGGCATCGGCTTGGACGCGCATTCTGGCAAAAACCCTTTCATTATGAAAGCCGATGGTGTCGGGTGGTTGTTCGATCCCGTCGGGCTGCTGGACGGTCCGCTCCCCACGCATTACGAGCCAGCCGAATCGCCGGTGCATAACCAGATGTACAAGCAGCAGAGCAGTCCAGTGCTCAAGTACTGGAAGCGGGACGATAACCAACTCGCCGCGGTCGGCGACCCGCGCTATCCGTACGTGATCAGCACGTACCGGCTGACCGAGCACTACCTGGCGGGGGCCATGAGTCGGTGGAACCCCTGGCTCACCGAGCTCCAGCCCGAGCTGTTCATCGAGCTTGGTCCAGAGCTGGCGCAGGAGAAGGGCATTCAAAACCTCGACTGGGTGCGCATCAGCACACCGCGTGGCAAGATCAAGGCGAAGGCGTTGGTGACCAGGCGGCTGCGGCCGTTCAAGATCGGTGGCAAAGTCGTACACCATGTCGGGATGCCCTGGCACTGGGGCTACCAGGGGATCGTCACCGGCGATGCGGTGAACGAGCTGACGTCCTTGGTCGGTGACCCGAATGTATCCATCCACGAGGGCAAGGCCTTCGTGTGCAACGTGGAGAAGGCGTGATGGCGGAGCCCATGGGGTTTTATACCGATACCACCGTATGCATCGGCTGCAAAGCCTGCGAGGTGGCCTGCAAAGAATGGAATCAGCTCCCCGCCGCCAACGGCGGCATACGCCAGCTCAGCGGCGATAGTTATGATAATACGCAACGTCTGGATGGCATCCACTGGCGCCACGTCAAGTTCATCGAGCAGTTTAGTGAAGATCGTGCCGTCGGCCGCTGGCTGATGATGAGTGACGTGTGCAAGCATTGCGTCCAGGCGGGTTGCCTCGAAGTCTGTCCGACCGGCGCCATCATCCGTACCGAATTCGACACCGTGGTCATCCAATCCGATGTCTGCAATGGCTGCCGGGATTGCATCGGGGCGTGCCCGTTTGGCGTCATCGACATCAACCCCGCATCGAACACCGCCGAAAAGTGTACGCTCTGCTACGACCGCCTGCAGAGTGGCCTGGAGCCCGCATGCTCCAAGGCGTGTCCGACCAGTTCCATCCAGTTCGGGACGATCAGAGAGTTGCAGCAGCGCGCCGAGCGCCGCGTGCAGCAACTCCACGAACTCGGGGAGAAGCGGGCCTACCTCTACGGCGCCGATGACAACATCCTGGGCGGGCTCAATTCCTTTTACCTCCTGGTCGACAAACCCGAGGTCTACGGCCTACCCCGCGACCCGAAGCTCCCGTCCCGCAACCTCTTTGTCAGCTCCATATTTTCGACGTTGGGGGCGATCGTGTTCGGGCTCTTCGGCCTGGTGAGCTTGCGCAAGCGGCGGATGGACGAGATCGCCGAGGGCACGCGGGTCCAGACGCCATGCCAGGGGAGCAGCGATGTCTGATACCTTCTTCACCAAACCACCGCACTGGGAATGGTTCGTGATTGTGTATTTCTTCGTCGGTGGCGTCGCTGGCGGGAGCTACGTTATCGCCGCGCTCCTCGACCTTTTTGGCGACACCCGGGATCGTCCCGTGGTGCGACTCGGCTATTATGTGGCGCTGGTCGGTATCGTGCTGAGCGGTGCCCTGCTGAGCATGGATTTGGGACGACCCGAACGCTTCTGGCATATGCTCATCGAATCGAAACGCGGTTGGCCCATGCTGAAATGGTGGTCGCCGATGTCGTTGGGTTCCTGGGGGATCAGCGCGTTCGGCCTGTTCGCCTTGCTATCGACGCTGGGGGCCCTTGAGGAAGGAGGGACGCTGCGCTGGGCACGGCTGCGCAAGCTACGGGCGGGATTCCTTGGCAAGCTCATCATGGTGCTTGGCGCTGTGTTCGGTTTCTTCGTTGCGGGGTATACGGGGATTCTTTTATCGGTGACCAATCGTCCGATTTGGGCGGACACGCACTTTCTCGGTATCCTGTTCCTCTTCTCGGCCAGTTCTACCGCGGCGGCGGCGCTGATCCTGCTAGGTCTCTGGCGTGGCGCCAATGACACCGTGCGGTGGCTGTCGCGGTTGGACAGAGGGGCCCTGGTGCTGGAGTTCCTGGCCCTGATCGCCCTGGTGATCTCGCTCGGGTCCGTGGCACGCGTGTGGCTGAGCGGCTGGGGGGGACTGTTGGCGGGCGTGGTACTTGCTGGCATCCTCTTCCCGCTCGTCCTGCATACGCGTTCGCATCTCCTGGGTCGGCTGAGCGTCCCGGCGGGGGCAGTGTTGGTCCTGCTGGGCGGTTTTCTGATGCGCATGGTGATCGTGCTGTCTTCAGAGGGGGTGTGAGGTGCCTGTCCGCCTCACCCTGCTCGTGGGACTATTAGCCCTTGGGCTCACCGCATGCAACAGGCCCGAGGCCATGCGCACGCGCGGTGGTGGCCCAGGTGCTGATGTCGGCAACCGGAGCCCGGTGGTCGAGATGCACCAGGGGGCACGTCCCTATTTTCAAACACCCTGCGTCACTACACTGGACACATGTACAGGCCCGCTACCGATATTTGGCACAACGAGATCCAACCGCGACTAGAAACGGCTGCCCAGCGGCATCCTGATGGGCGAGCCTGGCTGACACTGCTCACTGAGACTCTCCGTGAGCTGGATGCACCTGCATGGGTCACTTTGATGCCGCAACCCGACCTCGAACGGCCCGTGGCGGCACCCCTGCTGGCCGGAGTTACATTGGTCGTAGATCCGAACATGCTGCGCCGCTGGGTGCGACGCCTGCGGCAGCAGGCTGCAAAGATCATGAACCCGAGCACTGCTCCCCTGGCCGCCATCAATACTCGGCGCTTCGATCCACTGCCGCTCCTTGAGGCGGCCATGTGCCTGGACGAGATTCGACTGGCGGATCTGGCCAAGGCAGACGGGGCAGACCCAGGGGCCCTCGGGGCCCTCATGCAGCTGGCCGCGATGCCCTTGCTGCAAGGGTGCGGGCGGTCCCTGGCTCCGCAGGTCCCACTCGATTGGTCCTATGGGTATTGCCCGGTGTGTGGGGCGTGGCCAACACTGGCCGAGGTTCGAGGATTAGAGCGCACCCATCGCTGGCGCTGTGGCCGGTGTGGAGGAGACTGGGGACTCGCGTTGCTGCGCTGCCCATATTGCGGCGAGGCCAGCCATCAACGTCTGGGCTCGCTGACAGCGGAGGACGATGAGGCGACCTGCACCGTGGACACATGCCTGACGTGCAAGGGGTACGTTAAAACGCGAACAGTGCTGCAGCCGACTCCCCCCTATGTGGTCGTCCTCGAAGACCTGTCCACGGTCGATTGGGATATCGTGGCATTAGAGCGTGGTTATAGGCGTCCAACGCAGCCGGGCTATCCCCTAGGGGTCCGCCTGGTTGAGCCGCCGAGCCGCATACGTACATTTTTCGGTCGCCGCCCCTAAGGCAGCCGTTTCACTGAGAAGCCATGCCATCACTTCGACCTGCCGAGTTCTGCCGACAATTACTAGCGGCGCTGGATGCGTCCGAGGGACGCCGGAAGCGGCGCAAGCGCGATACCACGCCCGACGCCATCGGGATGGCCATCAAGCGCGACCTGCTGGAGTCCGTCGCCCAGGAGAATCCCGCACCTGAAGCCTTCGAACGCTGGCTGATGGAGCGTTGCCAGGCCGCCGGTGTCGCCAGCGGCCCGGTGCGTGCGATGGCTCTGGATGTGTATGCTGAATGGCGGCTCGCCGAGGCGTCCAGATCGTTTCAAACCTGGCTGGATCAGGGCGCGCCATCCGACGATACCCGGCCTGACGGCTAGGGCGGGGTGCACGGACCAGCAGCCACTAGGAACCCGATGGCGTCTGCCTCGGGTTATGACGGACGTTCGCTGTTCAGTGGCAAGGTGAACTGAAAGGTGGCGCCTGGACCGTCGTTCGGAGTAGCCCACAACCGGCCGCCATGCGCCTCGATAATCATGCGGCCGATCGCCACCCCCATGCCCATGCCTCCGGGTTTGGTGGTGAAAAAGGCATCGAAGAGTCGGGCCATCTGCTGCGGGTCGAGTCCAATGCCGGCATCTTGCACCGCCACCAGCACGGTGTCAGCTTCATGGCGCTGCGACCGAATGCGTACCTCCCGCGGCCGGCCGGTGACGGCCTGCATGGCTTCGGTGCCGTTGATCAGTAGATTCAGGATCACTTGCTGCAATTGGGCTCGATCGCCCAGCACCGGCGGCAGCGTGGCCACTAGATCCGTCCAGAGCGCCATCCGCTGCTGGCGCACTTGGCTGTGCATCAGGGCCACCACCTCGCGAATGACGTCGTTGAGGTCCAGCCAGGCTTTCTGATGGTCAGTCTTCTGCGCGAGCGCGCGCATCCGCCGGATCACCTCACTCGCCCGGTGGCCATCCCGAATGATGCGCTCCACGGCGGCCCGGGCTTCCTCCAGATCCGGCTCCGCGCGGGCGAGCCAGCGCAGACAGGCATTGCCGTTGGTGACGACGGCGGCGAGCGGCTGGTTCACTTCGTGGGCGATGGATGCCGTCAGTGCCCCCATGGTCATGACCCGCGTGACATGGGCGAGCTCCGCCTGGGTCTGGCGCAGCGCCTCTTCGGCCCGCTTGCGCTCCGTGATGTCCTCCGCAATGCCATGCGCACGGTACGCTTGCCCTTGCTCATTTCGAATCAACACGCCGCGGTCGTGGATCCATCGTATGGCGCCATTCGGCTGGACAATGCGATACTCCACGTCGAACGTACTTCCACCGGCATCCGCGAGCCACCGTGTGAAGGCGCTGGTCGCGCGGGCACCGTCTTCCGGATGCACGCTGGCCAACCAAAGACGCGAATCCCGGTACAGATCTTCAGCCGGAAGGCCCCAGATACGTTCAAAGCCCCGACTGACATACAACAGCCTCTCTGGTTCAAAGGCCATGATCCATATCACTTCCGGGATGGTTTCGGCCATACGGCGAAAGCGTTCCTCGCTCTCTCGTAACGTCTCCTCCGCGTGTTTACGCTGCGTGATGTCCTGGCACACGATCAAGACAACCGGATCGCTCTTCGCCCTCCGCATCGCCTTCGCCGTTTCGCGGACCCAGAGTACCGTGCGGTCCTTGCGGACCTTGCGCGCTTCCCAGCTCATCGCCGGACCATGTTGCTCTAAGCACAAAGCGACATTCCTCTGGACGGCCTCTCGATCGGCTTCATAAAAGACATGCAGCACGGAACGACCGACTCATTCCTCGACAGTGTAGCCCAGTTGATCAGCGCCAAAAAGGTTTACCGCCAGGACGGTACCCGCCGCATCGACCATGAAGTACATGGTCGGGTTGAACTCAAACACGGCCCTCCATTGCTCCTCGCTTTTCCGCAGGGCCTCTTCGGCCTGTTTGCGCTCGGTGATGTCATGGTTCGTTTCCAGGATCGCGGCGGGCCGCCCGTGATCCTCTCGCTGCAAAGACCATCGGCTCGCCACCACCACCGGCGTGCCGTCGCGCTTCGTGTGTATCAGCTCTCCCTCCCAACGGCCTGTGCGGAGCAACTCCTCATGAATCTGTTCGAGCCGCGCCGGGAAGATCGTCTGCGTGAGCTGGTGCGAGACCTGCCCGATCGCCTCCTCCTTGTTCCAACCATACAGTTCCTCGGCGCCGCGATTCCAGTAGCTGATGACGTCGTGCATATCGCGCACGAAAATGGTGTCGTGCGTGAGATTGAGAAGGCTGGCCTGCTCGAGCAGCGCCGCCTCGGCCCGCTTGCGCTCGATAATTTCCTTTCTCAGCTCTTCGTTGACGGCTGTCAGTTGTCTGGTCCGTTCAACGACGCGTTGCTCAAGCGCCTCCTCGGCTCGTTTGCGTTCGGTGATTTCGAGGGAAATTCTCACGACGCCGATCAGCATTTCCTGGCTATTGGCAATGGGTGAGTCGGTCACCAGGACAGGAAAGTTCCTCCCATCCCGATGTTGAACGAGACATTCCCCTGTCCACCTTTCACCGTGTTGCCAGCGCGACCGGATCTCAGCCGCCGCGCGCGGTGACCCTTGGGCACGAGTGGCCCACAAGGCTTTGCTGGCTATGTTATGTCTCATCTGGCGATGGCGCAAGACGAAGTGGGGAAGGACTGTGAACACCGCTTTGCACGGCGTGTACTGGATACGCTAGATCGGCACCCCAGGCATGTAACTTTTCACATTCAGTGGCGGGGATTTTGCCACATTATGTGGCGGAAGGGTATTGCTAGTGCACTTCCAATAGAGGTTTTTGGGCATGTGGTATACTATTGAGTATGCAAACACCCTTAGTTGTGCGCCCGCTCACGGCGGACGAGCGGGCAACCCTGAAGACCGGTCTCCGGTCAACGTCCGCCTTTACCGTACGCCGCTGCCAGATTCGCCTCGCCAATGCCGCGGGGCAGTCAACCACGGCCATTGCCTGCCAGCTGCACTGCACCGACCAGACCGTGCGCAACGCCATTCATGCCTTTCACCAACGCGGCCTCGCTGGGTTGCAGCCGCAATCGTCGCGACCGCACAC
>JBKPCR010000317.1:0-19863 GCA_046727435.1 bacterium | reverse complement strand
GGGCTGATCGCCGTGGTCGTAGGTCTGGGAGCGCTGGCGCCAGTCGCCCTCGACTCCATGGGGCTCCGGATCACGCTCGCCCCGATCGCCGTCGAGATCGAGACCCTTCCGGCCGTGGGCGCGGAGCTGGCGACGCGGCGGTCCACGCCGTGAGGGCTCGCGGCGCATGGAGGAAAACGGTTCAACCCGCTGCCGATCATCGCGGAATCGTCAGGCCCCCTGGAGGGCTCCTCCCTGTGCCGCTCTTTTCAACGGAGGTGTCCCATGCCGACATCACCGGACCGCTCATCCTGGGTCTGTGGACTCTGCGGGTCAACGGCCGAGGAGTTGGCCTCACCGCTGCACCCACCACTGGACGGACCCGTGGTCATCCGTACCCATGTGCTGGAGGCGCATGGGGTGACCCTCGAGCAGATGGAGCGTTCAACGCAGATCGGGGCGACGTGGACGTTCGCCGATGGGCGGGTATGGATGCGAGAAGCGCGCCCGGAAGACGCGTAGGAGGGAGCCTGACGACCCCCAGCCGGAAGGCCAGACGCACGGACGAGGTGCGCCCCGGACACCTACGGAGGATGACACATGAAAGGCTCATCTGAAGTCATCACGCAGCTCGAGGAGGTGCGATGAAATCGACCCCATGTATGGGTTTGGTGTTGATCATCGTCTCAGGACTACTGGTCAGTTGTGCTACGGCGCCCTCCTCCCGCTCGGAGCGCGAGGAATTACTGGCAGAGGCGGCGTCGGCGCTCAAGCGAATAAACGCCGAGGACCCCGGGGTGAATGCGTTAGTCCGGCGGGGGTACGGCTACGCCCTCTTCCCCACGGTGACCAAGGGAGGCCTCGGCGTGGGCGGCGCCCGCGGCCATGGGGTGTTGTACGAGCAGGGGCGCCACACCGCTTACTGCGATCTCACCCAGGCGACGGTCGGCTTGCAGGCCGGGGCCCAGACCTTCAGTGAGCTACTCGTGTTCGAGAGCAAGGCCGCCTTGGACCGGTTCAAGGCGGGCCAGCTCACCTTTGCCGCCGACGCCTCGGCCGTGGTGTTGAAGACAGGGGTAGCCGCAGACATCTCCTTCGTCGACGGCGTCGCGGTCGTGGTCAGCCCCATCGGTGGGGTGATGGTGGAGGCCGCCATCGGGGGCCAGCAGTTCACCTGTCAGGCGAAATGAGGGCATGAGCCGGCGCGGTATCGGACGCAGGTCATCAGCGGTTCCGAGGGAAACCGCGGCGGCACCGCTCCAGGTAGCGAGGCTCCATGGAGTCCACGCGTGGTTAGCCTGAACGTGGAGCATTCGCCACCGGTCTCAGCACATCCTTGACTCCCGTGGGGGATGAAGCGGCCATTTGCTGCTAAAGACACTGCCTGGCCTCCTGTCTTCTGCGCTCTTCGGGTCACGACGGGTAGTAGCCATCGCGCCAATAGGCTTAGGCCATTCCTTCCCCAGCGGCTGTGGCGTTAAGCATGATCATAAGGTGAGACGTCGTCTTCATAAGCTGACCAGGCTCGATGTCAAGAATTCGAGTCAAGAGCAGCCGATCGAATCTCCAACATCAATGCCAATACCGCTAGGGGTTTATGCAACCACAACCTGACAGGATTTTCCAAACAACCCATGGCGTTGTTCACTGATGGCATGCTGACGCAGGCTCCCGATGGAAAAATGCAGATCCATTTGACAACACCTATGTAAACCCTATGATAAACTATGTCGCGTCGATGCTCCGCGCAGAAATGATGTGCACTGCTCAAGCCGACCTGATAGAGCGTGTGTGGTTAAAACTCAGCCCCCTCTGGGGGACCAAGATCATCGCTGTGAGGACCGCTACGTCAACCCTGGATTGGGGTGTGGGCGGGGCTTCACGACCCCGCGGACTATCCAGGGCGATGACGTCAGGCACAGGCTCCATACAGGCCAGGTCGAAGGGATAACCACACGGGATAGCCAGGCGCGGACCCGCCGGATCAACCAGCGTCCGGGTTAGGCCCCCAGGAGCATTCGCCCAGCCTTTGGTCACGCGCCCATGAGTGAGAGCAACACGACCCTGATGGCCTAAAGCCCTTCTGATGGCGGACTACTAGTGCACAGAGCCATACTTAGGATCGGTTTAATCGTCGGTGCTGTCATAGCGCTGTTCGGGCTTGTGGGTTTTGTCGGCGCGCCCCTCCTGCTGCGTCACGTCATCACAGGGCCGGTGGCTGCCGCGTTGAATCGTCCCGTGCGCGTAGGCGTCATCCGCGTTAACCCGTACACCCTCAAGGTGGATCTCGACCAGCTGCAGATCGGCGAGCGTGGGACGCCACAGCCCTTCATCGATATCAACCATCTTCGTATCAGGATGTCGTGGACCTCGCTGTTTCGGCTGGCGCTAGTGGTTAAAGAGCTTCGCGTCGAGCGGCCGGCGATCCATCTCGTTCGTACGGCGGAACAGCACTTTAACGTCTCCGATCTCCTCGACAGACCGGTGCGCGCCGATAGGTCCTATATGCCTTTTCGCTTTGCGGTCTCCAATCTGCAGCTGAACGACGGCACTGTACAGTTCGACGACAAGGTACTTGGGGGATGGCATACCATTGAGCAGATGCGGATAGACATTCCCTTCATCTCTAACCTCCCCGCTGACGTTGAGATCGCGGTTCAGCCAGACCTACGAATGGTGATCGACGGCAGCCTACTGCACATCAGCGGGAAAGCCACACCATTTTCGATGCTGCCCGCGTCGATCGTCGACCTCACGCTCCAGCAGCTCGACCTGTCGCGCTATCGCACTTATCTGCCGCAGGAAACTTCTATCACGTTTGCCAAGGGCATGCTGTCATGTATCGTCCAGGTGCACATGGTCGCTGCGGACCCCCAGCCGTCGATCCGCCTGAGCGGCACGATGGCGCTCGATGAGCTCGACTTGCGCGACAGCGCGGACGATTCGCTGCTCGAACTCAAGCATGCCGTGACGATCCTAACCGACGTTGCACCGCTGGAACATGTCGTGCACCTCGGCCGGACCTCCATCGACGGCCTCACCGTGCATGCGGTGCGCAATCGCGATGGGACTACTAACGTCGCGTCGCTGATGGACCGTTTTGGACCATATAATGGCGCCCAGGCCCAGACGACAACCGCCGCCAAGCCGGCGACGCCGACGGACCTCTCCTTGCAAGCATTTGAGCTCTCCGACGGCACGCTCCACATCACCGATCATAGCGGCCCTAGACCGGTCGCGCTGACACTACAGGGTGTCCATGTCGAGCTTCATGACCTGCGAACCAGCGGCCAGACCCCGGCATCCTTTGTGATCGGCGCGCACCTCAGTGGAGGTGGTTCGGTGGCCCTCAAGGGCCGCCTTGATCTAGCGCAATCGCACATCACAAGCGCACTCTCTCTCGACCAGATCGACCTCCCCGCCCTGCAGGATCTTGTGCCATCGGCACTGGCCGCGAGGTTCACAGCGGGTCAACTGAGCGCGCAAGCCGACGTCCAGACATCGTTCGCCGCCGGCCAGTTCAACGTGCATGCGGAACCTGCGACCTTGTCGCTCGACCAGGTCGAGTTACACGCCCCTGGCCAACGGGAGACGCCGATTGCCTGGACCCGGCTGAGCGCATCGATCGCCCAGGTTGATTGGGCCGCGCGCCAGGTCACGGTTCACGAGGTGCATGCCGATGGGCTACGTGTATTCGTCCGGCGTGAGCGCGATGGGGGGGTGAGTCTAGCCTCGCTCATCCACGAGCCCACACCACTGATGCCGCCAGACGCCGCTGCGAGCGCCCCGGTATCACCATGGCAATATCGAATCGCATCCCTCGCGATCGACAACGCAGAAGCCCGCCTCGAAGACGCGGCGGCGCCGCGCCGCATCGAACTCGTTATCGCGCCGATGAACTTCCGCCTCAAGGACCTGTCGAGTGATTTGAGCGAACCGATTGAGCTCGAACTCGACGGGACGCTCAACCGCCAGGGCCGTTTCAACATCACTGGCACCGCCGTGCCGGCACCGCTCCAGGCGGAGCTCCGGATTGCCACCCACGAGTTCGACCTCGCGGCGATGGATCCTTACGTGAGCGACATGCTCAACGCGACGATGAGCAGCGCCACCCTGACAATGAACGGCGCTCTTTCCCTGGCCACGGCACACGACCAGCTGCGTGTCAGCTATCGGGGCGACGCCACGCTTGGCAACGTGCACATGCTCGATAGGACGACGTCGGACAGTGTCCTGCGGTGGCACTTATGCAGCGCGAGCCGCATCGATGCCGAGATAGGGTCGGGTCCGCCGAAGGTACAAATCGGTGAGCTCGCACTCACCGACTTCGACACGCGCCTCATCCTCAAGAGCAACGGCCGCTTGAACCTATTGGACATGATGGCGAGCCCACAATCATGGCCCGGCTCCCTGACCCGCGTACAGCTGGTACCCGGCAACCAGATGCCGCAGACGTCCGGCGCTCCCGCGGCGCCCCCTGGGAGCCCCCTCGACATCGCGATCGAACTCGGCGGCATGACCCTGCAGGGCGGCCACGTCAACTTCACCGATAACTTCATAAAGCCCAACTACACGGCCGACCTTTCCGCTATTGCCGGGACAGTCGGCCCGTTCGGCACCCGCGCCACAGCAGCCGCCGCCGTGGCATTGCGGGGACAGGTCAACGGCAGTGCGCCTATCGCCATCAATGGCGCCGTCAACCCACTGGCGTCGATGGCCTTCGTCGATCTCAGGGCCGAGGCGCACGGCGTCGAACTGACTGGCCTCAGCCCCTACTCGGCGAAATACGCCGGTTACCCGATCGTCAAGGGCACGCTGACGGTTGATGTACATTACCTTCTGGAGCGGGGCCAGTTGACCGCCGACAACCATCTCTTCATTGACCAGCTCACCTTCGGCGATCACGTGGAAAGTCGCGACGCCACCACGCTACCGGTGCGGCTGGCGGTCGCGCTGCTCAAGAATGCCCAAGGCGAAATTGCCGTCGATATCCCCGTCACCGGCTCGCTGTCGGATCCCCAGTTCAGCCTGAGCGGCGTCATCTTGGACGCCTTCGTGAACCTCATCGTCAAGGCCGCGACGTCGCCCTTCAGCCTAATCGCTTCGGCTTTCGGCACACAGGAGGACCTGGACTACATCGAATTTCCTGCGGGCCTTGCCACGCTGACGCCGGACAGCCAGCAAAAGCTGGCGACCATTGCCCAGGCGCTGCAAGATCGCCCTGCATTGCAACTGGGTATCTCCGGCCGTGCCGATCCCCAGTCCGACCGCGAGGGTTTGCGCGAAGCCAGGCTCGCGTCTCTCATCAGGATACGGAAGATCCAGGATAGCGGAGGCGATGGTGACGCCGACCGTGTTCACCTCACCCCGGAGGAATACAATACGTATCTGACGCGCCTCTACAAGACGGCAAATTTTCCGAAGCCGCGCGACTTTCTCGGCTTGGATAAATCGCTGCCGCCGGACGAAATGAAGAAGCTCCTGCTCACCCACATGGAGATTTCCGACCAGGATCTTCAGCACCTTGCCAACGGGCGGGCGAATGCCGTGCGCCAATGGCTGAGCGGGCAGGTGGATCCGGGCCGGCTGTTCGTGGTCGCGCCGACGCTGAAGACTGACGGCCTCCAGGATAAGGACAAGACGACCCGGGTTGACCTGTCACTTAAGTAAGGTTGGCGGGGGAGGGTGTGTCAACGATCGTAGAATTGTCCAATGAAGTTGCTCTCTTCCCTGCTTCCGTCTCGTGTGACATACTCGCCGCATGAACCTACCATCCATGCCTATCCCGTCTAAGCGCTCTCAGTTTCCTGCGGAGATGATGGGCCATGGTGTGTAGCCCTATGTCCGCTTCTGCTTCAGTGACCGCGACGTTGAAGAGCTGATGGCCGAGTGCGGCGTGATTGCCGCGGGCCCCACCCAAGCGTTACCTACAGTATAAAAGCCCCGCTCATGTGTAGCCAATGTGCATGGCCATGTTACCGACGCACATCCGTTGGATCAGTGCTGGGGTGAGCCGCTTTGCATTAGCCATGGCTTCATACGTCGCCACGTAGAGATGCAGATACTGCTTATGAACACCTCGAAAGGCGCGTAGGTAAGTACGAAGCGCGGCCCCTGCTCCCTCGCAGGAATTGCAATGGACCCCGCGCTGGCCATCACCATGATCATCCCGCGCCCATTCGCGCCCACCATGGGAAACAGTGGCATGGCACGCATGGCTGCCGCGATAACTCTGCCATTCGTCGGTATAAAGTAGGGTGCTGCCTGGAGGCACGTTGTCGGCAATGAGGGCGTGGCAGGTCTGCCGATTCGCGTGGTCACAGACCCACCAGCGCTGCTCGCCCGTGTCGCGCGAGATGATGCTGATGATGAGAGACCGATCGTTGGCATAGGTGCCGTGCCCTTTGCGCTTATTGGCGCGCCGGCGGGCTGGATCGGTGGGGTCGCGATGCGGTGTGCTTTTTTTCCCCCGCGTTCTGGTACAACTCATCAGCCTCAAAGGCGGTGCCCCTCATGATGTGGGTGGGGACCGTCGCGTTCACCGGGCTCTGGATGCGCTGCCGCAGGGTATGGAGCTGCTTGCGCGATAGTCCCAGCTCGCGGGCCAGGCGAGCCGTCGGCTCGCCTTTGGCCACACCACGCAGCAGCAGTACCAGTGTAGCCGGTCGTTGCTGCGTCTTGGCGAAGACCGTCCCCGTCAGCAGCGTATCGTAGCCGTCGCAGGCCTGACAACGGTAGGCTGGAAAGTCGCCCTGCGCACGGAACAAGCGTCGCCGCGTGCTTCTGCAGCGAGGGCAGTGCAGGCCGTCTGGGTGGCGGTGCCGCTCGAGCCACATCAGAGAAGCGCTATCGTCGAGTAATTCAGTAATGGCAACGTCGATCATACGCCCTTATTACCACAGCGTGCGCGGAGCTCGTGGCGGAGGTGGGCCGTTGGATCGGGACGCAGATCTGGGGGCCGATGGGCGAGAAGCTGGTCGCGGCTGCGCTAGTGACGGTACACGTCCGCCTCGCCGCGGCGATGGCTGGTCTGGCCTACCGCCCTTTCGAACTCGGCCATGTCCAGGACCGCCCTCTGGCGCTCCAGGAGGTGAGCCTGGTCTTCGAGGTCGGCATTCCCCGCCCGCCGGGCCGCAAGCATCCAATCAGCGCAGCCTTGCGCATGCTCGCCGTCTTCAGCTGAGTCGGCGGCCCCTACCGTGCAGGAGACCCTGCGCTGGCTTAAGCTCGAAAAGCCCCACCGGAGAAGCGAGTCTGCGCCGGACGAAGTAGCGGCCGCGACCTCGGCCGAGCCTCTGCCGGCCCTCGCCAGGAACCTGGCGGAGGGCCTGGACTGCGCGGTGCTGGCCATGCGCTACCCGGTCGGGGACGCCTTCGCCATCGAGTTCGCCGGCCGCTTCTACCGGGCGCTCTTTGAGCAGCGCCGGTCGCTCCCAGCCGCCCTGCAGCTGGCGATTGTGAGCTGGCCGCCTTATGGCAAGCCGTGTTTCAGCAGGGGGTGGAGGCGGAAGGACAGGGTCATGGACTGCTGATGGGTCCGGGACAGCCGCCAGCGTCTCGGCACCCTGTTCGTGGAGCTCCCGGCTGAGCGTCGCCGGGAAGCGTTGGAGCTGACGCGCATTCCCTGGGAGCTGACGCGCTACAGGGGAAAATGACTGGCGGATGCAGGCCTAGGATGCAATATTCCTGTTGACAAGCCTGCCCCGTGGCTCTACATTTGCGCCTAACTGCTATCCTTTTATTCTTTAGGGATTTATCCCCTCGATGCTTGAGGCTGGCAGACATGAGGGAGCCTGCCGATGGATCAAACCTGTATCGGTTTCACCAGCATGTCTGGTCTGTCGCCTCGCACCCAGGCTCTAATGAGGCTCCAACACCTGACCCACGCCTAACCCCTCCTCGCAAGAGGGACATCTCCCGATTCACCCTGTCTCCTGCATCTCTACAGTGACAGCGGCTGTTGCCTGATGGAGGTCTGCATATGACGTCTAATGAGATCTTGGCCCAAGTCCTCGACCTCCTCCAGCACGAGGGGGGGGTGGCCTATCGGGTGCTTAAGCGCCGATTTAACCTCGATGACGATGACCTGCATGAACTGAAGGCCGAATTCATCCAGGTCCCACACCGATAGAGCCAACGGCTAGAGCATGGATACCCAATATGCTGCAGGATGTTACTAGAGCCAATCATGGTCAAGTGTAGGGAGAAAAACTCGGCTCTTGCCGATGGGGGACATAGAGACATGGGCCACGCGATATGGGTAGTAGCACTTTGGTCCGTGGTGTTGCCCATCCTACTGAATCTACCGGGACCAGGGTGGGGTCATGCAGCGGGTCTGGCTGGGATCGGTCCACTCCCTCCCCTGCCTATCCCTGAGGACAATCCCATGACGCCGGAGAAGGTCGAGCTGGGAAAGCGGCTCTTTTTTGATCCCCGTCTCTCGGGGGATGGAAGCCTTGCTTGCGCGAGCTGCCATCTCCCAGACCAAGGGTGGACCACTAATAGTCCATTGTCGCCGGCCTATCCAACCCACATGGAGCGGAGGAACTCCCAGACGCTCATTAATGTCGCCTATAATAAGGCGCTTATCTGGGACGGGCGCGCGGGAGCACTTGAAAAGCAGGCCTTGGGACCGATCCAGAATCCCCTGCACATGAACCAGAACTTGGATCTGCTCATCGAAAAGCTGAAAGCCGTCCCCGCATACGAGGAACGGTTCCAGCAAGTGTTCGGCACATCAGTGACCCCAGAGGCCCTGGGCAAAGCCTTGGCCGCGTTCGAGCGGACCCTGGTCACCCGCAATGCGCCCTTCGACCGCTATATGACGGGGGAGTGGCAGGCGATGTCTGAGGATAAGCTTCGAGGGATGGAACTCTTCAAGGGAAAAGCGCGCTGTATCCTCTGCCATAATGGACCAAACTTCACCGACAGCCAATTCCACAATCTAGCCGTTCCGGCCGCCCCGTTGCTCTCTGACCCCATCGTGCAGGTGGCCATCCGCTTCGACGCCAAACGGATGAACGTGCCGGAGTACCAGTCGGTCAGAGAGGACTTAGGCCGGTACCTCGTGACCAAGGAGGAGAAGGACAAGGGAGCGTTCAAGACGCCGACCTTGCGCAATGTGGTGCAGCGAGAGCCCTACATGCATAATGGGGTGTTCCACTCGCTGGAGGAGATCATCGACTTCTACGATGCGGGCGGGGGAGCTATCGCTGGAAAATCACCGCTCATCCAACCGCTGGGTTTAACAGCCCAAGAGAAGCATGACCTGCTGGCTTTCCTCCAAGCCCTTACTGGCGAGCTGCCGACCGTAACCCCTCCAGAGTTCCCATATTAGAAGACTCGCCCTTTTCTGTCGCTTACGCAGGGGAAATTCTAAACAGGGCTTGACCCAGCGAGCTCAAAGTTCGACTCATTCGGGTTAGTAGAAGAGTGCGAGACACGTGCGGTCCTCTTCTGAGAGGCCGTAGCACTTGACCCCTCGCGACGCGCCATCAAGCCGCCACTTCGTAGGGAGTCAGAAAGGGAACAACATCCTGTGCCCTATAGCTAGAAGATTATTGACTCAACCCCCTTGCTCCGCTACACTCGCTCCCAAGCATGTTCGGGCATGCTAGGTTCAGCGTGCTTCATGGTCAACGACATACTAGGGATTACTTACAGCCAGGACACTTGGCGCGAGCCGACTGATCACCGGCTACAGGTGAGCGAGGGCGCGTTCTCCCACCTCAGGCTATGCCCATCCCCCCTGCCGGAGTGCACTGGGCGATCTCACCAAGCAATGGCTAATGGGAGGGTGTTCGCTATGAGGATATCGAAGTCTTGCTGGTTAGTGATGGGAATGCTGTGTCTCGTGCTGTGGCCTGCCGTCATCGCCGCGCTCGGCGACTGGCGGATCGGGCAAGCACAAGAGCAGTTAAAAGCGGTAGGGTTTGATCCCGGCCCCATTGACGGCGTACTCGGACCACAAACGAGGGCGGCGTTCCGGCGCTATCAGGCCAGCCGGGGATTACCAGCGACGGGTGCCATGGATGAGGCCACCCGGCGAGCCCTCCTACCGAGTGAGCGCCCGCCAGAGGGCGGCGAAGCCATAGCAGCGCGGTGGCTGAAGGCCCCGCCGGGTGACGAATACAAGAAGATGGCCTCGCTCTTCCAGCTGCCCGAATTTTTTTCCGGGCTCGGGATGCTCTACGTGCAGCCTGAAACCATGCCGGTGGGTCCATACTTAGCTTATGACCGGCAGGGCAATCTCGCGAGCACTGTTTATATGATTCCCCTCAAAGACTTGAGAGCCGGCAAGGCCTTTAGCAGCTTAGTCGTGCCGCATGGGAAGGTAGACCATGTTGATATCTATTACAACAACGGGCATCCGGGGGTACCCGACCCCCACTACCACGTGGTCCTGTGGTACATCTCTCCTAAGCAGGCCGCGGCGCTGGAATGAGCCACGGCGGCGGGCTGCTCACCACGCGCAAGAGCGGCTCCGGGTATGCTGACCGCGGCTCTTCGCGTAGCAGGGTCTGAGTCTGAGCCCCCTCTTCTGCGTGCTAATCCTATCTTGAGTGGGCTCATCCCAGGCCTTCAACAAATACGAACATATAGAAGAGATGGTGAGCGAGCAGCAAAGGATATGCGAGCATAAAGAAGATAATAATCAGAGCTATCATGTGCTATCGGCCGCAAAAACTTAGCCGTACTGAGGGGTGCTGGATAATCTGCCAGGGGTATCCCTTGTATCGAGGCAGAGGAGCTCGAGTCGCCTGAGTGCTGCAGGTGCCTGGGCAGGACATGTCCTGACGACGCACTCTTCGGCATCGGCCCACGGCCTGCCCGTACAACCCGACGTGCCTGCTGACCGAAGGTCGAGCACACACCTAGGTTAGCCGCCGCGGGGCGGATGCCGACGTGGGACCCGTAAGGGTGACAGCCAGTCCTCAATAGCGTCGCCAGCCTGGCGGCCCCGACTGCGACTTGCTCAGGCCTCTACTGGCCACTGACCGCCCCGGGAATGGTCACCATCTCGGTTTCCTCGATGAAATGGTATGGCTGCTGGCCGGGTCCCTATACCCGTCATTGCTCACCGCAGCAGAGGCGGTGGCCCAGTCGAAATCCCTTTCCGCCCTCCGGTTCTGCCCACCGCTGACGGAAGCGGAGAAGCCCCGAGCCGTGTTTGCTTCCCCCCCACTGATCGTCGCGGTATGGCCGCTGGCCGTGTTCCCATGCCCCCCGCTCACCGCCGCGGTATGGCCGTTGGCCGTATTCCCATCCCCCCCACTCACCGCCGCCGCATTGCCGCTAGCCGTATTGTCAAATCCGCCGCTCACCGAGGCACTGGGGCCGCTAGCCCGGTTAAAGATCCCTCCATTCACTGAGGAGCTCTCGCCGCTGGCCGTATTGTCAAATCCGCCGCTCACCGAGGCAAACGCTCCGCGAATTGCGTTGTGGCGGCCGACCACTAGGCCCCCAAAGCTAGAGAAGTTGTGTCCCAACCCCACCACCAGGTTGTGCGAGCCTGTGCGCTCATTGTCCCCATCGTGGCGCGGCTCATTGTAGCCTAGGAGCAGGTTGCCCATCCCGTTGGCGGTCGCTGTTCCTCGCAAGCCATTGACGATGCGTAAGTTGGCCCCGGTGATCACAACCTCGGGCCGGCCCCCCTCGCCGGTCACGCTGCTGACATACGTGAGGGTGCGCTCGAGGGCGCTCACACGTTGCCACAGGCTCCCACGCGAGCTGCCGTCCTGTCCCTGCGCATCGAGGCCCCAAGGCTGCAGGAAGCTGAGCAGGCAGAGCCCCAGCACCCCACACGTGAGACTCCGCCACAGTCGAAGCCGCCGCTGTATTGTGTGCACCTGATGTTCAAGGGCTTCAAGATGTTCGCCTAGATGGTCCATTTAGAGTCCTCCTCTGGATGTAGATTATGGACGGGGAGCAGGCACTTGAGCGGGGGATGGTGGGGGGTGTCGAGGCCCGGCGATCTCAACGGGACATTGGCTCTTCGGTAGCAACACGACGCAGTGCAAAAAGGGGATGGACAGTGCGTATGGGGGACCAAATTATGACTTAGAGCGTCTCGCTGGCATCTTCAATGCTCCGAACAACGGGAGGGAGGCACCATCACTGGCCGATCCAGCGCCACATGGCCCAACATCGGGGGGAGTCGTTCGGGCGGCGAGGATTTAGCCTGCTGTAGGTCGGCCTTACGCCCTACTGGTGACAAGGATGGGAGGCTCCACAAGAAGCTACCCTTGGCGACGGCTTTCCGGCCTTGCTTATGTGTCGGGGCCGCACGTGGCTTGCTGGTAGTAGGACGTAAAGCGGATATTGATAGTCAGGCTCCCGATACGGCAGGTAGCTGTAATACCCATAATATCGCTCACGTAGCGCTCATCAATCAGTGCCAGATAGTAGCGGGGAAACCTGGCGATACGCTCCAACGTCTGACTACTGTAGACCGCATTCACTGGCATCAAAGGACTTCGTGGCCCCGATCCCGAGAAAGTGCCAGGATGCCACCTGCAGAAGGCACACCTTGTGCCCCTGCTCATCGACGAGCAGGTCATCGACCTCGCCGATCTCCGTGCCAACCGTGTCCAGTATGTCTCATCCCTGGATGCCTTCGGCTCAATCGACTAGGGTCAGGTTCGTATCACTTACCTTCACTAGTGTGGATGTCATCTCGTGCATCACTATCGCACGTCCTCCTGTGCACTAGGTCAGCTGTGGCCCTATCGTCGCGCCCCAGTCTGCTGCGGGGTGCTCCGCTCCAACCAGACGACCCGTGGTCTGGGATGTGGGGCAGGTACGGTCCTAACTCCGGCGCTCTCAACGACGGATTGACTCTCGCCGACCCGCTGTCACAAGGCGCGCAGTTGTCCGTACAACAGCCAGCCTCGAGCTTCGAGCCTCAAAAGGTGCGACAGGTCAGGGAAACGGTACCACGAAGACGAACTCGCCAGCCGCTGCGGCTCGGGGTCCCCTCCGTCGGTCTTAAATATCATATACTAACAGCAAGATGCGTGCCATACGAGGCGGCCACGTCTTGCCGGCGCGTGGGTGTGGGCCAGGAGCCATGGGGATCGCAAGCCTGCCTGAACTAAGAGAGGATCCCCGAACGAGCACCTCTCATATTGAGAGCTCAGCCGGGGGCGCCAGTGGGGACCGCGTAGGCTGGAGGGGAGGCTGACGTTCAGGCGCATCGCCGGATTCGGGCAGGGAGCCTGCGGGGCCGTTAATCTGCGCATGCTCTTAGGCGGTATAGCCCAGCCGCTGTCAGCGTCGTGCCAGGTTCAGGGTAGCGAGGTACATATGCCATGCTGCCCTAAACCTGGGCGTAGAGCATAAGGGTTCACCCCCGAGCGATCGCCTGCGTCCCTCAGGGGCCGCTGCGGCACCGACGCCCCTCGGCCTGCTGGCGCGTGTGGCCGGTCGCCTCGGCTCGCTCACGCCAGGCATCCCGACCTCATGGCTCTGCAGGGCGGCTTCCACTAGCCGCTGCTATATGGCGAGGTAATCCTGCCCCGTGCGTGAGGCGCTGAAGCACTGCTAGCTCAGTGTTGGATGCGCTCGGCCGTCAACGATAAATCCAGTCGTCCCCTCCTCAATGACTTCGGGCACCAGTCCGGCATGGTAGGCAATCGCCGGCTCCTCAGTGGTCCAAGTTACCTCGATCGTACCGGCTTTGAAGGTAGTAACAGGCGGGATTGCTCGCCCGGCTATTGCCCGGTGCGGTGCCCTTTGGCTTTATGCTACTTCAAGACCATGCGGGCGCCCACCTCCTTGACACGCTTGCCATAGCGGCCGGACTTTTCGCCTTTCTCCTTGATGTACCCATGCTGGCGTTATTCTTTTTCGCTGACACCGCACACATGTTTCTTCTAGGCTATCGCACACTTCTTGCCAGCACGGAGCACCTCTTCGCGCAGCCACGCTGCCATACACCAGCCTAAGAGCAAAACCTCTTCCAGGCGCTGCGCCATAGGCAGCCCCGCATAGGTACCAGCACTCTGCCGCCGCTCTCGCTGCCGTGGCGCCGGTATTCCCTCATGCTTGCCTCCCATAACTTTTCCTGTCGACGTAGTTTTACGATCAAAATGAGAGTATTGGCTCTCAAAATGAGAGCATGGGACCAGTTTCCGGAGGCGTAGCAGCAGTCTCTCGCCCCCATGTCTCATCTCGCTCATCCCCCCTCAGTGCCGGTACCCAACGATTCATGGCTTCTCCTTTCGCACCTCTTCCTGGACTTTCCACCCTAATGCGGTGAGTTCGCGCTGGGCGCGGGGCGACACCTTTCCTGTGAGCCACACACTATGTTGTTGGGCATTCAGATCGGGTCGCCGGGCAAATTTTGCGGCGCGCTGTGTCCAGGCGATATAATCTACTGGCGCCTGGACAACAGCCGCCCCTCCGCGCGTGCGCGCGCTTACCGTGCCGCGTGCCGTCAGGATGCTGAGCGGTTCTACCATCGTATGATGACGCCCCAGCATCTGCATCGCCTCGGCCATGTGCCTGTGCATATCCCGCCCTCACCATTCCCCCTTGCATCCTCCTCTGATCTTCTTCCCAATCCCTTGACCCCAAACCACGCCTGCGCGCACAGACCTGTCGGAAAGGCTTCGAAGATGGTTTCCCCGATTGCATGGCTCACTGCAGTGCTTCGACTTGCGCAAGGGCGATGTACTCGAGCACGAAATGGTAGTGCGGATCGGATACCCCTGGAGCCCATTCTTGTAATAGATGTCGACATGGTCCACCTTTGTCTTCGCGCCGGTCAATACATTGAAGGCCTTGCCAGCTCTGAGATCTCCGAGAGGGATCATATAGACAGAGCATACCAGATTGCCCTGCTGGACATAGGCCAGAAACGGGCCCGCCGGCAGAGTTGCGGGGTCAACATAGAGCGTGCCGAGGCTGGGGAAGTATTCAGGCAACTGGGCTAGCGAGCTCAGCTTCTCATAGTCGCCGCCGGGCGGGGCCTTCAGCCATGATTCCTGTTGTGCTGCGCTCCCTGATTTACCCGATCTCCAACCAAAAAGATTTGGCGAGTGGCCTCGTCTAGCTGTCCTGCGATTGGTAGTCCCTGGCTGGCCTGATAGCGGCGGAGTGCATCCCTCGTCCGAGACCCTAACACCCCATCGATAGACCTAGGATCAAACCCTGCCGCTTTTAACCGCTCTTGCGCTTGCCCGATCCGCCAGTCGCCATCTGCAGCGATCACCCCAGGCCAGAGCACGAGACACAGCATTCCCATCAGTAACCGGTGGACCGTGGAAGTCATCATTGGGAACCTCTTCCTATCAATCTCCTCACGGCGGATCGCCTGATGCATCTCACGGGGGTACACTCGAGGAGATCTCGTCGAACCAGAGACCCGCAGAGGATAGGCTACGTAGCTCTGCAAGGCGGTGAGTGTGGCGGAACCGGGGGAATGCGTCAACTGCTGCTAGCGCGGTGATTCCGCGGCCGCGGAAGGTAGAGGCCGAACTTCGCCAGTCAAAGCCTGGAGGAAGGCCAACAGGTCTCGCTTTTCCTGGGCAGTTAACGCCAATGGTTGCACGAGTGGGGATTTTCCGGCGACCGCTCCCCCACCGCGGTTGTAGAAATCGATGATTTCCTCCAGTGATTGAAACGCTCCATTGTGCATATAGGGATCGCGCTGTGCCACATTGCGTAGGGTCGGTGTTTTGAACGCCCCTTTGTCCTTCTCTTCCTTGGTCACGAGATACCGGCCTAAATCTTCTTTCACCTGTCCATAGTCCGGCACGTTCATCCGTTTCGCATCGAAGCGAATCGACGCCTGTACCAGGGGATGCATGAGCAGCGGCACATCCGGTACCCCCAGGTTATAGAATTGGCTGTCGGTGAAATTTGGGCCATTATGGCAGAGGATGCAGCGTGCCTTGTCCTTGAAAAGCGCCATACCTCGCACCGCACTCTCGGCCATGGCCTGCTGGTCCCCCACCATGTAGCGATCGAAGGGCGCATGACGTGCGATCAAGGTCCGCTCGAATGTCGCTAAAGCTTTGCCCAGGGCCTCTGGGTTCACCGAGGTGCCAAACACCTTCTGGAACCGCTCCACATAGTCAGGGATGGCATTCAACTTTTCTATGAGCAGATCCAGGTTTTGGTTCATATGGAGGGGGTTCTGGATTGGGCCCAAGGCCTGCTTTTCGAGCGATCCCGCCCGCCCATCCCAGAGGAGTGCTTTATTGTAGGCGACATTCACGAGTGTTGGGGAGATCCGCCGCTCCATATTCGTTGGATATGCAATAGACAGCGGCGTATGCGTGGCCCATCCCTGGTCTGGGAGATGGCAACTCACGCATGCCAGGCTCCCGTCTGCCGAGAGACGCGCATCAAAAAAGAGCAGCCCTCCCAACTCGATCTTCTCAGGTGTAAGCGGATTGTCTTCAGGGACAGGCACTGCAGGGAGCGGACCGATATCCGCCGAGGTCCCTGCGTCAACCCACCCCTGTCCCAGAAGAATCAGTATGCCTATGAAGACCACTGAGCAGAGTATGACCTCTCGTCGCGCTCTTGCCATCTTTCCATGTCCTCAGGCGGAAATAGCCGCTCGTGCCCACTGAGCTGGCTTCCATATACGGTGATTTCCAACCAAGCGCAAGCCATCACCACAGGCCTCGTAACCATATTTGCCTTCTGACCAGGCCTGTTTGAACCCGCGCAGCTGCGGGGTCATGCATGAGACCTACGACCTCCGGGTTGTCACCAAGTCCAATGACCCGGGAGGTGCCGGACAGGAGCACTCCGATCTGGTTGGCCGGTAATCGTGAGCAAGACCAATAATCGACTGTCACTTCCCTGTGGAGTGTGCGCGCGAACGCCGAGCCGATAGGTTTGATCTGCGGCCATGATTGGCGCAGTCCCGCGAAGGTAGAGACGTTCGCGATCGAGTTGAAGCCAGCTAGGCTGATCGCCCGAGGCCTCAAGCGTCACTTCGACGGGCATCCCCTCTGGCATGCGTTCCAACCGGGGTAAAGGGAACTCAAACGGCTCGCCAGCTCGGTAGTGGTGCGATATCTGGAGTGGCTGCCATTGCAGGTGGTAGGGTGGTGGCTGCCGATCTGGCTGTACGAGCCCGATGCTGCTGAAGTTCTTCCACCACCAATAGGCGGTCAAGAGGGCAGCGACGCTCAGCAAGACCAACGCCACCTTTTTCGTCCGATGATACCGCGGCAGAGGCTGGGAAAAGAACGGGGCGAGCGTGAGATATTCCTTGATGCCTTCACATCTGGCGACATGCACCTCCGCCGCTTCCCTGGCAAAGGCGTCTAGCAACTCTTCGGTGACAGTGCCTGTTTGCCGTATTTCACGGGTCCGATCGACATTTATGGGAGGGAAGCCCTTCCTTCTCTCTTTCCCATGCAAAAACACACTGGAATGATAGTGCCAGGCTTGACGGTTTGCGACAAGGGTCGTCCGGACCTCCCACTCCCCTTGGTCGCCGAACGTGCTGATAAGAGATTTGTGTCGTAGAAGGTCCGCCATGGCTTGGGCCATGTCCTCTGGACCGCGTGCTTGATTTCTGAGGGCTTCCCAGCCCGTCTCCAGCATCCCATTGGTTGATGAGTCAGGGTCGAACGCCGTCATTCCCATACATACCCCCCTTGCCCACCTTCAAGTGTATACGTCTCAGCAGAGTATGCTACACGTACATCATGCCGAAGATTCATTTCCCTTCCATTCCAAGGCCTTGTATCAAGGGGCTGCGGCTGCGAGCGCTGAGAGCACAAATTGAGGTGACCAAGCCATCGTGCGCGTAGAGGCATCTATCATAGGAAGTCATATGCTATCCATGGGAAGAGGGCCTATTTGAGTTTGATCAACCATATTAACATAATCATCTACGGATTGGCTCAATCATATTAACATCATCGTCATCATGTATTGAGCGGGCTCCTGTGCGCTGCGTACCAACCGCTCAGCGCTTGCGTTCGAGGCTCTCTAGCAGACGGCGCGCCTGGACGTCTCCTGGTGATACCTCCACCAGCTTGCGCGCCCAAGCAATGGTGGCCTGACGATCGCCCGCCTGTTGGTGATACTCCACCAGCGCTGCCAGGATTTCCCGGTCAGCGGGATGCCGTTGGTGCGCTTCCGTTAATACCTGAAGCGCCTGTTGCACCTGGCCGGTTTCATGCAACGCCACCCCGTAGACGTAGGCATGTGGTAGAGCGATTCGTCCAAGAGTGCCACATGATAGCTCTGCTCCAGGGGCT
This sequence comes from bacterium, assembly GCA_046727435.1. Taxonomy (GTDB): domain Bacteria; phylum Tectomicrobia; class Entotheonellia; order J063; family CAVPRW01; genus CAVPRW01. Next base: position 1,651 of record JBKPCR010000317.1, on the reverse strand, counting down.
GACCGGGCTGGTAATCGGCCCAGACTTGCGCACGTCGAGCATGACAGCGCCCGCAGGTCTCCACCTCGGCACGGGACGACGGCGGCTTCGTGCGTTGCGCAATCGCTTCTCCAGGCGGAAACGTCCAGACACCGCCTGAGGTGTCCTTGAGTGGAGCCACTAGTCCGTGCGTGGGATCGGGATCGCGACGGCCGGATGGCGAACCTTGCCCCCACTCGACATGACGCGAACCGGGGCCGTGACAAGCCTCGCAGGAGACGTCGATGTCTGACGAAGTTGTCTGGTAACGATCCTCCGCTAAGCGGTAGCCTTTCTGCAAGTTGGTAGAGTGGCAGTCGGCGCACATGAAGTTCCAATTCTGCAGCGGCCCGGTCCAGTGCAGGATGTCACGGTGGTCGATCTTCTCATGGGGATAGAGATGGAACCACCGCTGACCTCCGGCTGCGGTAGTGCGGCTGTCCCAGGCAATGCTCAGGGCTTGATAACGCCCATTGGGAAAGGCGATCAGGTACTGCTGGAGCGGGTCTACGCCAAATGTATAGGCGATTTTGTACTCGTGTAGCTGACCGTCCGGCCCATCGGTACGCACAAAGTATTCGCTCTCACGTCTGAAAAACGTCGACGTCACGCCGTCCTTCTCGAAGATCGCATTATCGAAGTTGCCAAGGACCGTGGTGTCATTGGCTGGTTGCATGGCAAGGGCGTGATCGGAACCTTTCCAACGCTCAACCTCCCGTGGATGGCAGGCAATAGAGGCCTGGCCGCCGACGTAGGTTGGGTTGGCCATAGTCGTCGCGGCCTCCGCCAGCCCGCCGGCAAAGCCTGTAAAGGATGCGACAACGAGCAACATGCTGATCCATGGGGGATTTAAGGCTGGCAGCCGCGCCTTATCAGTCGTGGTTCTCCCATGCAGATCTTTCCGGCGTGCTCGTCGTAAGGCATTCGCCAGCGCCACGCCGTTCCAATCCGTCGGTCTACCCAGGAAGCACTCCTGAAGCGCCTCTACTTGCCGCCGCAGATCAGCGTCCGGGTGACGGCCCAGGAAGTCCTCGATGGTCGCGGCCTCTGGACCATGATGGGTGGAGTCCAGCCACCGAAGCAAGGCATCGTACGTCGCCTTGACACCGCTAGCGCGACAGGTATCGAGCACACGCGCAAACAGAGCAATCTCGCTCCTTTGGCGTTGCGCTCTGCTGCTCTCCCACATGGCTAGGAGTGCACCTCCCTGGCGCCAAGTGGCCGCTACTGCAGCAGCCAGTAGCAACACTGCGCCCACGATCCATCCGAGCCACGGCCATCCTGGTGCCTCCCCCACCGCCGCGGCCGCGTCAGCACCCGCAACGGGCCCTGGTGCTATCTCCAGCGTTACGGCGGGAAGCGTGACTTGCTTCAGCTTCTGGTTCTTCAGGTCCCACCAGGGAATGACCAGGGCTGGCAAGGTGAACTGGCCTGGGCGCTCGCAGATGTATGTAACTGTATCGATGCGCTTGCCGGTAAAGTCACCACGCTCGATCTGATCCTGCACGACTGGAGGCTTAGTATACACCGCGAGGCCGTCTACCTTTGCCAGCGGCAGCGGTGGAAAGATCATGCCCGGCACGGCGGGCGCGGTCAGTGTCACCGTGCGCGTGAACGCATCACCGACGTGGGC
>JBKPCR010000316.1:0-6971 GCA_046727435.1 bacterium | reverse complement strand
ATCGAGTACGTCATCGTCAACGGCAAGGTGGTGGTCGACAAGGGGCAGCACACCGGCATATTGGCCGGGCGCGCCCTGCGCCGAGGACGGGCGTCGACGTAACCGGATCGGCCGCCGAGGAATGTGTGAGGTCTATACCCGTCGGCAACGGCGCATCGACGAAACCGGAGCTGGAGACTCGGGGCCAAAGAGCTACCACAGCCCAGGCAACTCAATGGGACTGTGAGCTGACTCCGTTGCCGGGAGGGGATCTGCATATGCCGGCTCTAGGCAGCGCGGGACGCACTGCGCGCAGGAGGAAACGCGATGTCCGAGGACGGGCGGATTCAACACGCGTCCCGGTTCTTGTTTGAGGAGCACCGAGCCCGCAAACCCTTCAGGCCAACGCCGCAGGCGTATACTCCGCGCACCGTTGACGAAGCCTATGCTACGCAGGAGACCTTCCACGGACTGATGGCGGAGATGCATGGCCCTGTTGCCGGGTACAAGATCGCCCTGACCACGCCGGTGATGCAGCAGATGGTTGGCTTCCAGACGCCGATCGCTGGCGCCATCTTCACCAGGACCATCCATCGCTCCCCGGTCACGCTGCGTAGAGCCGACTATGTGCGCTTAGGGATCGAATGCGAGATCGCGGTCCAGATAGGTACGAACCTGCCAGCGGCGCAGGCGCCCTATAGCCGAGACCAAGTCTCCGACGCCATTGGCGCCGTGATGGCGGCCTTCGAGGTGGTCGACGACCGAGAGGCCGACTATGCCAGGCTCGCGGCGCACGTCTTCACGCTGATCGCCGACAACGCGTGGAACGCCGGCATTGTCCTGGGTGCTCCAGTCTCTGACTGGAGCACCATTGATCTTGCCACGGCACGTGGGGTGATGGTCATCAATGACGCAGTCGTCGGCCAGGGGTATGGTCGCGATGTCATGGGCCATCCGCTTGAAGCCCTGGTGTGGCTGGTCAACATGCTCGCCACGCGTGGTAAGAGCTTGACGCCCGGGATGATCGTCATGACCGGGAGCATCGTCGCCACGAAGTTTGTGCACCCTGGGGATACGGCAAGGCTGGTGGTGGATGGGCTTGGCGAGGTGAGGCTGAACGTTGTATGATGGGCGCCGCACGAGCGCCATCGACTGGTATGTCCTACAGCATACTCCAGAGCCCCTAGATCTCTAGCGCGAAGGGAGGGAGGCAGCCATGCAACCGGACTGGTTGAAGCAGCAATTGGCGGCGCAGACAACAGCGGCAAGCGAAGCGCAAACTGAGCCAGAGCAGCCAGCAGGGGTGAACCGGCGGGATTTCCTCCACAACGGCATGCTTGCAGGCGTGACCGCGGGGATCGCCGCCGGTGGACTCGTCGCCCAGCATCACGCCGCCCACGCCCAGCCGGCCCCATCGGTCAACCCCTTCGGGAAAGACTGGTGGCCGTCGCCGTGGGGACCAACCGACGAGCGCGGAGCAGCCAATCGCATGACTCCTGACAAGGTGCTAGAGGCGATCAAACTCGTCAAAACCGGCAAAGTCTATCAACTCGGGAGGATTTATGAGCCTGGTATGCCGCTGTTTGGCTCGCGGCACTACAGCCTCACGATCCTCGGTGGGCCGACTGGCGGCCCTTTCGGTACTGCGAAGCTCCTGTATAACGATGAGATGTTCAGCGGCGAGATCGGCCAGGTCGGCACGCAATTCGACGGTCTCGGGCACATCGGCACGCTGATCGGCAGCGAGCCCATCTACTATAACGGCCTGAAGCAGTCCGAGGTGGGCGGTACTTACGGTCTCAAGAAGCTGGGCGTCCATAATGTCGGCGCCTTCTTCACGCGTGGCCTTCTGCTCGACGTGCTGGCGTATAAGGGGGGAGACCGTCTGCCGCTCGGCTATATCATTACGCCCGAGGACGTCCAGGGCACCCTGGCGCGACAGGGCATCCGGGAGCCCGCGGAAGGGGATGTGGTGCTCTTCTACACCGGTCACGGCAAGCTGTGGATGAAGGACAATACCGAATACAACAAAGGCTGCCCTGGGCCGGGCGTGACCGTCGCCAAATGGCTCATCGACAAAAAGATCTGTCTGGTGGGTGGGGATACCTGGCCGGTGGAGGCGGTGCCCGGGGAGGACAAAGAGCGGCCGTTCGAATGTCATCAGTGGTGGATCACCATGAACGGCATCTATATCCATGAAAACTTGGATTTGGAGCAACTGGCGGCGGATCGGGTGTACGAATTCGCCTATATCTTCAGTCCACTGCGGCTCAAGGGCGCCACGGGCTCGCCGGGCAATCCCATCGCGGTAGCATAGGGTAAAGGGAGGGTTGGAGTGGGGGTGAGGCCAGTATTCCTTTCCCCCATTCCAACCTTCGCTTGTCAGCCCACCAGCAGAGGCATACTGAGAGAGGACGAGGGCGCAGGTTAGCGCTTGGCGACACCGGCGCGGGCGCAGTCTTCATCTTGCTGAGCCGTACCACCTCCCACCCCGCAGGCGCCTATAACCACACCGTTCTGAAGAATGGGAACCGCTCCCTGACTGGGGATCATGTGTCCCCCTTCAGCGGCGGCGATGCCCCGAATGATGGGCGTGTCGGCCCGTTCTGCCAGCTCGCCGCTGGGACGCGCGAAGGCCGCCGAGGCTATGGCCTTACCCTGGCAGCCGTAGACACTCCCCCAAATCGCCCCATCCATCCGATTGAAGGCCATCAGACGCCCGCCGGCATCGCATACGGCTACGCTGATCTTGATATTCATTTCGATCGCTTTCGCCACTGCCCCCTCGACGATCTGGTTCGCTTCGGCTAAGGTTAGCGACATGGGATGCCCTCCTTTCTTCGTCTGTTCACCGATCATCCGATCGCGGCAGGTCAGGACTCTCCCGACCCGCGGCGCGATCATAGATGGTGGGCCCATGATGTTGAAGATTTTCGAGCCAAACGTCGTACGCATTCCCCTGGTTGGCGTGAGATCTTTCGATTGGTCGTGCCGATGCCGGCTTACCCCAGATCATGAGCTCCCCCCGCCACGGGAGCACACAAGGCCGCTCCTGCGGGGGCACGTTAGTCCTCATCCTCCCGCAGCTTGGCGAGAATCGAGAGATCCTCGAGCGTCGTCACATCGCCGCGGACCTCGTCCCCCGCGGCGATCTCTCGTAACAGACGGCGCATGATCTTGCCACTGCGCGTCTTCGGGAGCGCATCGGTAAAGCGGATCTCGTCCGGCCTGGCAAAGGCACCGATTTCCTTGGCGACGTGCTGGCGCAACTCCTGTTTGAGATCATCGGTCGGCGTCTGGCCCGATTCCAGCGTCACAAAGGCAGCGATGGCCTGACCTTTGATCTCATCCGGCCGGCCGACAACCGCGGCCTCGGCGACCAACGGATGGCTGACCAAGGCGCTCTCGACCTCCATCGTCCCGAGCCGATGGCCCGACACGTTGACGACGTCATCGACGCGGCCCATGATCCAGAAATAGCCATTCTCATCGCGGCGCGCCCCATCGCCGGTGAAGTACACGCCAGGGATGTCACTCCAGTACTGGGACTTGTAGCGTTCGGGATCGCCATAAATGGTGCGCAGCATCGCCGGCCAGGGACGCTTGAGCACGAGAAACCCTCCGGCGTTGGCGGGTACCGACTGCCCGTCACGACTCACCACGTCGGCGACAATGCCGGGGAATGGCCGGGTGGCCGACCCAGGTTTGGTGGGTGTAGCACCAGGCAACGGTGTGATCATGATCATCCCGGTCTCAGTTTGCCACCAGGTATCGACGATCGGACAGCGCTCCTTGCCGATCACCCGGTGGTACCACATCCAGGCCTCGGGGTTGATCGGCTCGCCGACGGTGCCGAGCAGGCGCAATGAGGTAAGCTTGTGCTTGCGCGGCCACTGCTCACCGGCTCTGATAAAGGCGCGGATGGCGGTCGGCGCGGTGTAAAAGACATTCACCTGATATTTGTCGACGATACGCCAGAAGCGATCCCATTCCGGCCAGTTGGGGGCTCCCTCGTACATCAAGCTGGTCGCGCCATTGGCCAGCGGGCCATAGACGATATAGCTATGGCCGGTGACCCAGCCGATGTCGGCGGTACACCAATAGGTATCCTCGTCTTTCAGGTCAAAGACCCATTTGGCGGTCAGGTAAGTGCCCAGCATGTAGCCGCCGGTGGTGTGCACGATGCCCTTTGGTCGGCCGGTGGTGCCGCTGGTGTAGAGGATATACAGCGGATGCTCGGCGTCGAGCGATTCGGCCGGACACTCCTCTGCAGCGTTGGCCATGAGCTCATGCCACCAGTGATCCCGCCCGTGTTCCATATGCACCTGGCTGCCGGTCCGCCGGTAGACGATGACATGTTCGATGCTCGGCGTCTCCTGGATGGCTTCATCGACCGCCGGTTTGAGCGGGATTTCGCCGCCGCGGCGGTAGCCGCCGTCGGCGGTCACCACCACCTTCGCCTGCGCATCGTTAATGCGATCGCGCAACGCCTCGGCGCTGAAACCGCCGAACACCACACTATGTGTCGCGCCGATGCGGGCACAGGCCAACATGGCAATGGGCAACTCAGGGACCATTGGCATGTAGATGGCCACGCGATCACCCGTTTTCACGCCGATCTGTTTGAGCACATTGGCGAATTTGCACACTTCGCGATGCAGGGCCTGGTAGGTCAGGATGCGCTCATCGCCCGGTTCGCCTTCCCAGATAATCGCCGCTTTGTTCTTGCGTGCGGTGGTCAGGTGCCGATCCAGGCAGTTATGCGCGATATTGGTCCGGCCGCCGACAAACCATTTGGCGAAGGGGGGGGTCCACTCCAGGACCTTCTCCCACGGTTTGAACCAGTCCAATTCCTTGGCCATGCTGGCCCAGAAGCCCTCGGGATCGTCCTGGGCCTGTTGACAGAGTTGGTCGTATTCCTGGAAGCCATTGATGTGCGCCTTGGCGCTAAACTCTTTGGCAGGTGCGAATACGCGTTCCTCTTTGAGAACGGATTCAATATCCACTTGTGCCATCAGCGAACTCCTCCCTTGCCGCTCTTCCTCAGCGCGGCTTGCGCCAGCGCTTTGCCTCGATTCCCGAAGCTGTAATCGCCCTATTGTAGCCCGAACTGGCGAATAGGATCAATGAGGAACTTGACGCCCCCCTCGCGGGATGGTATTCCCTGGAGAAGCACTGGTGCGACCTGAACGTATGGAGGAAGTGATGGCCGATCAACCGGATCAGGCGAATGTTGTCCAGCCTACAGATGCCCCTGCTGACGCCCTGCTGGAGGTGGTACAGGTGCTGGCCCTCGAATTGCACCCGCATCGGCAGAGTATCGTTTCGGCGACCCTGGACAGTTCCCTCGAACGCGAGCTCGGCTTCGACAGCCTGGGACGCGTCGAGCTGCTGCAACGGGTTGAGGGCGCCTTCGGGGTGCAGTTGCCCGAGCAATTGCTGGCCACGGCGGAGACGCCACGCGACGTGCTACGAGCGCTCGCGACGGCGGGCGCCCACCGCCGGGCGATCCATGCTGGGACGACGAGAACCACGCCCCTAGCGGAGGTTGACGCGGCCCCAGTCCGGGCCGGCACGCTCATCGACGTGCTGAATTGGCACGTACAATCGCATCCCAAACGCCCGCATCTCTACCTCTACGGCGACCACGAAACCGCGGAAGAGATCAGCTATGCCGAATTGCACGCCGGCGCCGTAGCCGTTGCAGCGGGACTGCAGGAGCGCGGGCTGCAGCGTGGGCAAACGGTCGCCGTCATGCTGCCGACCAGTCTGGACTTTTTCTCTAGCTTTTACGGTATCTTGCTGGCGGGCGGTGTGCCCGTGCCGATTTATCCGCCGGCGCGGCTGTCGCAGATCGAGGATCACCTCCGCCGTCAGGCCAGCATCCTGGATAGTGCTCGCGCGTCGATCTTGATTACCGTGCCAGAGGGGCAACGGCTGGCGCGACTTCTCGGCGCCCAGGTCGAAGGGCTCAGCAGCGTCGTCACCGTGCAGGAGCTTTCCAGTGGCGCAAATACGCATGCCACGCCCACGCTGCAGCCTGAAGATGTGGCTTTTTTGCAATATACATCCGGGAGTACCGGCACACCAAAGGGCGTGATCCTGACCCACGCCAACCTGTTGGCGAATATCCGTGCCATGGGCCGGGTTGCAGGGACGACATCGCGAGAAGTGTTCGTGAGCTGGCTGCCGCTGTACCATGACATGGGGCTCATCGGCGCCTGTCTGGGCAGTCTCTACTATGCCAGCCCGCTGGTGCTGATGTCGCCCCTCGCGTTTCTCGCCAGGCCAGCGCGCTGGCTGTGGGCCATTCACCAGCATCGCGGCACGATTTCGGCAGCGCCGAACTTCGCCTATGAGCTCTGCCTGCGCCGTGTCGATGAGCGTGACATCGAAGGTCTGGACCTGAGCTCATGGCAGATGGCGCTGAACGGCGCCGAACCTATCAGCCCCGAGACGGTCTTGCGCTTCTGCGCGCGCTTTGGCAAGTATGGCTTTCGACCCCAGACCATGACCCCGGTGTACGGTTTGGCCGAATCCTCCCTGGGGGCGGCCTTTCCACCCCCCGGCCGCGGTGTTCAGATCGATCGCATCGAACGCGATCCATTCAGCCGGTTTGGGCAGGCTATCCCCGCCGACGAAGATGATCTAACAGCCTTGCGGTTCGTGTCCTGTGGGCGCCCGTTGCCCGGACATCAGATCCGTATCGTCGACGCCACTGGCTACGAGGCCGCAGAGCGCCAAGTCGGCCACCTGCAGTTCAAGGGACCATCGACGACCAGCGGCTATTTTCGGAATCCTGAGGACACCCGGCGCCTGTTCGATGGCGATTGGTTGAATTCCGGAGACCTGGCCTACATTGCCGCGGGAGATGTCTATCTGACCGGCCGCGTCAAGGATCTCATCATTCGCGCCGGCCGTAACATCTACCCTCATGAACTTGAGGAGGCCGTCGGCGACCTGCCGGGCATCCGCAAGGGGTGTGTCGCCGT
>JBKPCR010000315.1:0-11739 GCA_046727435.1 bacterium | reverse complement strand
GCAAGAACCGACATTTGAGGGGTCGTTGAAGCGCCTGGAGGAGATCGTCGCCCAGCTCGAAGACAATAAACTGGCTCTTGAGCAATCCCTGCAAGTCTTCGAGGAAGGGGTGAAGCTGGTGCGTTTCTGTGCGGGTCGCTTAGATGAAGCTGAGCGCCGTATCGAGATCTTGCTGGCCGACAAAGAGGGACAGTTGCATGTCGCGCCATTTCCCGAGGAGCCCGAGGATACCACGGGCGCAGCCGAGCGACCGTGAGCCGGGGAAGGAACGACCATGGTGGACATCCTGCGCTACTTACAGGAGCAGAAAGCGTTCGTTGATGAGGCGTTAGCACGCTATCTCCCCGGAGAAGAGCACTACCCCCCAGCCATCTTTCAGGCGATGCAGTATAGCGTATTTGCGGGGGGCAAGCGGGTGCGGCCGATCCTGGCCATCGCCGCCGCTGAAACGCTCGGGGGAACAGCGGCCGATGTGCTCCCGGTGGCCTGTGCGCTGGAGTGCATCCATACCTATTCACTCATTCATGATGACCTTCCAGCATTGGATAACGACGATTACCGGCGGGGTCGATTGACGAACCATAAAGTCTTCGGCGAGGCGAACGCCATCCTGGCTGGGGATGCCCTGCTGACGTTTGCCTTTGAGTTGATGGCCGATGCACGGCATTGGCCACAGTTTGTGCCGGAGCGTGTGGTGCAAGTGATGCACGAAGTCGCCTATGCCATCGGCACGTTCGGGATGATCGGCGGCCAGGTCGTCGACCTGCAGATGGAGGGACAGGACGTCGATCTGCGGGGGCTGCAGTATATCCACGCCCACAAAACCGGCGCGCTGATTCGCACCTCCGTGCGCAGCGGGGCGATCCTCGGCGGTGGTTCGCCGGCTGCCGTGGAGGCCCTCACCCAGTACGGCACGCATATCGGGCTGGCGTATCAGATCATGGATGACATCCTTGATGTGCGGGGCGATGAACAGCGCATGGGCAAGGCCTTGCGCAAAGACAACGAGCGACGCAAAGCTACCTACCCACGCCTGGTGGGGCTGGCCGAGTCCGAGGTGCGGGCGCAGGCCGCCGTCACCGCCAGTATTGCCGCACTTGATATCATTGGCGAACGGGGGGCCGTGCTGCGTGACCTGGCGCACTTTATCATCGCGCGGGAGTCGTAAATGGCTGCGAGTGGTCTGCGTCTCGATCAGTGGCTGGTCGCGCATGGCTATGCGGAGACACGCAACCGTGCGCGGTGGCTCATCGAGAGCGGGCAGGTATGGGTACGTGGCCAGCCCTGTCGCAAGCCATCCGTCACGCCTCCCGACCCAGGTCAGATCGAAATCCGTGGTGCGGGGCTGCCATATGTCGGCCGGGGTGGGCTCAAACTCGAACGAGTGCTGCAAACCTTTGGCCTCGATGTCACAGGCCTGGTAGCCTTGGATATTGGAGCCTCAACCGGCGGATTCGTCGATTGCCTGCTGCAGCGGGACGCACAGCGGGTCTATGCCCTCGATGTGGGGGTTGGACAGCTGGCGCCGAGGCTTCGTGAGGATGCCCGAGTGATCGCCCTGGATGGGCGAAACGTCCGGACGTTTCAGGCAGCCGAGATTCCTGAAGCGGTTGATCTGATCACCGTCGATGTCTCCTTCATTTCTCTCACGCTGGTGTTTCCACTACTCCCCCCGTTTCTGCGGCGTAGCGGACGCGTTGTGGCTCTGGTCAAACCGCAATTCGAAGTTGGAGCGGAGCATGTCGGTCGGGGTGGGATCGTGCGCGATTCTCGCTGCCGAGAGCTGGCGCTGCGCCGTGTCATGATCGCTGCTGAAGATGCTGGCTTTCGCGTGCTGCAGGCTGCGGATGCACCTCGCTCGCACCCCCATGGCAACAGAGAAATCTTCATCGACCTAGGCTGGGCAGTGGAGCAGGCTGTGATCGCCACGGGGCAGTAGCACATCCTCGGGCGGCATGCCCCGATCGCATCGCCCAAGACTCCCTCAGGCATCGATGCATGGGAAAGAGGGTCATATGCAGCTCGAGGCAAGCAATCCGCTTGTGCTAGCAGTCGACGATGAGCCTGGGGTACTGGAATCCTATAAGGTCGTGCTGGAGGATACCTGTGAGGTCCGCACTGTTGCGGATGGTACGGCTGCCCTCAAAGTCCTGGCTCATGAAGATATTCGTCTCGTCATCCTGGACCTCCGTTTGCCGGATATGGAGGGTTTGGAAGTTCTCCAGCGCATTAAGGAGATGGATGAGTATCTCGGGGTCATCGTGGTGACGGCGGTGGGTGATGTCAAGACAGCTGTGCGGGCCATGCAGGCAGGGGCCAGTGAGTATCTCGTCAAGCCGTTCGATGTGGAAACGCTCCAGGGAGTGGTCTCGCGCACATTGGAGAGACAGGCGCTCATGAAAGAGGTGCTCTATCTCAGGTCCGAAGTGGAAGACTATCACCCCTTTGTGGATATCGTCGGGCGCGATGAGAAGATGGTCGAGATCTTCGATCTGGTTGGGCAGGTGGCCGATAGCGATGCGACGGTGCTGATCACCGGGGAGAGTGGGACCGGCAAGGAGCTCATCGCCCGAGCCATCCATCGGCAGAGCCGTCGGAGCCAGAGGCCTTTCGTGGCCGTCAACTGTACGGCGATCCCCGAACAGCTGATCGAGAGTGAGCTCTTTGGGCACGAGCGCGGCGCCTTTACGGGGGCTATCCAGCGGCGGATCGGGAAATTCGAGCTGGCGCATAGTGGCACCCTGCTCCTCGACGAAATCGGGAGTATGCGACTTGATATGCAGACCAAGCTCCTGCGCGCGCTCCAGGAGCGTGAGATCGAGCGGGTCGGGGGCGAGCGTACCATTAAGGTTGACGTACGCATCGTAGCGGCGACCAATGCTGATCTTCGCGAACTGGTCAAGACCAAGGGCTTCCGTGATGATCTGTACTATCGCTTGAATGTCATCCCAGTGTTTGTGCCACCTCTCCGGTCCCGCAAGAGTGATATCGCGCTCTTGGTCCAATACTTCCTGGCCAAGTATAACCGGCAATTCAACCGCCAGGTGCGGGGCTTCTCTCTGGCGGCTATGGACGCGCTGCAAGCCTACGACTGGCCCGGAAACGTGCGGGAATTAGAGAATATCGTCGAACGCCTGGTAGTGATCAGTAAGCATGAAATGATCCAACTCCGAGACCTCCCCCTCGACCTCCAGTCATCGCACACTCCGCTGCTCGAGCAGCTGGAAGAGGAAGGGTATGATTTACGCAAAGCGGTGCAGCAATTCGAGCGTGAATACATTCGTCGAGTTCTCGAGAAAACCCATTGGAATCAAACAGTGGCTGCCCGTATGCTAGGTATTCATCGGAATACCCTACTGGGGAAGATCGAACAACTTGACCTGCGCTAGCACGGCTTTCCTCCAGCCCCTACGTTAGCGCCACAGCACTCCATGAACCCACGACGCAGACGCCGCCTTATCCTCCAGTAATCAACATTGATCAACATGATTTTATGCGACTCAATGGTACAAACATATCCGCCAACCCCCTCCATTCAATGGCCACTGCCTGTTAAATAGGGCACTATGCACAAATCATTATGCATAGTCGTTGAGCTGTCGTCTAGTAAGCCTTGCCACTTATCGTCTCACCTGTGATTGCCTGTATTTCCGTGCAGGCCCGTTTCGTCGTATGCCTGCATATGTGGGCGCGACGTGCGCGCAAACATGCGACCGACGCCGACTTACATGATCCATCTCTATACCAAGCACATGTTGGCATCGCCCTTGCGTTACCTAATAAGCAGTGTTCAGCGACGGCAATACTAGGGGCAATGCCCCCTTTACATGGCAGAGCAGACAACATACCTCGAACCGCTTATGGAGGCAAGACACATGCGTAAACTGATCATCGCCCTCATGATTTCCGCGGCCCTGATTGTCTCCGGCATCTCGGCGACGACCTTCACTAGCGGCCAGTGGACCAGCAGCGCTTCTGCCGAAGGCGACGGCTCGTAACAACACAAGCCCCTGAGTCGACTACGTCGTTAGGGGCGGCATTCGTCGCAGTGATGATGAGCGTGCTCCAGATGCAGTGGTTGATGATCAAGAAGATTGTAGGGATGTAATGTCAAGACTCAGCCCCCTTTGCACAAGGGTGAGGGAAGAATCTCTCATCCTTGTGCTGTTCTCAGCCAGTGGCCTTCGCAACCAGACTGTTTAAGGATGAGGTGAATAGTTTGTTGATTTTCTCCTCTCTTTATGCCAATCTCAGGGAGAATTTGTGTTATCTGCCCCGCCGCGGGGGGCGGTATGAAAGCGAGGGCCTATCAGAAGCTCAGCGAGGCCGGTTCGGTGAAAAAGGTAGTGCCTTGGAGAGACGCAGTCGTTCACTATCTGCTTGCCCAGACGCGGGCGCTCGACAGGGTCAGGAGAACTGCATGCCGCGCCATCGCAAAGCTCTCACAGGCCTGGCGACCTTCGCGTCGGTTCATCGGGTTATCTCTTTTGGTGGCAGTGACTCTCGCCATCTCCGCCTGTAGCGAGCAGAATGAAACGAAGCAGCCGCGTGAGGATTTATCGCAAGTGACGCAAGCGCCAGCCATCGGGGGTACCTACCGACGGCCTTTGGGAAACGATCCCTCCAGCCTCGATCCCGCCAAGATTGTTGATTCGTATGGGGTAGCCGTTGCCAACCAGATTTTTGATGGCCTGGTGGCGTTTGATGCTCACCTCAACGTGGTGCCTGCCCTGGCTCAATCCTGGTCGGCTTCGCGTGACGGCGTCGTCTGGACCTTCCATCTCCGCAAAGGCGTGCAGTTCCATAACGGGCGAGAGATGAGCGCCGAGGATGTTGTCTACTCGCTTTCCCGATTGCTCAATCCCACCGTGGGTTCGCGCAGTAGTCAGCTTTTGGATAAAGTGAAGGGGGCGGCCGAGTTTCGGGCCGGCACAACGAAAGTGCTTGAGGGGATCAAGGCCGTCGATCGCTACACCATAGAGGTTTCCCTTTCTGAGCCCTTCGTCCCCTTTATCAGCATCCTTGGCATGCCCCATACATCTGTAGTGCCCCGGGAGGAAGTTGAACGGTTAGGCTCGGACTTTGACATGGCGCCTGTGGGCACTGGTCCCTTTCGCTTCGTGCGATGGGTGCGAGGACAGGAGATCCTTCTCGAGACCAACAAGCACTATTTGGGGGGGCAGCCAGCCCTGGATCGCGTCCGCTTTGTCATCTTTCCAGGGCACACAGAAAGCGATATGCTAAGAGCCTTTGAGCAAGGAGAACTGGAGGAGAGCCCCCTGACTCCGGACCGCCGGAATGAATTTCTTGAAGCGGCGACGTATAAAGTCATCCGAAAGCCGAGCCTCAACCTCCGACTCCTCGGCTTCAACCTTAATCGTCCCCCGTTTCAGAAGCGAGAGGTGCGGCAGGCATTCAATTATGCCATCGATAAGATCCGCCTTAACCAGGAGGCCCAAGGGGGGCGTTATGTCGTGGCCCGAGGTATTCTGCCGCCGGGCATGCCAGGATATAACCCTGAGGTGCAGGGTTACGATTATGATCCAGCCAGAGCGAAAACGCTATTGGCGGAGGGGGGCCATCCGGGTGGAAAAAATCTGACACCCGTGACGCTGTCCAATTCAGCGAAATCAGAAGCGGTACGTATGGAGATTCAAATCGTCCAACACTATCTGGCGGTTCTCGGCGTCCAGGTCGACTTGCAGGAATTCGATGATTGGCCAACCTTGGGACGGGCCTTCGAGCAGGGGGATGTCCAGCTATTCCGCTATTCATGGACCGCCGATTACCCGGACCCGGATAACTTCCTCTATCCTCTTTTTCACTCTGCAGGCCAAAGGAACTATTACCGATATCATAACCCCTCGGTGGATAAGCTCTTAGACGACGCACGCGGAGAAACCGACGATCTGCGCCGCGTCAAGCTCTACCGGGAGGCTGAGCAGCTTATCCTGAACGGTGCACCGGCCGTGATGCTGCTGCATTTCACGTATGAAAGCGTGTTCCAACCGTACGTCGAAGGGGTTGTGGTCAGCGCCCTTGGCGAAGCATATGTCTCCCTTCGCAAGGTCTGGTTAAAGCAGACCGGGAAGACGAGTGGCAGGAAGTGAGGTTGGGCTGGGCATGCATTTCCGCAACATGCGCCTTCGCACCAAGCTAGCCTTGTCGGTTGTATGCTTAGTGGTGCTCCTGACGGCGGTAATGATGATAGTCGTCGAGTACCGTGAACGCAAGGCCATCGAAGCTCAAGTGCGCAAGCGCGGCATGACAATTGCCAGAAATCTGGCAGCGGTCAGTACCAATGCCCTGGTGACCTATAACTATGTACTACTGGAGCAGCAAGTCGGACGCCTCGCACAAGAAGAGGACGTAGTATATGTCATCATCCTCGACCGCGAAGGGCGTGTGGCGGCACACAGCCAGCGCAGTGATCTGCAGGGGCAGCATCTCACGGACCTGGTCAGCCGGAAGGCCTTGGAAACCCTTGATCCTCTCATCCAGTCCGGGGTCGACCCACGCCAGGGGAATATCCTTGAGGTCGCGATCCCAGTATTCCCGACTGACGAGAGCGATAAATGGGGAACAGTGCGTGTCGCTATCACACTGCAGGGAATGTATGGGGAAATTCAGCGGACCCGACTCACCATTTTTATCTTCGGCATCGTCGCCGCCTTGGTGGGGTGTCTCGCCGCATTGATCTTGGCGCGCCGGATCACCTCGCCGCTCGAGCAATTGCGGGCTGGAGCATTGGCCGTGGCTGGAGGTGACCTGGCGCATCGCATCGATGTGCGCTCGGCGGATGAGATCGGCGAGTTGGCGACGACGTTTAACCACATGACGAATGACCTACAAGCCCAGCAGGCGGCCCTGCAAGAGGCCAACCTCGAACTTGATGCCCAGTTGAGGGAGGTGTCGAATCTGGAACGGTATAACGCCCGTATCCTTGCCTCGATGACCAATGGCTTGGTGACCTTGAACATGGAGGGACGCATCGTCAAGTGGAATGATATGGCGGAACGCATTACCGGCTACGCAGTAGGCGAGGTTGAGGGGCGGCTCTGTCGAGAACTTTTCGCCAGCAATGCGTCATTTATGCGGCTTCTCCTGGACGGTATCCAGGGCAAGCGCGTGTGGTGGGACCGGGGAGTGTCGTTCATCCGGCTCGATGGTCATGAGGTCCCCATCGAGATCAACACCAGCTTGCTTGAGGACGAGGTCGGACAAACCACCGGGCTGCTCGGCATTTTCCGCGATCTCTCTCTGGTGCGCGAGTTGGAGCAACGATTGCGACGGGCCGATCGCCTGGCAGCGGTTGGGCGCATGGCCGCCATGGTAGCCCATGAGATCAAGAATCCGCTTGTGGCGTTGAAAACGTTCGTCGACATGGTCCCACGTCGGGCGAAGGATCCGGCGTTTATCACTCGATTCCAGGATATCGTTCCCAAAGAGGTCGATCGTGTGAACGCCATTATGGAGGAGTTACTCGAACTGAGTCGACCGCCGCGTCTTTCGCCGCGGCCGCTCCATGTCCATGAGATCATCGCCCGTTGTGTGGCACTCTATGAGCAACAAGCGGCGGAACGCGGCATCACCATTGTCCAGGAACTGGCGCCAGGACTCGCATACGTCCGTGCTGATCCGGAATATCTGTCGCGTGCCGTGGGCAATTTGGCCATTAATGCCATTCAAGCCATGACGGCAGGGGGAAGGTTGACCATCCGCACTGGCAATGGAGTGCCCTGGCAGTCCACACTGGGCGAGACGACGGCCCATGTCGATCTCGGTACAGCAGCCGATACCGCTCTGGCGTTTGTGTTCATCACGCTGGCAGACACGGGAACAGGGATGACCCCCGAACAACTCGATTCACTGTTCACGCCATTCTTCACCACCAAGGAGAAAGGGACGGGCCTCGGTCTCGCCCTGACGCACAAGATTATCGAAGAACATCAGGGGCATCTGCATGTGGAGAGCCAATTTGGCATCGGGTCCACCTTCACCATTCTCCTACCCCTCCACAATGAAAGCTGAAAGACCGCTCCCGCACGTCATGACGAGCAATGCCCAATACGGTGTGCACTTCGCCCGCTGGACAGTTCCCTTTCATGGGCCCCACATCTGTGCGACTGAGTCGCACAGATGTGGGGCAGAATCATCTGCATTGTCAGAAATGATCTTAAGAAATCATAATATATATATTATCATCAAAATAATTTATCTAAGTCTCTGGTATCATTTTTGCTTTCTGAGGACATACTATGTAGATGCTCACCACGTCACAGATGTGAAGCAGCATGGACAGGAGGTGCTTGGCGATGTCCAGTATGCATTTAGTGGGTAGCCGTATGCTTCAATGCGCTGAGAAGACGTATATGACACACGTCTATCGGTATCCTAAGAAAAATGGCGGTTTCATCCATACCGCTGAAACTGTTCTCGATTCGGGCGACAACATTGTTAGTGATGGCAATACGATTGAGGAGGTTCTGGCCAAACAGCGCCAGATCCTGCCGTTGGCGCTATTCTCGCGAGATGTCTTGCGACGCGTGACAGATCGCATGCCGACGAGAACATTTCCAGACAAACTGTGATCAATAGCTTGAGAGCGCAGGGGCTCAGGCGTCCCGTGGGAGGCAGCTCCCACGGGACGCCTGAGAGCCAGAGAATCTCGACAATTCCCTGCCGTTCTGCTGTGGACAGGTCCTGTCTCTTTGTCATGGCTGTACTCCAGATGCGCAGGTCCATGAGAGCGTAGTCGGGACGTTGAGGCATTGATGATTCCAACATCGCGATATGGCTGAGGTTGGAAGCGATCCATTGGCACAAATTACCTGCACAGCCCATCTCCTCTTCCTTCATCCCTTGTCAGATGCATGTGACACCGCCCCTCCTTGCCACCGGCGGCCGAGTAATTCCATGCGATCCCCCGTTGGTTCCGGTGTCGGCCGTGATGGTCCAGCTCATCTTGTCGAAGATCCAAACGATCGTCCATGGCGAGCCTTGTGTGGGATAGCGCTGCTCTGCAGCAGGTGAAGTAGTCTGCCTGCGGCACGGCCGAGCACGGGCTGTTTGACAATCGTTCGGCTCATTAGAAAATTCAGCCTGATACGGTGCAGGGTGTTGCAAAGGGGGGTTGTCGCCGTTAGGATAGCAATCGGAAGCCCCCGAATGAGATGGGCCTCGGGAGGGGTATATGGGCGACATCCATGTTCATCGGGTGCATACACGAGGGAGGGCTGGCATGAGACGAAGGGTCATTGGGACCTGGGGATGCCTCGTTGCGCTCCTAAGCCTGTGGTGCGTTGCCGAGAGTGCGTGGGAATCAACTGGCGTCCTTGTGCTCGACATCTCGCGCTCGATGCAAGACAATGATCCCCACAACATCCGGAGTGATGGCGAACAAACGTTCATCGATCTCCTCAACAGCGTGGAAGGCAATCATCTGGGCGTGGTGTTTTTCGGAGCCAAGGCCCGCGTGATGCAACCTGTGAGGGCCATCCAACGGGAGACCTTGAAAAGTCTCAAGGACAGCCTCTCACCGATCGATAGTCGGGCGCAGCGTACGGAGATTGGCCTCGGCATGGCCAAGGGAGTAGAACTTCTGGAGGGGCGCGGCGGGACGCGTTACCTCGTCGTTATGAGCGATGGCGAGTTGGACCGTTCTGGACGCGCCGCACAACGCTGGACCCGTGACGACGAGCTAGCGCTGCGCGAGTTGCGAGCGCTCTATGCCAAGTTGCGTCAGGAGAATGTCCTCGTTTTCACGATCGCTCTCACAGAGTCCTCCCGCAAAGCGTTGGCTGGCGGTGCTGAGCTGCAACCCAATGCGCCCATTCAAATGACTTCTGGCGAACTCTTGCTGAAAGAGATCGCCGAAAGCACGAACGGCAAATTCTATCGTATTCTCCGCCAACGAGACTACCTCGATGCCTTCCTCGACATCTTCCTGCAGGTGCGCCCTCCAAGCCTGTACACCCTGCCACGGCAGGCGGACGGCAGATTTTACCTGAATCAGTTCGATGCGGAAGCCATCGTCATCGGCCCACGCGACATGATATTGGTGACACCACGGGGACAACGCATCGGTTTGGGGCTGGCCGCGTCTGCCGAAAGCCCATGGGTGCGTGTCTATCCCTATCAGCACTGGTCGCTGGCCATTTTCTCCCGGCCGTTGGGTGACCTCGCGGGATACGAGGGCATCTATCATGTGGTCGATCAAAACGGCAATCCTGTCCAGGATACCAAGGCCTTAGTGCACTCGGCGATCACCCTCGCCTGGGAACACCCTCCCAAGCAGGAGTATGCGCTCCATGAAGTCTTGCATCTGGGGGTTAAGGTCCACTCGTTTGGCTTGCGGAACATGCAGGAAGATACACAACTGGCGGAGTTCTTAAAAGGGGCGGAGATCGTGGCAAGCGTTTGGCTGCCGCATGTGCCGCTGCCGGTGTCCAGACGGCTCACCCCGCGGGGCGAAGACGGACAATTCGTGTTCACAGGTACGTTCGAGGAGACCGTTACAGAAGGTGACTATCGCCTCGAAGTCGAACTCTTGAGTGAACAACATCCGAGTCTCAACCGCAAGATTGGTACGTCCTTCAAGGTGGGTGCGCCCTATTTTCACTTCGCTGTAGTGCGCCATGGACTCTCCACTGCTTCGCCCGTCCTCGTATCCAGCAATGGTCGTGCTCAAGAAGCGGTCTTTGCTGGGGATCGCGTCGAGTTGTTGGCCGAGCTGGCAGGCGGCACCGCGGTCGACTTTCGCCGTGAGCCGATGGTGCGAGCCGAGGTATGGCGCAATGGTCAATCATGGCAAGTGTTCCCACTCGAACGAGTAAGCCAAGGAGAGACCGCGCACTATCGCAGTCAACTCTTCACGCTGCCCTCCGCTGGAGCTTATACCGTGACGTTCCGGGCGGAGGGGAACGCCATGGCGGAGGTCTGGGACGACCGACTCATCAGCACCAAGAGCTTGCGCGTGAATCCGGTACAGATTGTTTACCCAACAAAATTGACAGTAGCGCCAACACCCTGGACTATGGGTCGCATCATCAAGTACATCTCGTTGGTGGGGATGGCGTTGGGAATGGCCTGCGCAGCGGGGATGGCGTTCATCGGCCACTATGTCCGCACCCCTCTACGCGGTTGGCTGTTGTCGACTGGAGCGGGGACTCCACAGTTGTTCGTGCTGAATAGCAACCCCAAGGAGGAAGCCTGGGGGCGCGTCTTTCCGAGAAAGGGGGCAACCATTGGGACCGAGCCACATTGCGATTACCAGTTAGATCGGCGCGAGACTGGCGTTGACATCGACGCCGAGATCTGCGCTGGGCCGTGGTGGGAACGGACGGGGGCGCTATACTTGCGGAGCTTCCGAAGCCCCAGCCATGTCTCGGTGAACGGGGTCGAGGTGACAGACAAGCGGGGTGTCATCTTGACGGATGGGGAAACTCTGGGAAAACCCGTCCGCGTCCGATTCGGCGACTATGAGATGACCTTTGATGCATAACAGACGGTACTGAGTGCTGAGTCATGAGTCAAGTAGGCACCGAGTCCTCAGTCCTCAGCACTCACCACTTGTCACTGTCTTTAAAGGGGGGAGACGATGAAGAGACCTGCCGGTTCGATTGCGGAGCTTCGACCCACCTTGGTCATCGGCATCGGCGGCACCGGCTACTTAGGGGTGACCTCGGTCAAGGAAAAGATGCTGCAGATGCTCCCGGAACTGGTAGAAGAAGGGCTCGT
>JBKPCR010000314.1:0-24750 GCA_046727435.1 bacterium | reverse complement strand
CGCAGATGAAGCCAATGGCCGCCTCCCCGGCCGCCACCATATCCTGCTCCGCGCAGGTGGGGAACGGCCCCACGATCTTGTCGCGGGGAAAGCCAATCTGGGCCGCTTCCTTCAGGGCGGTGGAGGTCGTAAAGCCTCCTGCACCACGCCAGATGACCCAGTCGGGCTGAGCGACCTTGATCCGCAGCCAGGTGGCCTTCTGGTCGAGCCCCGGCGGTTGGACCGCCAGCTGTTGGACCGTAAAGCCATACTGAGCGGCCTGCTGGTCGAGGAGGGAGAGGGTTTCCCGGCCATAGTCATTGTCGTAGTAGACATGGACGATTTTCCGGCCCTTGAGGTGCGCCATACCGCCAGCCCGTTGGCCAATGAACCGGATCTTGGCCGTATTCTGACTCCAGGAGTTGCTCGGGCCGTTGAAGACATAGGGAAATACCCGCCCGTCCGAGGCGTCTGAGCGTCCAGTACCCGGCGTGATCAGGAGGATCTGGTCGTGCCTGGCGCGCTCAATCAGGGCGTAGGTGAGCGCGGTACCGAACACCTGCATCACCGCCGTCCCCGTGGGCCCCTTGGTTTTCAGGCGCTCATAGCACTCGATGCCGCGGGGGACGTCCCAGACGGTTTCGCACTCTTCCCAGACCACGGGCACGCCGTGGGTGCCGCCATCGCGCTCGTTGAGGAGGGTCAAATAGGCGATGAGGCCATCGGCCTGCGGTATCCCAAGCGCCCGCAGGGTCCCCTCGCGGAAGCCGAGAATCGGGATAAACTGTGCGCCCGCCGCCGCCACGGCCGTCACGCCCACCAGCCCGCTGAGCACGGCGGCTACGAGTCCGCGCCACCACTGGTGCTGCAAGCGCATCGCTGTGTTCTCCTCTCCCCATGGTTTTCGTCGCGGTCCCACCCAGAAGAGCCGGGGCGGCGGACCTGCCCCGTGCACCGACACGTCGATCACGGTCACAGACGGTATGCTCTCCGCAATACTTGTGCGTCCAGCCAGATGTGTGCGCGCTACGATAACACACTGCTCTGCGCCTTTGGCACCTAACGCTCGCGGTGAGCAGCCGCGGCGAGCGAATGCGAGCCAGCGGTCTGCTCCACTGCGGTGTTCGGCAGCCCCGAGCGATTCAGAAGCCGGGCTTATTCGTCTTCCACTCACGCACCGGGACGTTCGCGAAGTCCTCTTTGACGAGCGATGCGCCGGCCAGGTTATTTCCCTGGGCCGCACCCTGCTTCTTCAGTTCGCTCACCGGTGCGCCGCCGGCGAGCAGCTCGACCATGCAATCAGGGTCGAACCGAACGCCGACGGGATTCTCGACAAAGATGTCGCTCGCCAAGAACTCGTTGGCCTCTTCCACAGTGGCGAATACATCGATCTGTAACTCAACCTGTGTGCGGTCGGGGTCACGATAATAGAGCGAGCGAGACGGTCGGGCCATGATTGATAGCGCGCCAAGGCAAGATCCCGACTGCCTTGAGCCGGGTATAGGTCGCAATGAGCGCTTCCAAACTGCGATAGGTGAATGCGATGTGAGCCACACAGGCGACGGTCGCCCCGTTCGGCGAGTCGAGGCCCATGGATGATGGCGATGCGGTGATGCTCGTCATCATACGTGAGTAGCGCAATCTTACCGTTGTCGAAGACCATATTTGCGCCAAGGACAGTCGTGTACCAATCTCTTACGTCGACGAAATGTGCGGTTTGAAGCGCAACGTGGGACAACTTGTACGGAGAAGCGGTGTCCGCTGCTGTGTGCCGGGTCACGGAAGTGTTGATCACGCTGATGACGGCTCCTCCCTCGCGTGTGGGTTCAACGCCGGTCGCTACCGCGCTGGCCAAGGACACATCGGATCTTACTCGGACGTCAGATGCTTGACCATTGTCTTGTTCCGGGCGATGGGTTCAACTCGGGAGAGTCTGTCGAGGCTGATCCGCACGATTGAGACATCTGGTGGGACAGTGTACCCGTCCAGGGATTTTCCCGGGAGGAACCCATGAGGATCCGCTGGCCCACGCTCGCCGACGATCTTCGAGTACCTCGACGTGGCCGCCCCGGTACTGGCCGAGCCGCTCCGGCCGGTGAACGGGATGATCCAGGCGCCGCAGCGAGCGGGCACCAGCCTCGCGTGGAACGAGGATGCCGTGCGGCGCTGTCGGGTGAGCTGAGGCTCCAGCGCGATCATTTCACCTTCCGTGGGTGGGGCGGGATGAATCCCGCAAGGCATCCTTGAAGAAAGCTCTGTTGTTCAAGAAGGTTTCAAGAAGGCTCTTGACAAAGGGAGGGGCACGGCCTAATTTCCACCGCTGTCATGTCGATGGGACTCACCGCTGCGCCCTTCGACCGAGGCCACGACTCCACTCCTGTCCAGACGTACCACATCAACGGCGCCACAAAGATCGACTCGGGTGCACGAGCGGCATGCGGCGGTAAACGGCCGATGACCGCCACGCCCCTGACCACAGCGGCATGGCCTAACGGACGGACGAGCTAGACGAGGAGGCATCGTGATGATGAACCGGAGAAGATTCTTGCAGGCTGCTGGCGCGGCGTGTGTCGGTGCCGGGCTGGGGATGACCCGTGCCGGGTGGGCCTTCCATGAAGACGGTCCACTCATGCAACCGACCTACGGGGATCTCGCGGGCTACCAGATTCTCGGTTTTAACGACATGAGGCTGCCCGGTCAACCTCGCGATCCGGGCTGGGATCAGACGTTCGAGTTTCGCGTCATCGATACGCGCCGGGGCCGATTCGCCTACTGCGGGAACGGCGGCCGCGGCTGGAGCATCGTCGACGTCACCAATCCGCGAGAGATGCGCGTGGTCTGGCGACAGCCGCACGTGCCTACGCTGGAATCGCCCCTGATGCCACCGTTCACCACCGACAACACCCAGTACATCGATATCAAAGGCGGCGACATCCTGGTCGTCAAGCGAAACCGGTCTCTCGAAACCTGGGATGTCAGCAATCCGAGCGCGCCGGTCAGATTGGCCGGCTATCAGCCGCCCGACATCCACTCCACCATGGCGGCGCCGTTCCACGGATTGTGGATCCACGAGGAGGGCCATCGGAGATACGCATTCTCCGCCTTCAGGCCGAACGGATTCATCAGCGAAATCCTCGACATCTGTGACATCACCGACCCCGAACACCCCGTGACCGTGGCGCGGTGGTGGTATCCGGGAATGGGAGAGACCCCAGACGAAGTGGCAATCCGGACCTGGTGGTCGCCCGAAAACCCAGCGGCCGGTCCGGAGCCCGCGCCCCAGCTCGGCCTGCCGGCACCCGTTGTCATGGTCCATGACATGACCACCTGGCATGACCGCTGCTATCTGGCGGTGCGCGACAAGGGTCTCGTCATCCTGGACATCACCGATATCGGCAGTCCGAAGATGGTCGGCGAGGTCAACTGGGCCGACCAGCAGAACCGTCCGACGTTCGATCCTGTGGTCCCGAACCCTCCAACTACCGCCACCATCCCCATGCCGCCGTTGCCGGGCCAGACGCATAGCTGGGGCCTCGTTGATCCCACGCCCGGCCGCCGGGTCGAAACCATCGTCGGTGGCGACGAGCTCGGCCAGTGTCCTTTCGGCTACATGCACTTCATCGATGTGCACAACGAGAGTCGCCCGAGGGAGATTTCGGGGTTCAGGGCTCCCCTGAACATGCATGCGAACTGTCCAAAAGATCGGCTCGGAAACCGCATGGGCATCCACGATGTCGAGCGGTATATCCGCGGCGATGTCGTCCACAGCGCCTGGGAAGAAGGCGGCTTCTGGGGCATCGACTTCTCCGACGTCCACTACCCGAAGGCCGTCGCCTGGTATGTGCCGCCCGCCAGGAGCGATTCCGTCCGTCAGACTGGGCATGCCGATGACGTGTTCGTCATGGAAGACGGGGTTGTCTTCGGCAGCTCGTCGGACGCGGGCGCCGGCGGTCTCTGGGCGCTGCGCCCCGCCCCGGGGTTCAGAGGGATGGTCCACTGGAATGCGGATGAGTCGGATGTGATCGTCACGGCTGGTCGGCGTCCGTGACACGGTCGCGATCGTGACTGAGCGAGGCTGAGGCCGGAAGGCGAGCGTTCACGTCCCGCAGTCGGGCAGATGGGGCACGCCATTGCGGCGTGCCCCATTGTCGTGCATCGGTGAGGTTGACGACGACATAGCTGCCTAAAATCAAAGGCGGCGATCGTCGACCCCGATCGTCCCTTTCGTCTGCTTCGCAACAGCCATGCCAGGGAACGGCCGGCGCCCGGTCTCCACGTTCCAGGGGACTCCGGCGGCGTCCTCAACAGTGCAGCGTCAGACCTCAGCGATATCGCGCCTGGTGGTCCCGACGGGATTCGACCCGTGCCTCAGCGCCCACCAGGGCCGGCCGCCTACTCACACGCGAGCTCGATGTCCCACAGCACGGGGTCCTGCGCCCGGCACACCTCGTTCTCGATCAGCCCCCCGCACGCCGGGCAGCAGAACTGCCGGAACTGGACGTGGAGCTTGTAGTTCTCGCGGCCGGGGCCCAGGGGCTGGCCGTAACGGGCGCAGGCGAGCCAGCGGGCGCCGTCGCGCTCCACCAGGTCCAGGTACTCGGTGACGTGGCGCACGACGGGTAGCCGCGGGCCGGCGTAGGGGCGCGGCTCGTGGCCGAGGCGCTCGGCGAGCGCCGCCCGGCGAAGCGCCGCCGTCGGGGATGCGCACCGCTTGAAGAGCGGGCGGCAGATGGCCGCCTGGCTTGGCTTAGTCCCCCATCAATGTTCGACCGGGGCGAAGACTCGCCTCCTGGGCATGAGCAAGCGGGGGAATCGAGACCTACGCACCCTCCTCATCCACGGGGCACGCGCGGTGCTCCGTCATGTGACCCGGAAAACAGACGCCAGGAGCCGTTGGTCGATCGCGCTCATGCACCGGCGCGGGAGGAACGTCGCCGTGGTGGCAAACCTTGCTGGTAGAGGAACTCCGCCCCCACCAACTGCTGCAGCCCCCGGCGCAAGGTGTCCTCGTCCCACGGCGAGACAGCTTGCAGCAGCTCAGACGAGAACTCGCGCCCTAGCGTCGCGCCGAGTTGCGCCAAGCCCTTCACGGCCGCTAGGCGATCGAGCCGCGCCATCAGCGAGTCGTGCAGGGTGGTGGGAATGGCGAGGGGTGGCAGGGGCCCCGTCAGTTCGTAGCGCGCCTCCCGCTCCTGGAGCAGCCCCGACTCCAGCACCATTTTGGTCAACTCTTCCACAAAGAGTGGCACCCCATCGGTCTTGGCCACCACCTGTTCCACCACCTCAGCGGGCAGCGCCTTGCCATGCGCCACCTCGCCGGTCATCTCGGCGGCCTGGGCCCGCCGCAGGCGCGACAGCGTCATCTGGGTGACGTGTGAGCGCCCCGTCCAGGGCAGGCTGAAGTCGGGCCGGAAGGTCAACAGCGTCAGGATGCAGGCGAAGGGGCCTTGATCGACCAGGAGGGTCAGGAACTCCAGCGTCGAGGGGTCCACCCAATGGAGGTCTTCCATGACGAAGAGCACGGGCTGCTGGGCCGCGATGCGCCGCAGGATCGTCAAGAGGGCGTGCAGCGTCTTCTGCTTCTCCTGCTCGGGGGATACGGTCAGAGGCGCATAGTCCGCCGGCAGCGGCAGGGAGAGGAAGGCGGCAAAGAGCGGCACGGCCTCCGCCAGTGGCAGGCCATGCTGCACCAAGAACCCCTCCAGTTTACTGAGCTTCTGCTGGGGGGATTCCTCCCGCTCGAAGCGCAGCGACACTCGCTCCAGCAGATCGATCAGCGGATACAAGGCGGTGTTCCGGTGATAGGGCGAACACTGGCACGGCGTCAGCCACGCCTGGGGCTCAGTGGCCACCTGTTCCGTGAGCACCTGCACCAGGCGCGATTTGCCAATGCCCGCTTCGCCGCTGAGCAGCACCACCTGCCCGAAGCCGTCCTTGACTTGCGCCCAGCGCTCCCGCAGCAGCGCCACCTCTGACTCCCTGCCCACCAGCGGCGTCAGGCCGGTGCGGCCAGCCGCTTCCAGGCGCGTGCGGGCGGTACTCTCATAGAGGACCTGATAGACCTCCAACGGCTGGGCGAAGCCTTTCAGGAGATGCGTGCCTAACGACTGGCAGGCAAAGAAGCCGCCGAGCAGCGGCACGGTCGCGGCGCTGATCACCAGGGTATTGGGCGCGGCGATCCCTTGCAGGCGGGCGGCGAGGTTGGGCGTCTCGCCCAGCGCCAACTGCTCGTGCCGAGCGCCTCCCCCCATCTCACCCACCACCACCAGACCGGTATGAATCCCCAGGCGCACCGCCAGTGGCACTCCTCGCTCCTGCTCCAGGCGGGTATTGAGTTGCGCCATCGCCTCCACCATCCCCAGCCCGGCTCGTACCGCCCGCTGGGCGTCATCTTCATGCGCCTGGGGGTAGCCGAAGTAGACCAGCAGCCCATCGCCGAGGTACTGAGCAATATGCCCCCCAAAACGGGCGATCACTTTAGTGCAGACCTCTTGATAGGCCCGCACCACCTCGCGCCAGTCTTCGGGGTCGAGCTGGCTCGACAGCGCCGTTGAATCGACGAGGTCACAGAACAGTACGGTGAGCTGGCGGCGCTCGGCATCCGGAGTGCGGAGTTCGGCGGGAGCGGTGTCCGGCGAGAGCGGTATGGAAGGCTGGCGGGCAGGCGCTGGGGTGGTGCCCACCTCTCCAGTCCAGACGAGCACTCGGTCATCCTCATCCAGCGCGACGTGTTGGGCGTAGATGAGCTCGTCCTTCAGCGCGTCAAGATACGCGTCGTCGAGGTTGAACCGGACTTTCAGTGCCCGGTACGACACCCGCCCTTGTCGTTGCAGGAGTTCGTGGACTTGTGCCAAGACCGCATCAAAGTCCATTACCGCCCCTCCACCTGTGCCAGGGCCGCCTCGGCCTGGGGCAGCCAGAAGGTCATGTCCATGGCGCGGTACAGGTCGATGGCGGCAGTCAGGGCGGCATGGGCGTCTTCGCACCAGCCAATCTTCATATACAGGGTGCCCAGGTCCCGGCGACAGTGGGCCTGGAGCGGGCGCATGCCGAGTTCTGCGGCCAGGGTGAGAGCTTGCTGGTAGTAGGTTGCGGCCTGCTGGTGCTCTGGCGGCTCACGCCGCGCTGCAATGTTGCCGAGGAGGCATAGGGCGTATGCCTCATTGCCGCGTTCCTGGTGCGCACGGGCGAGTGTCAGCGCCCGCTCGGCGAGGGTGTGTGCCTGCCCCAGGCGGCCAGCCAGCAGATGCGCTTCTCCAAGAGGGAGACTGCAGAGCACCGGACGACCTTCCGTTTCCATGACGGTCGCCTTTTCCAGCGCTTGCGTGAGCAGCGGCACGGCGTCGGCAACGCGCCCGGCCAGGCTATACGCCGTCCCTAAGGCCGCAGCTATCTCGGGGAGGTAAAACGCGATGTCTGCCTCGTGGCAGATGCCCACAGCCCGTTCGAGCATAGGGAGTGCTTTGCGTAGGTCACCCTGGCGCAGGCACAGCAGACCGATCCACCACGAGGCATACATCAAGCTCCCGTGGTGAGCAACCGCCTCGGCAATCCGCAGCCCTTCTTCCCCGAGACCACTACCTTCGGCGAACAGGCCCAACTCGGCATAACACCAGGCCAGGTGGGCACGGGAGGTCACGGCAGGCAGGAAAGCCAGCCCCAAGCCCTCGTGACGCCGCGCCCCATCAAGGGACGCCACAGTCTGCCTGAGGCTCTCGATCGCCTGACGATAGTCACCCTGAGCCTGCAAGGCTCTGCCGATGTACAGGTTCGCTAACGCGTGCAGGACGACATCCCCCCTAGCCGTAGCAAGCGCGAGGGCGCGCTGGGCAGCGGCCATGGCCTGGTCATGCACACCCATGAGCCAGAAATGGCCTGACAGAAGGACAGAGACCTGTTCCAGCCGACGAGAATCGTCAAGGACCGCCGCAAGGGTCTCGGCCTCGCGTAGGTACACCAAGACCCGCCCAAAAATGCCAGATGGCATGAGCGCTGAGCGCAGGGCGAGTCGGAGGTCGATGGCCTGCTCGCGTGTGGTGTACGTTTCCGGCAGATGCGGCAGGGCACTGAGCGCCTGCTCGAAGTAGCTCACGGCCTCGCGGTAGGCCGACCGCGCCATAGCCTTCTCCCCCGCCTGTCGGCAGTACGCCAGGGCTTTCTCCCACACCGCACCTCGGACAGCGTGGTGGGCCAGCCGATCCACCTGGTCATCCCGCCGCTCCCCGGCAAGCACCTCCAGGGCCTCGCCGATCCGGGCATGCAGCGCCCGACGCCGCCCCTGCAAGAGGCTACCGTAGGCGACCTCGTGGGTGAGGGCGTGCTTAAAGGTGTACTCGCACTCGGGAAACAGCTGTGTCTCGTAGAGGAACTCGGCCGCCTGGAGGTGTGTGAGGCCATGCTGAAGAGTCTCTTCCGGCAGCTCGGCAATGATCTCCAACAGGGGCATCGGCACGTCAGTGCCGATGACGGCGGCGGTCTGGAGGAGGCGCTTCTCCTCGGGGGGTAGGCGATCGATACGCGCCGCCAGCACGGCGTGCACCGTGGCCGGCACCTGAATGGTTGGCAGCGCCTGCGCCAGGCGGTATGCCCCAGGTTCGCCTACCAGCACCCCAGTTTCCACCAGGGTGCGCACGCTTTCCTCCAAAAAGAAAGGGTTCCCCTCGGTGCGGGCTATCAGCAGGGGCTTGAGCGCTGCCAGGCTGGGATCATCGCCCAGGAGGGCGCGCAAGAACTCATCGGCACTGGTGGGCGGCAGGGGATCGAGCCGCAGTTGCATGTAATACGTCTTGCTGCCCCAGCCGTGCTGGTACTCGGGGCGGTAGTTGACCAGCAGCAGCAGGCGAGCCGTGGGCAGGCTCTCCACCAGGCTGTTAAGCAGGGCCTGGGTTTCCGAATCAATCCAGTGCAGGTCCTCAAAGACCAGCAGCAGCGGCTGCACCTGGCTCTCGCGCAGCAGCAGCCGTTTGAGGGCGTCGAGCGTGCGCTGGCGCCGCTGCGGTGGATCGAACGTCAGGAACGGGCTGTCCTCCGGTAAGGCGTCCAGGAGTGATAGCAATGCCGGGACCGCATCCTGGAGCGCCGAGTCGAGCGTCAACACCTGCCCGGTCACCTTGGCCCGGATGGTACGTGTGTCGTCGTGCTCGTCGACGTGGCTGTAGCGCTTGAGCAAGTCAATGACCGGGAAGTAGGGTGTCGCCTTGCCGTACGACACCGAGACGCTTTCGAGGACCAACCACCCTGCCGTCTGGTGGGCATGCACGAACTCGTAGACCAGGCGCGACTTCCCCACGCCCGCCTCCCCGACGACAGCGACAAGCTGGCCGTGACTGGCTTCGGCCCGCTCCAGCGCCTGACGGAGGGCCGCAAGCTCGGCTTGCCGTCCCACAAAGTGGGTGAGCCCCCGCGCCGCGCTGGCCTGCAACCGCTGGCGCAGGGCACTCACCCGGACCAGTTCAAAGACCTCCACGGGCTCTGCCAGTCCCTTGACGGGAAACGGCCCGAGTGCGTTAGCCTGGACGAGCCCTTCAACCAGTCTGAGCGTTGCCGCCGTCAGCCGGATGCTCCCAGACGTGGCGAGTTGTTCCATACGCGCCGCCAAGTGCGTCGTCTGCCCCACGGCGGAGTAGTCCAGGTGCAGGTCATTCCCAATGGCGCGGACGACGACCTCCCCCGAGTTGAGCCCCACGCGCATCTGGACTTCCAGGCCATGGGACCGGCGCACGTCCTCCGCATAGCGGCGCAGCGTGGCCTGCATCGTCAATGCCGCGTAACAGGCCTGGATGGCGTGATCTTCATGGGCCAGGGGCGCGCCGAACAGGGCCATGATGCCGTCCCCCAGCACCTGGTTCACCGTGCCCTCATAGCGATGCACGGCGTCCATCATGCGCTGCAAGGCCGGATCGAGGAGTGTTTGGGCGGCTTCCGGCTCGAGATCGCGGATCAGTTCCGTCGAGCCCTTGAGGTCAGCGAACAGGACAGTGACCTGCTTGCGCTCGCCTTCGAGGGCGGTTTTGGAGGTGAGGATTTTCTCGGCGAGATGGGGCGGCGTGTAGGCGCGCGGGGCACGCTCGGGCGCGGTACCGGGCGTGAGAGGGCTCGCCGTGCCGCCGGTCCACACGAGTACTTTCCCGTCCTCGTCGGCCGCCACGCGCTGGGCCTCGATGAGTTCGACCTTCAGGTCTTCGAGGGCCTCGTCATCGAGATTAAACTGGCGTTTGAGCGTGCGATACGCCACGCGACCTCGCCGTTGGAGCATCGCCAGCGCTTGGTCCACAATCTCCTCAAAGGTCATCGCCGATCCTCCAACCCTCTAGCGCATGGGCCACGACAGCGCCACGTGCGTCGAGGTGGCATGTCGATGGGAAGCGCGCCGCGAGTATACCAGGAATCTCGCGGAGGGATAGGAGAAATTGCGCCGCTGGGCAGGGCCCCTCACATGGCGGGCGATCAGGAAGCCGCTGGAACATTCCAGCCACAGGGACATGGCTGGTCGCTCTGGGTGACCTGAACGCACGGCCGCCTGCACCATGACGGGTTCAGCCGCATTCACACGGGCAGGATCGAGACCCCGGGCTCCATGTGGACGCGGGGTGACAGCGCCTTCTAGACGATCGGGCTCGGCGTGTCAGATCAGTCGAAGGGGAGTCGTCGGCTCCGCAGGACGAGTGTGCTGGTCGGCGACGCCACCGTGCAAGGCGTCTGCAGCACGACGCGGAACCCTTCAAATCGGAAGCGGCCACAGGAGATCCTTGCGGATCACAGGCAGCCAAACACATGCAGATGCGATCAGTGCCAGATCTGCCGTGCGATCGTGAAGGTATTGTTATTGATATAAGTGTTCGTTGCGTTATGCATTCGTATGAATCTCTGTGATTCAACAATTCTTGGGAATATTGACATTCTCCCTTCTTTCTTAATTCACTCAATCAATCCAATTAAAACATTCTATTTTCACGTCATACACATTTTACTTGACATAAGATTGCATCTTTTGTACTAATTACATTGTAGAACTTTATTAAACATCTCTGGTGCATGTTTGAGAGGAGACCTGCAAGGCGTCGTTCACACTGGCATTGCGTCACTGACCATCATTGAAGGACGGTCCTCGCGAGAACAAGCCCCAGGCCCCGTGCCCGGGGCTTTTTTCGTCATGGGCCAAAAGGCGCGTGCGATGGACCGAGGAGGGCGCTCTCACTGTGATCACCGGACGGCATGACGCGTCTAGAGCACAATGGCCGGCGGAGGTGGTTGGATAAACCAACACCCACATGCTCCGCCTGCGCCTGAGCAAGTGTATGGAGGACAAGGACATGTCACACCTGAATCTCTATCCCCTGATCGCTGAACTGGGGATGCCGACCGATAGGCCGATCGGCCTGCTTTCCCTGGAGCACCTTGCGCTCCTGGACCGCCGACTGGCCGGCTATGGATGGATCATGGTCGGCCGCGTCGTCCCGTATCCACGCGCAGACCCGCCTTGGCCTGCGCTCATAGCCCAGCCAGTACCTGGCCGTCCGGGCAGGGCCTTACAGATCTGGTGCAGCCGAATATGGTATGGCCGCTCTCGGCTGTACGGGGACATGCGTTGGCACCCGGCGCGGGGGCTGACGCTCTCGATCGGAGGGCTCGAGCACCCCCATGGCGATCGTGATGAGGCGCGCGCCAGCCGTGGGCTCCGCCTGATCGTCCAGCGGCTGCGGCCAGGGCGGCCGCCGGGGTCGATCTTTTTTGAGCATCCGGAAGAGTGTCGGGCCGCGCTCCTCACGGTGATGCGAAGGCTCCGACAACAGGGGCGCGCGGTGACCCAGCGGGCCGTCGCCGAATGCTTCGACTACCAGATCAGGGATCGAACCGTGCGGCGCTGGCTGCAGGAATTCGGATTGTCCTGGGAGGCGCTCCTGCGAGAGGCACAGCACGACAGACGAGCTGAGCGCTGATCGAGCCTTGTTGTCCTATTTCTGCCGCTCGTGACCCGGTTACACTGGCACAACAACGTAAGGAGGTGGGTTATGGCAATGCTGACGTTGAACCTCGATGGCGAAACGTTTGACCGCTTGCTAGAGGTCGCCCTGCGGGAACGCCGTCCCGTCCCATGGCAGGCCGAAGTGTTGCTCCGGCAGGCGCTCAGGCTGCCATTTCCGTATCCGGCTGCCGCGCAGCAGCCGAGCCAAGTCCTAGGAGGTGATGCGCCCCTCGCGTATCGCGGGACCTAGGAGTCGACGAGGAGTCATCACTCGGGAGGCAGGAAAGGAATCACGGTGCTGGAAACATGAAGGCCCTTCCCGGCTGGACCCCGGGGAGGGCCTGATGCACGATGCAGTTCCACGCTGCACCGGACAGCGCCATCTTGGACGCATACCAGCAGCTGAGGTGTCCTCGATGACTAAACCCACTATACCGCAATCAGATACCGTTGACAATGCCCTCCTCCACACCGCCCTCGCCTATGCACGCCGCGGTTGGCCGGTGTTTCCCTGTCATACCCCGCGGGTATCCGGCTGTGCGTGTGGCCTCGCGACCGGTTCCTGCCCCCAGCTCGGCTCACCAGGCCATACCCCACTGCACGTGTCGTGCTCCTGCACAGCCGGGACGGCCTGCCGCAACCTCGGCAAACATCCACGGACGCTCCATGGCCTAAAAGACGCCACTACGGACGCGACGAGACTCGGGCAGTGGTGGGCCAAGTGGCCGGACGCCAATATCGGCCTCGTCACCGGGAGCATCTCTGGCGTGGTCGTGCTCGATGTGGATCCCCGACACGGCGCAAATCTGACCCTGGAAGATCTCGAGGCTGCGCACCAGAAGTTGCCTGAGACCGTCGAAAGTCTCTCCGGCGGCGGTGGGCGACATCTGTTCCTCCAGCACCCCGGCGTGCCGATCCGCAACAACGCCGGCACAACGCTCGGCCCGGGCCTGGATATTCGCGGCGACGGCGGCTATGTGATCCTCCCGCCGAGCCTCCACGCCAGCGGCCGGCGGTATGAGTGGGAGGTCAGTTCACATCCTGATGACCTCGCCGTGGCCCCCATGCCGCCCTGGTTGCTAGCGCGGCTTGGCGCCCCCATCAGCCCCTACATCGGCCAGCCCTCGGGAACGGGCGAGCGCATCCCCCAGGGGCAGCGCAACACGACCCTGACAAGCCTGGCCGGCGCCATGCGCCGACGTGGCATGAGCGAGGCGGCGATACTGGCAGCGCTGCTCGAAGACAATCGGCGTCGGTGCGATCCACCGCTGTCCCCGGGCGAGGTCAGGCGGATTGCGGCCAGCGTCAGTCGCTATGCCCCCGCCATCATCGCAGGCCGTACCGAGGCAGGCGAAGCGGAGGCGCGCTGTCCCCCGCTTCCGGACCAGGCGCGGGTGGATGAAATATTGGCAGCGGAGGCGTCGCGATGGCTGGACGACTACATCGCGTGGAGCCGCACGTGGGCGCCTCGTGCCTTCGAAGAGTTCCATGAGGCTTGCGGGTTGTTCGACCTCAGCACCATAGCCGCCCGCCGGGTGCGCATCGCGTTCGGCCACGGCCACTATACCTCGCTCTACATGGCGCTGACCTCGCGCACGACCCTCTACACCAAGAGTACAGCCGCCGACCTCGCGGTCGAGCTCCTGAGGCGTGCGGGACTGGGCATGCTCCTGGCCGACGACGATGCCACACCGCAGGCGTTCCTCCGGGCGATGACGGCGCATGTGCCCGAAAACGCCGATGACTTCTCGGCCGAGGCCAAGGTCGCCCTGTGCCAGCAGCTCGCCTTCGCCGCCCAGCGCGGCTGGTTCTATGAGGAGTTCGGGCAACATCTCGCCGCCATGATGCAGCGCGAGGGGGTCATGGCGGCCTTTCGGAGTATCTTGCGGCGGTTCGACGACCAGAAGGAGACGTACATCTATCACACCATCGGCCGCGGCCGGGAGCAGCTCGACAAGCCTTATGTGACGTTACTGGCGAACCTCACGCCGGCCGATCTCCGGCCGTTTGCCCATAAGAACAGTGCGCTCTGGCGGGATGGCTACCTGGCCCGCTTTGGGTTCATCGTCCCCCCAGAGGGGACCCGTAGCGACGCCGAGTTTCCACGGGAGGCGATCACCTACCCGCGCCGCCTGATCGATCCCTTGCGGCAATGGCACCGGCGCCTGGGCATTCCGCAGGCTGACCTCGACCGGATCCTGGATCGGCGACACAAACCGACCGGGCGGTACCGGATCCGCATCGATCCGCTCCCCGAGACCACCTATCACCTCTCGCCAGCGGTGTGGCACGCGTACTACCGCTACGATCGCGCCCTGCGGGCGATGGCGAGCCACCAAGGGAATGAGGACCTCGACGGCTCCTACGGGCGCTTCGCCATCAAGGCGCTCCGCATCGCGGCCTTGTTGGCCTCCCTGCACGACGACCGTGAAACCCACACGATCGAACTCGCGGCCTGGTCCCGGGGCCAGCAGATCGCGGAGCGGTGGCGCGCCTCCCTCCATCGGCTTATGGGACAGGTCCAAGACGAGGTGACGCTCACCCACGAGGAGAAGGCCGAGCACATGCTCATCAGAGTGCTGCGCAAGTACGGCGCCCTCACGGCACGAGAGCTGCACCAGCGGACCAAAATCCCGTACACTGTCCTAGTGCGCCATCTGGAGGTCATGAGCAAAGCCGGGGTGGTGCAGGCACAGAAGAGTGGCCGGACGCTCAAGTACGGCTGGATTAGCTTGGATGAAACGCACGAGGCTCGTCACTGAGGGAGCGCATAGCCTCGCGGTCGAGAGATGATGCGATCTGTCGGAGCTTTCAATGATGCAACTCAAGCGGTGGTCGGAAGCGTAGAGTGCAAAATGCCTGTATTTCTCCTGAGAAATCAATCCGTTAGTGAAAAGTGTAGAAGTGTAGATGTGTAGAAACTGGCATTTGTTGTCTATACTTGTGCATTATGGCAAAAATATCCAATAAAAACAACATGTTAAGTCCATGAATCTTGTCTGTTCTAAGAAGTGTAGAACACATCCTGGCCTATTCTACACTTCTACATCTACACTTATACGGCGAGCGCGATCGCACTACGCTCGCACCACGCAGAGAGACCGGATGCATAGGATCCCCTGATAACGCCATCCCCTACAGCCATCGCGATGAAGCCATCCTATCCACAGGGATACCTCTGGCGGTGTATCCTGGTCCTCTTGCAGAGATGACGGGCGCCGCGTCGTAGACGACTCCCCCGCTCTCCCTCACGACAGATGCTAGGGGTCGCCGCGGGTCCGACGGCCACATTGACCGCCCAACAGCTCGCTTGGTGGATCCAACTCAGGGACGCTTAGCGCTGGTCGCCGGGTGCACACGCGCGGCTATAGCCTGGCGCGCTACACCCCGGCGGCGCGGGACGAAGTAGTGGTGCCGTGGCCCCTCGTACGCCTGCACCCGCACGCGGCGCGCGGAGAAGTGGTACTCCAACTGCAAGGCGACGGGCTCCGGCATGCAGTGCTGCACCAGCATCAGGTAGATGCCGGCGAACGCTGGGCTGTGACCGACCGTCGTCGGCGGGCTGGCGAGGTGCGCGAGCTCGTGCAGGAGCGTGAGCTGGGTGCGCGACCCGCGCGGGAATTCAATCGCGCCCCCGTGGCCCCCCTTGTGCGCCAGTGGATACTTCCCTCCTCGGTCGAAGAGCACCACGGACCGCACGGAGGGGAAGTGCATCTGCCACCATGGGGAGGCGAGCAGCCCATCAAGGTAGGTCTGCGCCGCCACCAGGCTGTTCCAGACGCGTCCCTCAGAGACGCGGTTTTCCGCGTCGTAAAGCCGTTTGCGTTGGACATCACGGATGTCCCATGGCTCCCTCCGCTGCATGTCACTCCTCCTCTGCGTGGATATCGGATGGGCTCCCCGACGGCGAGGGGGGCGCCGTCGCTAGGGCTCCGTGGGGGCCCTGACCTCCCGGCCGGGCGAACCTCAGATCATACCGAGCAGGTCTCTGGTGACACCCCGGCCAAGGCGCCCATGTTAGCCGAAACCTCGCAGGGCACCCGCCCGTACGGCTGGCCTCAGCCTGTCAGCTTGGCCACCCCGCTGAAGGGGGCCTCGGTAAGGAGGGCGCGTAGCTCCTTGACCATGATCAGCCCGCGATCCGCCATGGTGTGATGGTTGGGACAGAGCGTGATCAGGTTGTCCAGGGTGTCCGGACCGCCATGGCGGCGGGCAATAATGTGGTGCACCTCCACCGTGGTGTCGAACCCACAGATCCGGCAGCGCGCCTTGTCGCGCCGCAAGGCTAAGCTCTTGGGCAGGGAGAGGTTGCGACCGCGCAACTTGTTAGCGACGAGAATATACCGACAGCGGGGGGAGCAGGCGGCATCTTGGCCCTGCCGCACGCTGGATAGTTTGCGGGCGATCTGTGTCCCGCAAATGGTGCACTCGACCATCACGCGCTTGCTCTCGTTGGGCGGATTCAAGGTGAGCCAGGCCGTGCGGCAGGGAATGCTACAGAGCCGATGCCGTCGGCTGTTCGGCCGAAAGGGCTCCCGGCACACGACGCACGCGATCACCGGTCGCTGCCGGTTCACCCACACGTCGTTGTGCCCCGAGATATAGAGCCGGATGTGGCCCTCGGCGTCATATTTGCGGCGATAGCGGCCGCAGCCACAGGCACACAGATGAGACGTGTGCGCCCGACAGGAAGGGCAAGCTTGGATGGGGCTCGGGGTCATCTCGGCGCCGCACTCGCGGCAGCGGACATGGATCACCCGCGGTTTGCG
This sequence comes from bacterium, assembly GCA_046727435.1. Taxonomy (GTDB): domain Bacteria; phylum Tectomicrobia; class Entotheonellia; order J063; family CAVPRW01; genus CAVPRW01. The sequence goes on along the minus strand of JBKPCR010000314.1, from coordinate 8,037 downwards.
CACCTGCTGGGACCGATGCCACAGGCACGTCGTGGAAGCTGGAGCAATGAGCCGCTGACAGCCGGGGATGGCGCAGGGGTGTTTGCTCGCCCGATAGCGGCAGGCGTAACAGAGGGGGCTATTGATTTGGGCATGCTGGCGTCCGCAGACCTCACAGGGACGAACCCCCCAGTACCGCCAGGGCAGCGACAGGTGCAATTGCTCGGGCATGTGGTCATCCTCCGAAGGAAGATGGTTGTCACTGGGCTGGGATTGATCACATGGGGGGATAGCGGAACTGATAGCCTCCTGAAGCCCTCAATTCCGATGTCGCGAGCGTGCCTGCCTTTCTCCTACACCGGCTCTTGGTTCCACTGCTCTGCATTCCACTCCCACCTGGAGTGCCGGTGAGATCAGCGTCCGCATACATGGCCAAGAGACCGCACGGGATGACGCGCTGAGCCGAATCCCTTCTCGGTATTGACTCGAGGGGATCTTGACTCCACGCACTCGATGATCCGTGTGGAGCAGGCAACTCAGAGTGCTCTTAAAGAGTACGATACTTCTAAATAGAAGTAAAGATTTTCCTAAAACTCCTTAAAGGAGGTTTATTCTCCTCCGCTTTCCCTCTAGTCTTTCACGGCAGCTTGGGGGGAATCGGGATGGATGATCGAGAGGCACGGAGTTTACTAGGGCGGCGCATCAAGGCCCTCCGGCTCCGGCAAGAGCTGACCCAGGAGGCCCTGGGCGAACGGGCTGAGCTGAACTACAAGTATCTGGGGGCGATCGAGCGGGGGGAGCGCAATCTGTCGCTGAAACAACTGCTGAAGATCGCGCAAGCCCTGGGGGTTGACCCCTACGAGCTGCTCATTATCGAACAGGAGGAGCCCAGTCTCGCAAAGCTGCGGACGATGATTCAGGGCCTCCTGCGGGACGCGGAGCGGGCGGAACTGCAACTCGCCTACAAGCTCTTGAAGGCGTTGATACGGTAGGACAAGTGGTGATGAGGAGCGGCACGCACCAGCGCACGAGCGCGTCACACCCATAGGACGTGCGGCTGCATAGCTTCTGGTCCATGCCGATTAGAAGAATGCGGCCGCCGCCAGGATGACCACGATCATCCCGCCGATGGTGAGTTTGGACATCGTCCCCCAGAACCGATCCACAGCCGCCCCCCAGCCCGCCTCGAAACTTGGGAACAGCGGACGCCCCGCCCAGAGATCTCCGATGAGCGAACCTGCAAAGGCCCCGAGGCAGGCGCCAATCACAGTGCCCACGGTTGGAACTGGGAGTGCCGTGCCTGCGATCCCACCGACGAGGCTGCCGACAATGGCCAACGCCGCGGCCCGTGTGGAGCCCCCGTGCGGCGTGACCCCGCTGCCCCCAGGACGCACTCGAGCACCTCCGCCAGCACGGCCAAGCCCGCGGCCACGCCCAGCACGGTCCAGCTTACCTGGACGTACCCTGGCTGCCACCACTTCAGCAGGGCGGTGACCAAGACCATGAGCCACGTCGCCGGCAGGTTAAACAGAATGCCAACCCAGAAGCCCAGGTTCAGACCCGTCACCAGCACCGCAGAGAGGTAGACCATCACTGACCCCGTCTGAGATCCGGGATATGCGCGTCAGGTGTTCGTGGGATCACTCACCCCGAGTCTAGCGTAGTATACTCGAATCGTCTCGCCTGCGGGAGCGCGTGGTGAGGCCCCGCTGAGAGCTATGCCACGAGGCGTGCGGGCAGCCTGAGGAGCACCGCCGAGGACTGGCAGAGGACATCGACAGGCTCTTCCCCGGCGCGCCCGGGGTGCGTAGCGGATACCCGCGTCCTGGAATGATCCCACAAGGCCGGGTTGGCGGGATAAATGGCGGGCCAGTGCCGCTTCAATACGCCTGCGGAGGCGCGTCTGGCAGGTTAAGGGGGCGAGGTGAAACCGCATGAGGCGGACGAAGTCCGCCAAGGCTGGGGCGAGCGTGGGCAGGCGATCCACGAGCGCGGCCAGACTGGATTCACGGTCTCTCCCATACATCCCCCGCCACAGGGCATGTTTCTGGCCAACCGCAAACATCCCCGGCTCGTAGATGTGGTACATCCCCGCCAGTTGTCGGGACAAGTGCTGGTGCAGGCGCTGCCGAAATTCAACACCGGTTTCGCCGACGTAGTAAATTAAGTGGCCGTCCGGGGTGTCGACGGTCCAGAGATAGATCCCAGCGGCTTGAGCGGCGACCGCCTCAAAGATGGAGGGGGCCAGATCAGATGAGAGCCAGGAGAACGGCCCTGAAAACTCCAGATGCACGACCGCAGAGATGAAGGTCAACACCCACAAACCTATGAATGCCTAAGGATCGGTACGGGAGGCTAGATCTGAACTAACAGCCTTTGGGTTATGAGCCCAGAAGATCATATTCTATCGTATGGATTTAGCGAAAGAATTTTGTACAACCCTCGATCGCTACCAGGAAACAACCAATACCTTGCTCATCATTGTCATTTCCCCGACCGCAAGTTTCGCCGCACAGCGTTGCCCATTCTCCGTGCTCATCGGCGTCCCCCCTAGCGCAACCCAAACTGCGCCTTCTGGATCACAGAGCCGTTTTGGAGCATGACGTTGAGGTTCGAGCCGTCCGGATTACTCCAGCTATACATCACCGTACGATAGCCGGCGATCTGGTTGCTGGCCAATTCCTGTCCCGGTCCGCCGAGGATAGCCTCCACCTCCCGCAGATCCATATGCGTCTCAATCCGCTGATACTGCGCATAGGTATAGCCCGAGCGCCGCCAGGTCGCTTCTCGGGCCTGCGCTGCGGCATCTTGCCGCATCCGGGCCTCACGCCGCCCCTCTAGAGCCATCCGCTGTTGTATCCGCTGATGTGCCTCCTCCGCCGTCTCGCATCCCACCAGGCCGGCCAGTGCCAGCCCGATGCCCATCAGGATGATCCCCTTCCACATCTCACTGGCCTCGCTTGCCTACCCCCATCCGGCCGTTAGGCATAGTGACGGTCGTGCTCGTCGGTAAAGGCCCAGGCGATTGCCAGAGCCCACTCCTGGTTCCTCGACTCCCAATAGTGCTGCGCCTCCGTCACGGCATGGATCAGGCCGCGATGACGCGTCGCGTGGTACCGCCGGCCTTTACTCGCCAGCAGCACCTGTAACACGCTATAGCGCAGGGTGATCCCTTGCGAGCGTAACCCGACTGCCAAGTGGGCCAGAAACGCGTACAGCTCTGCTTGACTCCGTAGCATTATTTCCCCTTCCCTGCCGGCGCCTTGGGTGGCTTCACCACCTCCATGCGCCAACGCTGAAACTGCGCATCATATTGCGTGACCGCTCGGCTGCCATCCGTGCACTCGGTCACCAGACGGGGGCCCGTCCGGTTGCGGCCCCGGAAGGCCTTCCCCACGTGAGCGCCTTGAACCTCACCCTGAAACGACTGCCTAGCCAGCTGAGAGACTGACGACCAGCAGCTGGCGCACTGGCTGCATGACAGTCCAGCCAAGCGCTCCCCACGGCTGCTCCAACGGCGGAGGGACCCGCGTGCCATTTGCGGCCACACCCCCCAGTGCTGCCCGGGCCCAAGAGGCTGCCGCGGCATCGCCGCATCTGGCGCTCACATGTCACCTGGCGATGGGTTGTACCCGTGTGCCCGCCAGGAGGTCGTGCAGGGTCACCCCGTCCTCTCCCCCGGCGATAGCCTGCCATAGGATCGCAAAGGGGTGCAGCAGCCGCTTCAGCTTCCCTCCCAAGAGCACGGCGACGGGCAAGAGGAGCCAAAACGCGGCCATGAGGAGAAGGCCGAAGGCCGCATAGGCGCATAGCCAGGTCAGCGGCCTACAGATTCCATCCCGCAACAGCAGCCGGAGGAATCCTGCCGGCCGGCCGTCACGATCCTGGACCTGTAGGCCGAAGAGCGAGCGGCCCAGGGTCTGCCCATTGCCTTCCCACACCTGCCGAAAGCCCAGCACCCAGGGGCCGAGGAACAAGGCCACCATCCAGGTCGAAAAGACCACCAGGATGTTCCCGGAGTTAGCTTCTGGTCCCAAGATTTCGAGGGCGTGCCATCCGAGCACAAAGAGCCCCAAGGCCAGGGCCGCTTCCAAGGGCCGGCCGAGGAGCCGGATCACCAAGCCCTCCAGCTCCAACACCCAGGACCAGACCCGGTCATGCCCACTCTCGCGGGGCCGACCGTCGACCAGACTGATCCCGACGCTCCCGAGGCGCCAGCGCCTCCAAAGCGTGAGGAGAAATCGCGCCACCATGAGATAGCCGACCACCGCCGCGAGCAGCGCTGAACCCGGGTCCACCAGCACGGTAAACTCTTGAGCGTCCGGGTTGCACGCGAGCAAGGCCAGCCAGAAGCCCACATAGCTGGGGCCGTAGCCAAAGACCAGATCGATCAAAAACGCTCCTAGCCCTAGCCATCTGGCCTCTGCGATGGAGACCTCCACGTCAGCGGCCATGCCGTCGTGCGATGCCGATGCACAGTCAACTGGCTCAAGATGGGTGACATTTGAAGACGCGCTCGCCATCAAGATGGACCTCGTGCCGTGTGGGTCATCCTTCGCCTTGGAGGCCTATCTTCCGGTTGACAACATGGATGGTAAGGGGAGCATCGTGGTGATCCTCGCTAGACCATGTCATCCCGGAGCCTCCCTGGCCGCCCCTCGGCGTGTGGCGCCTGTGTCGCTGCGGCCTCGCTGGCCTTGCCCGGCTTCACTATATCCGTGCGCCAACACTTGAACGGCTCGTTATACCGCGTCACCGCCGGGTGCCGTCACTACCAGTGGTGATGAGCCGGTGAGCGCGTGGCCCTCGCATGTCCGCACCATGCGATGGCGCGTCATTGCTTTCTGCAGCCCTGGAGCAGGCCGGCGGCACGCCGACCGGAGGTCACGAGCGTCGGGCCTGTCGCGCACTCCACGCGTCGCTGATATAGGCGTCGCGTGTGTCGGCGGTGACCTCCTCACCCTGACCCTCCAGGGCGAGATCGATGGCCGTGACTTCATCCTCGGCCTGGACGGCATAGTAGGTAATCCGGTCGATGGCCACAATGAACTCGGCCATGGTGGAGACTCCTTCTCGCGAAACATATGTGAGAGGTCAATGATGGCTCGTGCCTGAGTACGGGTGAGGCTTACACCGTGATCTCCTGCGTAACCACCGCCACTCTGCCCGACCTAGCGCCGTCGGAGGCGGAGGCGCTGCTGGCCTGTCTGCTGGCGGGTATCGAAGTGACACAGACCGCAGACTTTATAGCCCTCCCGTTCCTCGAGCATCACGTGACAATTCGGGCAGAACTCTTCGTCGTTCACGACGCCTGGTCCACTAATGTTGAGAAATCGCATGATGTTCTCCTGTCATGTTGGGTGGTGCACGAACGTGGACGCGCCGCTGACCGCCTCACCTCAGGTCATGCGGTTTGCCGCGGCGGCTCCGCATCCGGCTCACCAAAAAATGCATACGCCCCGTACTCCACGATCAGGCGCTCCAGTGTGTCTAGGTGGCTCGCGACGGTCGCCAGCGAATCCTCATTGATGAGGAGCGTCACGGTGGTCAGGGGGAGGCCAATGGTCTCCATGCGGACATGAACCTGTGGATAGGTGGACATCGGCCTTTTACGCCCTTCTGCACCATGAACATGTGCCGGTCCCTCAGCGCGAGGATGTTGGCGCAGGAGCGGCTGGTGGAGCAGTCAAATTGATAGGTATTGATCAACATACGGCAAGAGATGTGCCGCGAGTAAGCCCGCCCCTCCAATCATCCTGAGACGCTGTCGAAAGATGCCTCTGGCCAGGGATGAGGCGAGGAAGCCGGTGAGAGCGGATGAGAGGAAAAAGCGGGAGATGGTCTCAGGACCGAGATCGCTGATGGGAAGGCAGAGCGGTGAAGCTGCCTAAAAAATAGCGGATCATCTGCTGCGCTTGTGCCCGACAGGCATGCATTGGCGCGCTGGCGTGGCCTCTTGGAGAAGTGGGTGCCGTCATTCTGTTAGGCAGCCTGAAGGCTCATCGGTGAGACACCTGTCTTGCGTCGATTCTCGTCTGCGAGACGCCAGCCCGACGCGCCAACGTGCGACGCTCATGCTCCCCACCCATGAAGCGTCACCGTGCCGGCGGTGAGGGGGATGCACCTCACGGCAGGGACGCTGTCGTGCATCGGCTGCAGCCGGCGGACTGTGCCCCGGTGACGTCATCATTTGGTCAGGGAGCGGTGCCGGCCGACGCCGACCAGTCCCAGTGCCGTCACCTGCGGCTCTCCGCTTCAGCGAGCCACCCGCGCTTCAGCTGCTCCGCTGGTACGCTGGAGAGATAGGGCTTGAGGTCCAGGATCGGCGAGCCGTCCACCATGTCGAGGCCGCGGACGTGCAGGCGCGGCCCCTCCCGCCCGAGCAATTGCACGACCGTGAGGCCGATGGGGTTCGGCCGCCGCGGCGCCCGTGTCGCGAACACGCCATGGGGGCGGGTCGCCGTCGGCGGGGTCACCAGCAGGTCGTAGCCAGCGGCGCGATCAAAGACCCAGAGCACAAACAGGTGCGAGAAGCCTTCAATATCGGTCAACCCTTCCTCGAATTCCGGTAAGATCTCCAAGACCCCCTCGGCGTCATGCGGCGCGCCGGGCCCCCTGGGGATCTGGGCCGTTTCCGTGTAGGGACTGCGTACGAGACCAATGGCTTGCATCGAAAACATCGCTCACCTCGCCTGATGCCTCCCAACAATGTCTGACCGCCACTTCGCGTGGGACCGCTCTGGTATCCCAACGCCCGGGAGTCCGCATGCCTCAGGAATCCAGGAACCAGGCGTCCGTTCCACGAGCCTTACCGACCTGCACGCCTTTCGCAGGGACCGCGACCGCCATCATGATCGCCTGCTCTACCGAGCGGTGGGTGGCTCTCCTCTATACGCCTGCCTCAGTCGTCCGTCAAGGGAAATCGCTGCGACGCCCCGGCATCGGCTGAAGCGCATCGTCACTCCGTCGAACGGCCACACGTCGGTGGTCCCCCCACACCACATCGCCACCACACCAGTGCTGGCCACCAGCATAGCGGTGGCGGCATCCACGTGGACCATGGTTGTCCTATTGGCGCCGCGCGTCTATCCTCTGAGGGCTACCTGCGCGGGTCAGGACCGCACGAGTGCCAACGGCTGCCCACCGACGCGCGTGGATCGGTTGAGACCATGGCGCTCAGCGACAGCGTAGCTCTACATGCGACGTTCGTGGACTCACGGGCCCCGCATAGGCCTTGCGGGGACGCGCGGCGATCGTCGTCTTGAGGGGCTCAACAATAGTGTGATCGCGGCTGACAGCCCGTGTGCCGCCATGGCAGAGTGTATGTTGACAGTCGATAGCGCGCTCGTACCATATCGTGCATGGATGATGGAGCCGAGCGCTGGTGAGGTTCATGCCTGCGCGACGAACATGACCAGCGTCGCTCTCAGGCGTCGTCCATCTCGGGGAAGCGTAGGAAGTAGCGATACTCCCCGCGCCGCACGGAGCTATGGCGAAGCGCCCCCCGCTCCTCCAGCCAGACGAGTTGATCGTCCGTGCTGGCATAGAGCGGCCCATAGTACAGGCCATCGGGGTGCTGGATCCAGGTGTACCCGTACCGCTCAAGGTAGGGCCATGCGGGCCTCGTCATGGCCAAGCCTCCCGCTGTTACTTGTGGGGCCTCAGAAGGGTGTCGATCAAGAGCGCCATCGTCTGACGCGCAGGCCACCGTGCGGAGCCGCGGGCCATTTCCGACGACATGGACCGCGCCGCCATCGAGGCGTCATTCCGCTCGCCGTCCCAGGGCTGCCTGGAACGGCCATTCTGTCAACTTATGGTCGGGCCACGATTCGCGGGAACATGAGCGGCATCTCCGGCTGGCTAGAGACTCTCGTGGTTGGTTAGTTACTCCATGTGATCGCAGTCTCAAAAACGACGGGATACTGTTGGCCAACCCTGCAAGAGAGGACGTGGCCACCTTGCTGGTGGGGCAGTCGACTGGCCAGAGCAAGATTGTGTTCTCTCTGCATGCGGTGAGACGACCTTCATAATTTTTGTAGTAGAAAATAATTCTGAGGT
>JBKPCR010000313.1:0-11553 GCA_046727435.1 bacterium | reverse complement strand
GGCCTCGACCGCCAGCGCACGCTGCATTTGGAAGGGAAAGTTGGCGCCCTGGGCCATCTGGATGGCTGATCGCAACGTACGCCCGGTCAGAGCCTCAACGATGGCGCGCCGGTGTCGCGCCGTGCCCCGGATGTCATCGATAGGCCTGGCATCCTCGGTAGCTGCCCGAGCGGCCTGCTGGATCAGCCCGGCCTCAAGGCGCTGGCCACGCAGGAGCGCCTCGGCTGACCTGGCCCGTATGACCGTGGGGGCGACGGCGCCTAGGCTGATCCGGACCTCCCGACAGACACCATCCTGGCCCGCTAACGTGACGACCGACGCCACGCCCACGGTGGAGATGTCCATAGCGCTGCGGGGGCTGTGCTTGATATAGAGTGCCCCGGTGGCAGGGGGTAGTGGCGGCAGGTGCAGCTCTACGAGGACCTCCGCCGGCCGCAGGGCAGTACGTCCAGGGCCTAGGAAAACACTCTCCAGGGGCACGAGCCGCTCACCCTCCGGGCCGATCAGACGGCATTCGGCCCCATAGGCGATCAGCGCTGGCAGGGTATCTCCTGACGGGGAGGCATTACAGATATTACCGCCGACGGTCGCCAAGTTCCGAATCTGGACCCCGGCAAAGGTGGTAGCCGCCTGGGACAAGGCGGGGTAGTACTGCTGAATGAGCGGATGGAGCTCCAGGGTCCGAATGGTGACCAAAGACCCCAGGCTGAGTCCGGTCGCCGGGGTATAATTGACCCGGTCCAACCCAGGGATGTGTTGAATGCTGAGCACGGACCGCGGTTTCCACAAGCCCTGTCGCCATCGCACTAGGAAATCCGTCGCCCCGGCGACAATGCGGGGCCCGTCATCCTGGCCCAGTAATGCGATGGCTTCCGGAAGCGTGCGGGCTTCCAGGTATTCAAAGCGGTTCATCGCGCCTGCCCTCCTGTGTCAGTTCCCCCAGTGCCACGCCCGTGTCCGTCAGCGGCGAGGGACGCGAGACGGCCGGAGCCCATGCCGCCCTCGCACCCTCACATGGTAGGTCAATCCGGGAAGAGATCGCGCATTTCGGGAATTACCCACAATGGGGGCTGCCCCTGGGACACTCGTTCAATGTTGGCGTAGCCGTTCCGGAAGCGCTTGCGGAAGCTATCCACGGTGGGGCCGGCGGTATGCGGGGTGAGTGTGACATTCGGCAAGGTCAGCAGCGGATTCGTGGGGTCCGCCGGCTCCTTTTCTTGAGTGTCGAGGCCGGCCGCCAGTATCCGTCCCTGCTCGAGCGCATCGACCAGGGCAGGCTCGTCGACCACTTCACCCCGACAGGTATTAATCAGGATCGCCTTGGGTTTCATGCGACCCAGGGCGTCGGCATTAATCATGTGCCGGGTGCTGTCGTTGAGCGGCACGTGCAAGCTCACCACATCAGCCGTCTCAAGCAGGGTGTTGAACGGCACATACTGGATCCCCAGGCGCGCTTCCTCTTCTGGGCTGCGCCGGAAGGCATCGTAATAGATCAGGTTGGTATCAAACGGCTTGAGCCGTTGGGTCACCTGCTGTCCGATGTAGCCAAGCCCGACGATCCCCACCGTCTTCCCCTCCAGTTCGAAGATGTCCACGTTGCGGGGAATCCCCTCGTGCCACCGACCTTGGGCGACGTTTTGATGGAACGCGACCAGCTTGCGATAGACGGCCAGGATGAGCATGATGGTATGCTCGGCGACTGCCACGGAGTTGGCCCCGCCATTCTGGCAGATCGGCACGCGTGCCTTGCGGGCCCCCTCGATATTGATGCGGTCATACCCGGCACTCAGGACCTGGACCAATTTGAGCTGTTTTGCGTCCGTATAGGCCTCGTCCGGCAAGGGCCGGATAAAGCCCACCAGGTACTCGGCGTCGCGCATCGCGGCTGCGATATCCGCCGCGCTGGCATTCCCCGGCATCATCTGTAGGTTAAAGCCCTCCGGTTTCATGCGCCACGCCTGCTCGAGAACATCCGGGGGCATCTCACGACCTGGGGTAAAGACAATGGTTTCCTCGGGCATAAGGTTCTCCACATCGCTCCAGCGCCCGCTGATTGGTCGACGCAGCGCTGGACGGCACACTCTGGTGTTTCCCAATGATTGACTTCGTCACATGCAACCTGAACAAGATACTCTGCTACTGTACGCGGCTGGCGACACAAGGGCAAAACCGAACTGCCGTTAATGAGGTGCTGTCGGGGCAGTGCTGCCTCTCTCGGTCGTCGCCGCTTCCACTTCGTAATACTCCGGCAGACTGATGAGTTCTTCGACGCGCCGCCGCAGCTCGGCAACACGCTGGGCAGTGATGTTGAGCAGGCCAGTGTCTTTGAGGTGCTGATAGGTCTCCATCAGAGCATTCGCCGCCACGATTGCCGGTGTGGTGGCATAGATCATGATTTGATACCCCAAATCGGCATATTCCTGCACGGAGATGTCATCGGCACCAGCGATGACCACCAATGGCACTCCAGGGACTTCCTTGCGGAAAAACGCCAGGTCTTCTCTCGCACGCACGCCGCGGGGCATGATGGCGTCGACACCAAGTTCTTTGAGGGTCAAGCCCCGACGGACCAGCTCTTCGCGACTTCCTTCGACCGCGCTAAACGCGTCAGTGCGCCCGATGATGAGGAAATCTGGGTCACGGCGAGCTTTCAAGGCGTAGCTCATGCGTTCGATGAATTCTTGGAGCGGCACGATGTGCTCCAGGCCCTTGTGATAGGAGGCGCGTTTGGGATAGACCTGGTCCTCGATGTGGATGCCGGCGATGCCGGCCGCCTCGAACTCACGGACGCAACGCATGACGTGCAATGGATCACCATAGCCCGCTCCCGCGTCGGTGATCACCGGCAGGTCCACGGCATGCGCTACCTTTTGCGCCACCTCGACTTGCTCCGTCAGCGTCAACAGCGGCTCTGTGATGCTGGTATGAGCCCCAGTCATGTACCCGCCAGTATACACGGCGGCGAAGCCCAATGCCTGCACCACCCGCGCTGAGAGCGGGTCATAAGCCCCGGGAGCGGCGATCGTCTCACCGCGTTGCAACCTGGCACGGAGGCTACTTCTGACAGATACCATTGTTTCTCTCCTGTCCACAGGGGACGCGACACGTCGGGGCGGCAGCCTGCGCCCCCCCAACCCTTCCCCTCAAGGAAAGAGGGGTCGGATGGGGGTGACAATAGTGTGTCAGTACTCCAGACGTCGCCGTGTGTCAAGCAAAAGTCATCGGGTGCCTACGATGCATTCTCGTTGACGCCTTCCCCCAATCGCTTTACACTCGTGCCCACGATCGCTCGAGCCAAGGACCTGGGTGATCATCTCAAGGTAATTATCTAAACGTTGCCCTACATGCGCGCCTTATGTCGGGGTAAAGGTCAGCAGCGAAAGGAGAAAGGTATGGACTTCGGGATGTTCACTGACTTCCACATCCGTCTGCACATGACGCAGGCGGAGGCCTTCGAGGAGTCGTTCAATCAGGTCGAGGCTGCAGAGCAGCTGGGGATGGATGCCGTTTGGCTAGCCGAGCACCATTTTAGTCCAGACCGCTCTGTCCTCGCGTCCCCCATCGTCATCGCCAGTGCGATCGCGGCCCGTACCCGTAGGATACGCATCGGGCTGGCAGTGCAGGTTCTGCCCCTAACCAATCCGCTGCGTGTTGCCGAGGAGGCCGCGACGGTGGACCATATCAGCAAGGGCCGCTTTAATTTCGGGATTGGACGAAGCGGGCTGACCAAGTACTACCAGGGATATAATGTGTCATACGGCGAGAGTCGCGGCCGCTTTCTCGAGGCGCTGGACATCATCCTGAAGGCGTGGGAAAAAGAGCAGTTCTCCCACGAAGGCAGCTATTTCTCCTTTCGTGACGTGACCGTCGTGCCCAAACCGTTTCAGCAACCGTATCCTCCCATCCGAGTCGCCCTCGCAAGCCCAGACACCTTCACGCTCGTCGGGGGTATGGGGCACTCCGTCTTCGTCAGCGCCAATACTCCGATCCCCCAGCTGCAAGAACGGCTCGATCTGTACCGCAAGGCGCGCCACGAAGCCGGTCATACTGGCCCCGCCGATATCGCCCTGCGCATTCCCGCTTATGTGGCAGAGACCGCCGAGCGCGCCCGTGCGGAGCCCGAAGCGAGCACGCGGCATGCGATCCAGTATGGGGCCCAGGAGCTCAGTGGGTTCGCCGCCAGTGAGGAGGCCGCCGAGCGACTCCAGCGCCGGGCCAGCATCCCTTACGATGACATCCTGAAACAGCGGGTTCTGTTTGGCACGCCGGAAGCGGTCGTCGATCGCCTCCAGGAGTATCAAGAAGCGCTCGGCATCTCTAGCGTGGTGCTGGAGACCAACTATGGCGGCCAGATTCCCTATGACCGGGTCCTCAATTCGCTACGGCTGCTGACCGAAAAGGTCGTCCCCAAGTTCAAGTAAACAGCGAAGGTATGGGGAAATGCAAGTCCACCCGGCGCAGGATTTATGGCGCGCAGTACGCCGGCCGCGGTCCTCTCGGGCAACCTGAAGCGAGAAAGGAGCAGACAACTGTGGCCATCCCGATCACCTGGCAACCCGATCCGACTGGGCCATCCGCACTCTGGTTGGTGGAGGGCGGCCAGCCGTCGCATCGGCTCTTTGCCGTAACCCTCAACCAGATGGCGACGGCGCAGCCCCTCGTACAGCGCTGGGCGGATCAGGCCGATTCCGTCCCAGAATTCCTGGAGATGCTGCACCTGGAGGATCTGATCGATCTGGATACACTCCGACGCCTGCTGGCCGAGCACATGCCCCTGTATCGCATCTGGGCGCAACTGCGGGAGTTTTGCCGGGAGGCAGGCGATATCGGGGAGTTCCCCGCCTCGTGGATCGCCATCGGGAGCCCTGCGGAGGCGTCCTCTGAGATAGTGGTGCACTTGCCAGAGGCTCAGGTGCGCGAGGCTCTGGCGGCGTGGCGCCGGTATGAGGGTGGGGAGCCACACGCCCTCAACGAGGCGAATTTGGCCATGGTGATAGGGGCCCTGGGGGGACTGGCCGGACAACGATTGGGGCTCCCCTGGGAGGCGGTGATGCATTTCGGGGATTGGCTCACCGGGCTGATCACCGGCTGGCTGATCAGCCATGGGAACGAGGAGCAGCTCTGGCAGTTGGAGAACCTCGCCGCCCAAGCAGCGGCTGGTGGACTCCGGCACATCGGCCCCGCCTGCTATAATCCGGCGGTCTGGCGAGTCTACCAACCAGCCGTCGCCGCAGTGGTGCAAGCCCTGCGGGAGGAGAGCTGACAGGGCCGGCTATGCCATCACCCACGGGGTGAAACCTTAACGCCTAACCCACGGCCCACTCTTCTCCTCGCCTTGACGAGATCTCGTCATGCCGTGCAAAGGAGGCGAGCTCTATAAAAGGGGATGGCACAGAACCTGACCATCAGCTCACCGATACTAAGGCCTTCAAGCAGCGCGCGCTGCTGTGAGGAGCCGACAGCACAGGCACGGCGGCAACGCTCTGGAGATGTAATAACGCCGAAGCCATGGAGAACTGGGTAAGCAACACAGCATCGACATGTGGTGCGAGCTTGTCAACCTCTTCTGCCAACCGCCGGCAGTATGCAGCTTCGCCTTCACGGTGTTTGACGACCATGAGATCTTCCGCCAGCCGCGGATCGGTGTCCACAGGCGTCCCAGACTCCCGTGCTGCTTGCTGCAAAAAATGCTCGGCATCCCGCAAAGTGGCCGGCACCGCAGCGATCAGGCCGATACGGCGGCCAGCATGCACTGCCTCAGCCATTACCGGACCATAAGACGAGATGACAGGCACATCCACTACCCCACGGACCATCTCCACCATCGGCGTATAGACCGAGCAGGCCAACCCAATGGCCTGCGCCCCATGTTCGGCACTATAACAAATTAATTGGGTCATCCGCCGGCGGAGCGACGGCGTGAGTTGATCGCCAAAGTCGAGAAACAGCCCCTCGTCCAGGAGGTTGACCAGCTCGGCTTCAGGAAACACTTCCTGGAAGGCGAGCTTGGTGGGCGACATCGACTCCGCCACAGCATGAATCATGACCACACGCATATTGATCTCTCCTCACCCCTGTTGCCCTGGTTCGCCACACGATTCTCCATGTGACCGAACGTGCCAACTGGCCCATGCATCCGCAGCAATCCTCTGAAGTGGCCCCTCAGGAGCGGCGTTCATGCATGCCGGTTCCCATCAGATAGTCGTACAGGTTGGCGACATTCATCCGCATGATCCTGGGAGCTTGCCCTTCCAGCCCTACATCCATCGGATAGCGATCGGTCATCGCAGTCAGCTTCTCGAGGGCTTCTTCCTTCGGTATGCCCTGGTCGATGGCCTTCTGCACGTAGGCCTTCCACTCGAGGATGTATTCGCCCTGTTCATCCAGATAGCCCTTGTCACAAATGGCGCCATGGCCGGGGACGAAAATTTCCTCGTCCAGCGTGCGTAGCCCTTCCAGGGCCTCGATCCACTGATCCGGATTGGCCTCTTGAATGAACGTCTGCACCTTGTAAAAGATATTGTCACTGGTGAAGACGACCCCCTCCTCCTTGATCAAGATGGCCGCCTGATACAGGGTGTGGCCGGGCATATGGATCATCTGAAACGTATGGTCGCCCACATGCAACGTCATGCCGTTTTGAAACGTGATGACTGGCAAGTTGGGGGCGTAATTTTCCAATAGCTTGGGCTCCTCAGGGCCGAACGATGCCACACGTGCCAGATGCTGCTCCATATCGGTATTCAGGATGCGCGTCCTGACCCCCTCGTGGGCAATGACGGGCACCTGGAAGAAGGCGTTTCCCGTCCAGTGATCGCCGTGGGGTTCGGTATTGATGATAAAGCGCAGCTGCCCATGCCTGGCGATTTCCGCCTTCAACTTCATGGCATCGGTCGGCTTATGGGGGCTGTCGATCATCACGATGCCATCGGAGGTTGTGACAAACCCGAAGTTACAGCCTTTAACCTGCGTGTCAACGAAAACGTTGCTGGTGAGCTGCTGCATGAGGACACCTCCCCTTCAGTTGTATGGGCCGTATGAAAGTTGCGGCGCACTATAGAAATTCCCGCCAGGCTTGTCAATCTCCAATGCAAAGATCGGCGTTCAGCCCTGCGCGTCCCCCATCCAGCCCTCCCCTGTGGGGAGCATAGGCGCCAGATTAAGTACCCAGACAGTGTGCCCTCTGCCTCCGGGAGAGACGCAGGGTGAGGACGGCAGCACACCTGACCAAGCCGATATTTTCCCCATGCGCAAACAGTGCTTGCCTTCAGAATGAGGAGTTGGTAATCTCGCGCTCGATGTCGATTCCAATCTCGGGGAGCAACTCCCCGAGCATCTTATGGCCACCCCCTACTGCACGACGGAAAGGCTCGAAGAATGCCGGAGAACGGACTCACTCTGGGCGATGTATGCGTGCTCGACCTCAGCGAGGACATCGCTGGTCCGTTCTGTAGCAAATTGTTGGCTGGGCTGGGGGCCGAGATCATCAAAGTTGAACGGCCGGGCTCTGGGGATGTGTCGCGGCGCGCCGGTCCCAGCTTCGGCGCAACACCTTATCCTGAGGAGAGTGCGCTGTTTCTGTACCTCAACCCCGGCAAGAAGAGCATTACCCTGGACGTCGGTAGTCAAACCGGCGCCACCATCCTACGTCGACTGGCCCAGGAATGCGATCTCCTGCTCGAGAGTTTTGCGCCTGGTTATCTGGATCGATTGGGATTGGGCTACGCCGCGCTCGAGCAGCTCAATCCGGGGTTGATCTATATTTCCGTGACCTCCTTTGGTCAGTCAGGTCCATATCGCAACCTCAAAGGCTCGGAGCTGATTGCACAGGCAATGGGCGGGTTGATGCAGACCATCGGCCTGCCGGATCGCGAGCCCTTGAAGATCGGCGGCAATGCCGCCTGCTATACCACCGGGATGAGTGCCTTCTCGGCGACGATGATCGCTCTGTACGCGCGGGATGTGCAAGGTTACGGTCAGCATGTCGACGTCTCGGCCATGGAAACTATGGCGGTGGCCCAAATTCACTCCTCCATTCATCACCAGTTCGGTCGCACCCCCAGTAGGCGGGAAAGCCCCTTGGTAAAAGCCAAAGATGGCTGGGTCAGCCCTGGTCTGGAGCGCGGAGTGCGCCAGGATACCTGGCCGCGTGTGTGCGATATGATCGGCCGCCCGGACCTGAAGGACAACCCGGCGTTTAGCACGCCTGAGACGCGCCGCGAGCACCAGCAGGATCTGTTGGCGATTCTCAGCGGGTGGACCGCGACTCAGCCCAAAGAGGAGATTTATCACCTCCTACAGGAACTCCGCTCCGTCGCTGGGTATGTGGCCACAGTCGAGGACCTCCTCACCTCGCGGCAATTAGTGGCACGCCAGTTTTTCCAGGCGATAGACCACCCCGTTGCGGGCAAAGCTCTATATCCTGGCGCCCCTTTTCGCATCCAGGGAGATGCCTGGCGGCACGGCCGCGCACCCCTATTAGGTGAGCATAACTGGGAGATATACGGCGGTCGCCTGGGGCTCAGCACGGCGGATCTCGCACGCCTTCGTGGGGCAGGGACTATCTGACCTCTCTCCGCCGCGTATCGATGCGTCTGCACATGACGAGAACGATGGAGAGAATTGATGACGCAGCCAGCCCTAGCAGGGCTTCGTATCCTCGACATGACCCAGATCGCCGCGGGGCCTTATGCCACGCTCCTGCTAGGATTCATGGGGGCTGAGATCATCAAGGTGGAGTCCTGCTCGCGTATGGACATCAACCGCGGTCTGGCCCGGCCAACGCCGGAGACATATCGCATGTATCCCCAAGGCATCCCCGGCGAGCGGCCGTGGAATCGCTCCGCACACCATATCCACCGCAATGTCAACAAGCGGAGCGTCACCCTCGACCTGGCGAGTCCTCAGGGTAAGGGGTTGTTTCTGCAGCTCACCGCCATCTGCGACGCGCTGATCGAAAACTATCGGGCCTCGGTCTTAGACCGGCTGGGGCTCGGCTACGCCCAACTGAGCGCCGCCAATCCACAACTGGTGTATGTCAAGATCAGCAGCCAGGGGGCTAGCGGTCCCGAGACGGATTACGGTTCGCTCGGGTCGACGTTAGAACAGACCGCCGGCCTCGCCTCGATCACGGGCTATGAGGACGGCAGGCCCTTGATGACCAACGAGACCTATCCCGACCCGGTGGTGGGCATCGTGGCGGTAGGGGCACTGATGGCGGCTTTACGACGCCGACGCCAAACCGGCAAAGGCACCTTCATCGATCTATCACAGCGCGAGGTCGCCGTTGCCTTGTTAGGTGAGGCAGTGGTGGATTACTCGCTTTCGGGACGGGTTGCGGCGCCCATCGCCAACAGGCATCTGCTCATGGGGCCGCACGGCGTCTATCCCTGCCAGGGCGATGATCTGTGGGTGGCCGTCGCCGTCGGCTCCGATGCTGAGTGGCGCGGCCTTTGTCACGCCATCGGTCAGCCCGAGTTGGCTGACGATGTTAGATTTGCCACGCTGCCGGGGCGTTGGCAAAACCAACGAGCGCTGGATGACATTCTCTCCGCCTGGACCCGTGGATGCAACCACTATGAAGCGATGCATATTTTGCAAAACCACGGCGTGCCCGCGGGACCCGTGGTCACGGCGGCAGAGCTCATCGCCGAGCCGCATCTAGAGGCACGGGGATTCTGGGATACGGTCGACCATCCGGAAGCCGGACCATATCGGCAGGTCAGCACGCCCTGGAAGCTTTCTAAATCCCCTAGGCAAGTTACCAGTCCGGCGCCTGGTCTGGGCGAGCAGAATAGCTACGTCCTGGGCGAACTGCTAGGGCTGTCGGCCCAGGAGATCGCCACGCTCGAGGCGCAGGGTATCATCGGTACGCGCCCCCCTATCCTGCCCTCCCCATCGACGGGGGAGGGTTCCGGTAGGGGTGAAGTTACGGCGCACGATACATAGCGCTCAGACCGTCTCGATCTTGACCTGGGAAACCCGCCTCATTACAATTGCTGTTGCCGTCACTCGTGACGGTTGGCAGAAGGCCTGTTTGGCATGTTGGAGGAGCAGGGATACTGCGATGAATAGTCCAAGTCTCTCTCGGCTGCCAAAGGCTTCTGTCGTGATGGCACTCCTTGTACTCAGGTATTTTCTGCGAAGGCCGCAGCTCCTCACCCGCTTCTAAGCCCTCCGAGGGAGGGCCTCTCTCGATGTTCCTCGCTGCTTTTACGCGCTGGCGAATTGCCAACCAATGTCCGACTGTGTCACGGTCCGATATACCAATCGCTCACTTGGTTAGGAGGTGACTCATGTGGAAGACACTGATGGTCGTCATTGCGGTCGTCGCGCTCATGCCGCAAGTGGGAGCATGCCAGGACGCCAAGACCGCCCTCGAAGGCGTGGCGAAAGCCATGGGTGGTACAGACTTGAAATCGATTCAGTATTCGGGGAGCGGCTCCACCTTCGCAGTTGGCCAGAACCCAAATCCCACGGCGCCGTGGCCACGATTCAATGCCAAAAGCTTCACCCGCTCGATTAATTATGACACCGCATCGATGCGGGACGAAATCGTTCGTACGCAGGCGGAACAACCGCCACGCGGCGGTGGCGGGCAACCGGTCATAGGCGAGCAGCGCCAGATCCAGTTCGTGAGCGGTACCTATGCCTGGAACCAGGTCGGAGATACCGCCAACCCCACTCTGGCGGCCGTCACCGACCGACTCCAGCAGCTCTGGATCACCCCACATGGTGTGATCAAAGCTGGCCTGGCGAACAATGCCACCGTGCAATCACGCACGGAAGGTGACAAGAAGCTGACCACCGTCGCCTTCACGGTTCCCGGCAGGTTCAAGATCAGCGCCGTCGTGAATGACCGTAACCTAGTCGAGAAGGTCGAATCCTGGACCACCAATCCTGTGGTCGGCGACATGCTGGTGGAGACGATCTACGCCGACTACCAGGACTTCAGCGGCGTAAAATTTCCCACCAAGATCACGCAGAAGACTGGCGACTTCCCATCGCTCGACCTCACCGTGAACGCCGTCCAGCCCAACGCTGCGGTCGATATCCAGGTCCCCGACAACGTCCGACAGGCAGCGGTGCGAGTACAGGCACAACAGGTGTCTGACGGCATCTGGTATTTGGCCGGCGGGACGCATCACAGCGTGTTGATAGAAATGAAGGATTACGTGGTGGTGGTCGAAGGTCCGCAGAACGACGAACGCGCCATTGCGGTGATCGCGGAAGTGAAAAAGCTCGTGCCGACCAAACCGATCAAGTATGTGATCAACTCGCATCACCACTTCGATCACTCCGGCGGACTAGGGGCGTTCGTGGCCGAGGGCGCTACGATCGTCACGCACGCCGTCAATAAGCCGTTTTACGAACAGGCCCTAGCTAACCCACGCACCGTGAACCCCGACAAGCTGGCGCAGGCAGGCAAGAAGGCGACCATCGAAACCCTGACCGACAAGCAGGTCTTGCGCGATGATACCCGCACGCTGGAGATCCACCACATCAAAGACAACATCCACCACGATGGGCTCATCCTGGTCTACCTCCCAAAGG